>NZ_JADYXD010000069.1:0-524 GCF_015864475.1 Pseudoalteromonas sp. SWXJZ10B
GGGGGCTCACTCCCGGCGGCGACGCGGTAACGGCGAACTCGAACGTTGATCGTGAACTCACGGCGGAATCCGACCCCAGCATCACCGCCGAGAAGTCGGGAGTGATGACTTCGGGATCGGGTGAAGCGGGTTCGGAGATCACCTACAGCTTCATCGTCACGAACACCGGAAATGTCACGTTGCGCCTGGTTGGCGTGCTTGACCCGCTGATCGATGTTGTTCCCTCTGACCTCACGTTCCCGTCGGCGACCGGTATTCTCGGCCCGAACGAGCAGGCCGATGTCGATAACGGAACCGTCGAAAACACGGCAACCGCGATTGGAACGGCGCCTGACGGCACTGAAGTAACCGGCGTCTCGAACACTGTGTTCAACCCCACTGAAGACGCTGAGCCTTCGATCGTGACGACGCACACTGCGGCGCTTGCGGCCGGAGCCACCGGAGTGCTCGGCGACGGCATGAACTACAGCTTCCGCATCAGCAACGACGGCAACGTCACGCTCAACGGCGTAACGCTCTCGAAC
>NZ_JADYXD010000070.1:0-522 GCF_015864475.1 Pseudoalteromonas sp. SWXJZ10B
GTGTTGAGTCAGGTGCATGCATCATTCTGTGTATTCTTGATTGGGTCCATGGATGGATGATGAGTAATTGTTGGATGTGAATGATGAATATTTGTTGGATATGAGTGTTGAATAATGATTGTTGCGTATGCTTATCATGTTTGCCTATGTTGCTTGCTAATTGTGGTTATTTGGAATTGGTATTGGTTCTTTTTATAATGAACTCACCCTTGCAATTTTGTATCGTGTGGTTGATACCTGTGATGATCACGAACCTTGTTCGTGGGAGCAGAATGACAGTGGCAGGGTGTAGGGAGTAAGATTCTGGTGAGGAGCCGCCGAGCCGACGTGATGACGTTGGCGTTATTTTGGGAGAGAGTTGTGTTTTTTAATCAACTCCTCCATAGTTGGTTTTTAAGTTTTATTTTGTTGAGTTAAAGATGTAAAACTGGAATTTTAATTATATATATGAACATATTTAATTTTCGTTACGTGTATGACTGTACCGAATTATTGTTTCTATGTAATTATGCATGTTCACTT
>NZ_JADYXD010000071.1:0-520 GCF_015864475.1 Pseudoalteromonas sp. SWXJZ10B
GAGCGGCCAAAGGGATCAGACTGTAAATCTGACGGCTCAGCCTTCGCTGGTTCGAATCCAGCTCCCTCCACCACTTTATTCTTGACGGTTAGAGGTAGTTTAAGAACAGATTTTTATGCGGGCATCGTATAATGGCTATTACCTCAGCCTTCCAAGCTGATGATGCGGGTTCGATTCCCGCTGCCCGCTCCAGTTCTTGTGTTGCTGATATAGCTCAGTTGGTAGAGCGCACCCTTGGTAAGGGTGAGGTCGGCAGTTCGACTCTGCCTATCAGCACCAGTCCTAAGAATCTCCTTGATTACTTCCTTTATCTGTCAGAAAATACTATTTGAAAAAATTAACTTAATCTACCTCTGGTGGATTATTTTCATATGTAATTTAGATACACAAAACTGATAGGTTCCGTCATGGCAAAAGAAAAGTTTGAACGCGTAAAACCGCACGTAAACGTTGGTACAATCGGCCACGTTGACCACGGTAAAACTACACTAACTGCAGCAATCACTAACGTACTTGCAAA
>NZ_JADYXD010000011.1:0-67899 GCF_015864475.1 Pseudoalteromonas sp. SWXJZ10B
TTAAATCCAGAGAAAAAAGAAGCAATGCGGGCGGCATAAAATTTAATTTGATGCGACAACTAACTTGAAAAACTCCGGTCTTGCTAATAAAGCATGGCTTGTGTTTTCTCACTTACTCTTCTTTCACTTCTATTTTTGCAATAGATATTTTAGTAGCTTTGTTCCGATGCAACAAATTTAGATACCGGTATAAAAAAGCGCGATATAAATATCGCGCTCTTAAATCAACTTTCAACTCGCTCAAATGAGTTTACTCTTTTTCATTTTCCATAAAACGTTGTAGCTGATCTTTTAAGTTTGGCGGAATGCCTTTAATCACTAGTGTATCGGTTGCTTCGTTGTACGTTACGCGCTCACCTAAGTGTTTACGTTCAAAGCTTACACTTACACCACCACCAAGGCCTGAAAACTTAACCATACTGGTTACTGTTTTTTTATCAACGGGGAACGTTTCTTCCAAGTCATAGCTTTGCTCTTTACAAAAACTATCAAACGGGCTGTCATCGCCTTTTGTAAGCGTTGCTGAAAGATCGCTCACACTTGCATCTTCGCCTGTAGTTACGCAGTCATTGCAGTAATCAAATACTTGTTTACGTAAGTCGTCTTTTTCTGATTTATCAAACTGTTGCTCTGATAAATAATCCTCTACGGCACTAAGCATTACTTGGCTTTGCTGTTTTGAATCAATACCTTCTTCGCAGCCTAAAAAGTCTAAGAAAAAGTCAGCTACTTTACGACCCGCACGTCCTTTAATAAATGAAATATAACGATTATCTTCTGCTTGCGTATCCCACGCTGTTAAATCGATACGAGCAGCAAGTTGCATGCGAGATATATCTAAATGGCGAGAAGCCGCTAAATCTAGCTCTGAAGTCATAGAGTAATGCTCTTTAATGTTAATCATCGCAATTAACATGTAATCGGTAGCAACATACTGATAATGACAAAATACTAAATAGCCTGTTTCACTAAATGCATACTTATCAAGCTCTTCTTTTAAAACCGTTGAGGCTTGCTCGGTCATACGCCAAAAGCCTAGCTCATCGTTACGGTAGCTTTGCATTGCAGATGCTACAATGCTGTTTTTATCACCACTGAAAGCACAGTAACCTTTACCTGGCTTACCATTGTATGCATGATGTAATTGTTCGATAAAAACGGCTACTTTATCGTTAATTACCATCTCATCATTTCGAAGGTGAATTTGCGTATCGTCGTCTTTTTTGTCTACATAATGAACGACTAATTTTTTAACGTCTGTTGTCATCTTTGTTTTTCACGCCTCTAGTGTTAAAATACGAGAATATAACTATTTTATTGAACCAACTGATGCCAATCTTATCAAAATACTCTAATGAAGAAGTAGAACAAATCGTCGATCAGCTTATTGATGTGCTAACTAAACACAATGCGCCGGTAGATTTAAGCCTTATGTGTTTAGGAAATTCTATCACGCATATCTTAAAAGAGCATGTACCAACAGGGAAAAGACAAGCCGTAACTGAGAACTTTGCAAAAGCTCTATCACAGTCGGTTAAATAAACTCTATGAATTTATCGCAGCACAATCAGTTTTCATCAAAAGCGAGTCAGCTATTAAGCTGGGGCCATTGGTTTACTTTTGCCAATATTGGCTTGGCGCTATTTATTAGCTTAAGCTACTTATTTGCCGACTCGCCACCAACAAGCTTTATGGGCATTACTTATATGCTAGTAACGTGGTTAAGCCACACTAGTTTTATCGCCTTTTTAGCGTTTGTGCTGACGGTATTTCCGCTTAGTTTAATATTCCCCTACCCACGACATATACGAGGCATGGCGGCTGTTATAGCCACACTAGGCGCTTCACTGCTTACCCTTGATGCTTATGTTTACGTTAATTTGGGTTATCATCTAAGTATATCTGCCTTGCCTGAAATCATTTCATTGTTGTGGCATCGTTTAACCAGTTCACCTGCTTTAACAACCATTTTAGCCAGTGGGATTGTATTACTTATTTTAGGCTTTCAGCTACTTGTGAGTAATTACACATGGCAACACCTTGAGCGCTTAAAACAATATAAATTTGCACGTTACGCAATTTCATTTTTAATAGTGTGTTTTTCACTTAGTCACAGTATTCATATTTGGGCTGACGCAAATTTAAACTTTGACGTAACGAAGCAAGATAATGTACTACCACTGTCATACCCTACTACCGCTAAAAGTTTATTAGCTAAAAATGACCTGCTTGATATAGAAAGCTATAAGCAAGCACATAACGTAAAAATTAATAACCAAAACATTAGTTATCAAATGCCAAGCCCGCTTGATAAGTGCGAGGACTACACACAAGCCAATGTAGATATTTTTGTATTTGAAACCCAGCAACAACTCGCTAAATTTGTTGCCGATAATAAAAACTTACACAAAACAGAGCAGTTTTTACAGCCAACTAATCACGACGATATGCTATTTAGCTTAGTGTATGGTTTGCCAGCTTTTTATAAAGCAGCAATTTTAAGAGATCAAACTCTTCCCGCATGGCAAAGTCAGCGCCGCAGCATTGAAGTAACCGGCGTGGAAGAACTTAGTTTTATAAATGATCAAGCACATAGTTCTAGCGCAATTAGAGTTATTAAAAGTAGCGATAACGCCGTTGTACGAGATGATAAAACACAGGTTTTTGCTTTTAGTCTTGCCAATAACAAGCAAGAAGTAGTAACAACATCAACTTTATATAGCTCCGACAAACGTATTTCTAAAGTAGATGGACTTATTCAACCTAGCGATTTAATTGCAACAAGTGTTGGCCAATATTTAAATTGTAAAGCCATTGCTAAGCAAACAATGCTGGGCGTTAATTTATACAAGAAAAAAGATGATATGGGCGTTAACTACTCTCAGGGTGTCGTTATAGCCTATAAAAAAGATAGGATTACCTTAATAGATTCAGATGGTAACTTTAAAAACATCTCTGCCGCTGAAGGTTTTTCTATTGAACAAGGTTTAGATATACCATTTTTAGTGCAGAGTATTAAAAAGCTTAAAACCTTTACCCAATAACCGTTATCCTAACCTAGCTTGCTATACCACCAAGCTAGGTTATAGTTTTATATTGTTTTGTTAGATATAAAAATCAAGGACGGCATACATGTTTAAAACTTTTCGTAATACCATCCTCCACTCTAGCTTTTTACTTGTCAGTTTTTTTAGCTTTAGCGATACCACTTACTACAAATGCGTAACAGAAAAAGGCACAATCTTTTCTCAACTTCCCTGTGACGACGAAGCAACGACTTATAAAGTTAACACAACGGGTAATCAGTATTCAGGCCCAAAAGTTGATTACACTAAACAACTGAACGAACTTGAACGTGAAAGGCTTCTATCTGGCTTACAGGCAGAGTTACGCAGCAATAACCACAAACTCACAATACTTGATCGTAATAAGCAGCGTGCTGAATATAAACAACAAGAACGGTTAAATCATATTCTAGCCATTGATGATAAAAAGCGTATTACTAAAGACATTACTAAAAAACTAAAAATAATTAATAAAGAGTACAAAAAAGACGTATTGGTTATTACTAAACAAATTAAAATTCTCGAAAAAAAGATAGCTCAATACCAATAAATCACTCTTAATTAGCAAGTAATATTTATCTTGGTTTTAAACTTAAAATAACATACCCTTAACACAATAGAGTATAAGCTCTAGGGACTATTAAGGAGTGCAAATGCAGCCTCGCCATATTGCTGAATTAATTTTAACGGGTTTTAAAAGGCACTATCAGCTATTTCAAAAAACAACGGCCAAAGCCCCTCTCGCCTTTGCAAAAAAAGATTGGCAAGCAATTAATGATATCAGCCGTTTGCGTATCAGCTATTATGATGATCGTGTTAACGAAACCACACAAGCGCTAAAAAAAGAAACCCCAACAGAGCAACTAGATGAAAGCCTATGGCTCAAAGTTAAAAAGATATATCAGCATTTTTTATGTTTCCACCCTCAAGCAGAACTCGCCGAAACCTTTTATAACTCTGTATTTTGCCGGCTGTACCATAGGCGCTATTTTCATAATGACTTTATATTTGTAGAAGCAACCTTAAAAGATGCTCCTTCAGTACCTGTAGAAGCAGAATATAGGACATATTTTCCAGTAGTTGATGGCCTAAAGCCAACAATAAAGCGCATTATTAATCATTTTGATTTTAAAGCCCCATTTGTAAATTTAGAGCGTGATATTCGCCTTCTTGTTAAAGCTTTTTATAAACAAGCCCCCGATACACATCATCAACCTTGGCAAATGCGCTTTGATATTTTGCACACACCTTTTTACCGTAATAAAGCAGCTTATATAGTAGGACGTGTTGTTTCAAAAAGTGGGGTTCAGCCTTTTATAATCGCCGTATTACACGATGAAGATAACGGATTATATTTAGATGCACTTTTAACTAAATCGTCTCAAATGCGTGTCATTTTTGGCTTTGCCCGCGCCTACTTTATGGTAGAGACTCATGCGCCTTCAGCACTTGTCCGGTTTTTGAATCAGCTTATGCCAAACAAAACACTTGCTGAGCTCTATAATGCAGTGGGTTTTCACAAGCAGGGTAAAACTGAGTTTTATCGAGAGTTTTTAAATCACTTATCTCACTCAAGTGATGAGTTTACAATTGCACCGGGGACTCCCGGTATGGTGATGATGGTATTTACCCTCCCCTCATTTGGTTATGTTTTTAAAGTAATAAAAGACAAATTTGGTGAAAGTAAGCCCTTCGGCCGTGATACCGTATTAAAACGCTATCAACTGGTAAAAAATCATGATCGCGTTGGCAGAATGGCCGATACCATAGAGTATTCTAACGTCGTATTTCCTTTAGCGCGTTTTGATAGTAATTTACTTGCGCAATTACATAAAACAATTGGCTCATCAATGGTAATTGAGGGCGATTGGTTGATCATCAAGCATTTGTATATTGAACGACGCATGACACCACTCAATTTATTTTTAGAAAATGCTGATGAAGAAAGTGCCGCAGACGCGATTGAAGAATATGGGCAAGCTCTAAAAGAAATGATTGCCGTTAATATATTTCCTGGCGATATGCTCTTAAAAAACTTTGGTGTAAGTAAGCACAAACGTATTATTTTTTACGATTACGATGAAGTTCAATACCTAACAGATATGAACTTTAGAGCATTACCGAAAGCAAAGAGCTACGACGATTATTTAATGGATGAACAAAGTTACTCTGTTGCACCACAAGATGTATTCCCAGAGCAGTTATGTACATTTGTAATGCCTAATCCTATGTATAAAAAGTTTTTCCTCAGCACTCATCCAGAGCTTATAGATGTTAGCTTTTGGAAGCAGGCGCAACAAAATATAAAAAATGGGCAGGTAAGTCATATTTACCCATACCCGACAGCACAGCGGTTTATCCATCACTGGTAGACGCAAAGGACACACAATGAATATAAGTAAAATAGATTTAAATTTACTCGTTTATCTCGATACATTGCTTCGAGAATGCAATGTAACACGCGCTGCTAATCAATTGAGTATTACGCAGCCCGCAATGAGTAATGGCCTTAAACGTCTTCGTAACTTATTTAACGACCCTATTTTAGTTCGTACCAGCGATGGTATGGTCCCGACAGAGCGCGCTTTAGAGTTACAACCCGTTATTCGTGGCATATTAATGACGCTTGAAGAAACCCTAGCACCCAATAGAGAATTTGAGGCAAGCCAGAGTAAACGTGTATTTAGAATAATGGCCAGTGATTACGCTGCAAGTACGTTAGCGCCAAAGCTCTTAAGTAAACTACACGAAGAAGCCCCCGATACTACTTTAGATATACTCACACCAAGTGATGTAACCTTTCATGACGTAGAAAACGGCAAAGTAGATATGGCAATCAACCGCTTTGAAAACTTACCTCAGTCTTTTCATCATAAACGTATTTGGAAAGACAGTTTTTGCTGCTTAGTTAAGGCCGACAACCCTATTATTGAAAACTTTAGCCTCGACAGCTACTTAAAAGCGCGCCATATATGGGTGAGTAAAACAGGTTTTGGTGTAGGCGTGGGCATGGACCCTAAAGATGTGCAAAAACTTGGTTGGGTTGACGAAGCACTTGCCCACTTTGGTAAACATCGCAACATTGCCACTTTTACGCGTAACTACCATGTAGCGATTCATTTAGCTAAAGAGAAAAATTTGATTGCGACCCTTCCTTCAAAAGCCGCAAATATATACTTAGATGATCCGGGGCTTAAAATTTTAGAGCCACCGTTTCCAATTCCTCCTTTTGAGCTTGATATGATTTGGAGCCCACTGTTACATCGCGATGCGAGCCACATCTGGTTACGCCAAAAAGTCGCTGAAGTAGCTGAAGAGCTAAAATAACTTTATTACACAATATAATGTAAAAATTGCTAGGTTAATACTTTCCTCATTAACTTAGCCCCTCTCTGAAATGAAATTAAGCCAATAAAATCAAATGACTACATAAAAATAAAAACGTGGAACATACATTGCTTTTATTAAATTGAACTATACATTCATTTAATAAAAGAGGTCATTATGAACACCCATCAAGGATCAGAAGTAAATCATATTACTGACATCATTCAAGTTATGAACAGCGGCATCGATTTTTATCAAAAAGCACAGGAAAAAGTTGAAGACCCTGCTATTGGCGCACTTTTTCAGCGTATGATAGATGCCCGAAAAGTGAGTGTTGAGCGCTTGCAGCCATATGCAATTAATGAAAAAGGCGAACGCGAAGATGGTTCATCTTTCGCAGTTGAAGCACGACGTGCATACACAGCCTTACTTACTACATTCACCTCACATAACGACAGCACGTATGTAAAAGAGCTTGAAGAAGTAGAAGATAAAACGCTTGTAGAAATTAAAGCCGCTATGGATAAACCACAACCGGCTGATTGCGAAGCTGCACTGGCTAAAACATTATTAACAATGCAAAGCTGCCATGCAGAAATGAGCCGTATGCAAAAGCAGTAAGCTTACATAACGCATAAATACAACCCAGCCTAGCGCTGGGTTTTTTATTGCCTCTAATACCAATCTGCATAAATCTTTAAGCAATTTAACGAATTAAATCACACTATAACGATGCCATATAGACCCCATATAAGCAGATTGCTATAAACACCACCTTATTTCGCCACATTTTAAATACATAATGAATACAAATATTTAATGTTATTAGAATGTTTATTTAACCACGCTTTATTTTTGCTGTGCTAATTTTGTTAATAGGTACCTAAAACCTTGCTGTGGCGCCGCAGCATTTAATTAAAAATAAGGTCCAATATGAAAAGTAAACTAACTAAACTGCAAAATAATGTTGATGTAGATATGACCCCGATGTTAGACATAGTGTTCATATTACTAATTTTCTTTATTGTAACTACATCTTTTGTAAAACCTGTGGCTATTGAATTAAACCGACCACTCGACAGCCCTCAAATAGATAAGCCTGTTAAAAATGCTTTATTTAGAATTGATGAAAGTAACGGAGTATATTTTTCAGGGAGGTTAATTGATTTAGAGCAAGTTGCGACTAATTTAGCGATGTTCGCGGCTAAATATGAAATAAGTTCGGTACTTATAACCGCAGACGAAAACAGTACACATAATACTTTAATGAGTGTAATGAATAATATTAAGCAATACGATGATTATTCAATAAGTTTGATTTCTAAATAAAACAGCCCAATATAAAACCAAAAAAAGGGCCTTACGGCCCTTTGAGTTAAATAACGAAAGGGAGGTTAGTAATTAAAAACGGTATTCTGCGCCTACGTAGTAGTAAGCACCGTTAAATCCAAATGGAGCCGAACGACGTGAGTAGTCAAACACACCTGAGCTGCTTATTACTGTGTCGCCACTAGCATCCACAATAGTACCTGAGCGAGAGTTACCTATTTCGTTTTTATCTGGGTAAACATCAAACAAGTTATTTGCACCAATATTTACCGACAAATCTTCAGTAACGAAGTAGTTAACTTTAACGTCAGTTAAAATTTCTGCGCCATACGTTTGACGACCACCATCTTCTACTGTGTACTCACCAAAGCGATTAAGTGACAGGTTAACTGTCCAATCGTCACGTTGATAAAGCGCACTTAAGTTAATACGATCCTCTGGTTGCCACTCTTCAATAATAGAGATGTCTTCAGCTGAAAATATATCTTCTACGTTTACTGTCTCAAGGCTTGAGCCAGCAGGCGAAAATAACGATACAACATCTGTTTTAGTAAAGTTAGCTGCAAGTGTAAAATCAAGCGTGCCGCCTAAACCTTCAGTGTTCCACGTTGCTACAAAATCAACACCACGAGTTTCTGTATCAGCACCATTTAAGAAGAACTGACCTACGCCAGCACCCGCACTATTTAGTGCAGCATCAAGGCTTGTAGATAAACCTTTACCTAAGCGGTCACTAATTACAATACGGTCGTCAATATCAATTGAGTAGTAATCAACGGTTACATTAATATTATCTGTAACGTTATATACAATACCTAAACTACGGTTTTGTGATTTTTCTTCTTTAAGCTTTGGAATACCTAAGCTTTGCGCAAGTGTTGAATCATTTCTAAATGTACCAACCTCTTCTGCAACTAAATTACCATTAGTACCAACAACAAATTGCGTACTTACGTTATTAAAGTAAAGCTGCTGCATTGAAGGCGCTCTAAAACCTGAGCTTAATGCACCACGTAGTGAAATATCGTCGGTTACAGACCAGTTACCAGCAAGCTTAAAGTTTACTGTATCACCAAAGCCTTTGTAGTTATCGTAGCGAAGTGCACCCGATAAAATTACATCTTCAATCACATAAGCTTCTGCATCTACGTAAAATGAAATTACATCACGCGATTCATCAACTGATGACGCAGGAGCTGAACCACCAAAACCTTGTGAACCACCTGATGCATCTTCAGAGCCAACACCACCACTTAAGCCGTTGTAAATACTTACACCGTTGGTTGTATCGTAATCGCGGTATGCGTACTCATTACCTTCTAAAATGCGATATTCGTCAGTACGGATTTCTGCACCCATTGCTAAAGAATAATCATCAAAGTTTTGCGTAAAATCAATATTGATTGTTTGCAGTGATAATTCCATGCCGTAAGCGTACGCTTCACGTGGGATAGTTGTACGAATATCAGCAGCACTTAAACCTTGGTCATAACGTAAAAAGTTAGCGTATGAGGCATTGATAGTGTCACTTGTCGTGTAATCAATGCTGTTTTCACCATAGGTGTAAGATAAATCAAGGCTTGCATCGTTATCAAACTCAGTTTTATAACCAAAGTTGTACGAGATATCGTCGATAGTTGTATTAATTTTTGGTAAGAAACCTAGCGGAATCGTCGCATCATTATCTTGTAGTACTGGGTTACCACCTGCATTTGCATTATGACGGAAAAATGCAGCCGACTCATTTTCACGTGTTGAGTAAGTAATAAAGCCGTAAAGCTCGCCATCACCTAACTCGTAACCGGTATTAATTGTTAAACCAAACTGCTGAGAATCAGCATCACCAATTCTGAATGTATCACGATCGGCTGTCAGCTCACGCGGATCGCCAGCAAGTAAAGTACCGTCACTTAGTTCTGTACAACCATAAAACTGACAAGAGCCATGTAAACCTGCACGGTTAGTCGGTGCACGGTCACGGTAATTGATAGTTGTATTTAAATAACCGTCATCACCTAGCGCAAAGCCTTTATTAAAATCAAGGTTAATGGTTTCGCCATCGCCTTCAGAATATTGACCGTAGTTAATAGCCGCTTTGCCACCTTCGCTACCATCCTTAAGCACAATATTAATAACACCTGCAATTGCATCAGAACCATACTGAGCAGCAGCGCCATCACGTAGCACTTCAATGCGTTTAATTGCAGAGGCTGGTATTGCATTCATATCAGTGCCTGCGGTACCACGCCCAACAGAGCCATTAATATGAATAATACTTGCTTGGTGACGACGTTTGCCGTTAATTAACACCAATGTTTGATCGGGACCCAAACCGCGAAGTGTCGCAGGTCTTAAAGCATCAGTACCGTCACTAATTGCAGAGCTTGAAAAGTTAAATGAAGGGGCGATAGACTGTAGCATACGACCAACTTCTGTTTGGCCTGTATTTTCAAGCGCTTCTGCACTTAAGATATCTACTGGAACGGGTAAATCTTCAACTGAACGTCCTGCTACACGGCTACCGACAATAGCAATTTTTTCAATTTTTTCTTGAGCGACTTCTTCTGCTGCGTTTACACCTTGCGAATTTACTGCAAGTAAAGCTGGTAATACTGCTGCACTGACCGCTGAAAGCTTCATCATGTTGTTATCATTCCTGTTGATTTGTTTGAGTTTTATACTCAGTAAACCATTTTGATCAACAACCGCATCGAGCTCAGTCCCACCTAATAATGCCTCAAGAGCATCTAGCTGAGTGTAAAATCCATACACTGAATTTGCATCATACTGCTTTGCCAACTCATAAGAAAACACCACGGTTTGCTCTGTTTGTTTAGCATATTCAATTAAGGCTTTGTCTGCTCGCTGCGCTTTTATATCAAATTGCACCATTTGCCCAGTGGTTTGAGTTGCGGCTTGTACACTCAAGCTAAAAATAGCCGGTGCAAGTACACTCAATCCACTCAATAAATGCGTTTGGTTACTGCGCAACTTATATAAACAGCTGACAAACAAAAATCCTCTATTGTTTTGTTTCTTTTTTTTAATGTTTTTTTTACGTTCAATCTTTATTGATGCAACTTTATCTAACATTAGTTTGATTTGCATAACGTCTACTTATGATTCTGTATGGTGTTTTAGCGTTACTACGTGCTCACCTAAACGCTCATGATCAATAGAAAAATTAGTCTGTAAACTCTCTAGTAAACCTTCAACGTCACCTGCTTTAAATACCCCAGCTACTTTAATACTGGCGAGCTCGGCTGATGAAAGCTCAAAACGTGTGGCGGTATAGCGACTTACTTCATTTAAAGCATCGCTTAACTCTTCTCCATTAAAAATAAGCATGCCATTTTGCCATGCCAAATCGCGTTGTACGTCGTTCATTGAAAGCTGGGTAATTGGCTTTGTAACGCTTTGCTCTATAATTACTTTTTCGCCTGAGGTAACAATATTGGCATTAATTTGACGAATTTTTTGCGTGCTGTTATCTGCAAGTTGATAATCTTTAAAGTCATTTGCATCAACCGCTACACTAGGGTCGGTGATCATCACTTTGCCTTCGGTAACAACAAGCTCTAAATCTGACGAAGTATTGCGCTGTACATTAAAAACAGTACCCAGAGCGGTAAAACTTTTATCTCCCGCCATAACACTAAACGGGCGCGTAGCATCTTTTGCTACATTAAAACGCCCTTCTCCACGGCTTAGCAGTAACTGCCTACGACCTTTGCTGTACGCAACTTCTAGTAAGCTATTAGTATTAAGCTGCACTATAGTGCCGTCTGGCAATACATAGGTTGCTTGCTCGCCTACTTTTGTTTTGTAAATTTTAGTGTAGTTAACTTTTGCAAGCTCTTGGTTATAGCCGTTTTCTAAATTAATTAATAAGTAGCTGCATACCATTAGTGCCGCAAATAAACTCGCTGCAATTGAGTAAGAAAACATCCACTTATTTTTTGATGCTTTAGTATTGTTACGCTGAGGAAATAAATGACTTAATTCATTTAATACCGAAAGCTCATCCCAAAGTTGAGCAAGCTCGTATATAGAGTCTTGATGGGCGATGCTTTGCATCATCCATAATTTAAATTGCTCTTTTTCATCATCAGTTAAACCACGATCAATCGCGCTTATCCAATCACATGACTTTTCTAAAATTAAATCTTTTGAATTAAATTGATGAACATTACTCATTCTGCGACCCTCTTAACTGATATAGGGTGTGCTTGAGCTTTAGGATGCGTTTGAGAGCCTTGCTCATGTTCACGCATGTACAACATGGTTTGTAACAACCCTTTGGCAATGTGTTTTTCAACAGTGCTTTGGCTTAACTGCATTTGGTCTGCGATCTCTTTTTGGCTCATGCCGTAAACTTTTTTTAATATAAAGCATTTACGGATCGATGAGCTTAGTTGCTCAGTAGCTCTACAAAAAAGTAAAAAGCGCTCTTTAGATGTGTATTCATCTTCAAGCTTCATTGATTTAAGTAATACGGGTAATTCGTTATCGTTTTCTAACGAATCATTAAATTTGTTGTCCCACTTAGCTATATGGTTAAGTGCTAGGTGTTTTGCTGTTTTAAGCATGTAACTGCGGGTAAACTGGATGTCTTGTTTTAAATCAGCTTCATAGCTTTTTACAAAGGTTTCTTGCACAATATCTTCTACATCGTCGGGTTGAACAATGCGCGATACAAAACGTTTGAGCTGTTTAGATATATCAACAAATGTTGACGTGAATTTTACTTTTTTCGTCATCCTTAACATCCACCTGTTGTTATTTTTGTTGTTATTTTTATTACCAATAGATTACGAGTTTTTGATATAAAAACAAGCTCAAATGTTAATTCTGGGTTATTTAAATGGATAGGAAGATAAATGAGTAAATTTTTAGATTATATCCGACTTAGTTTCTTTGCATTCGGTTTACTACTTGGAGTGCAAATCCCTGCATTTATAAGCGATTTTGGCCAAGCATTATCAGCCCAATTAATTGAAGCTAATAGTGCCATTGCACCTTTTAAAAACGATGCAGCTAAGTATTTTAATAATGATTTAAATAAGCTAATTAAACACTATAAAAATATTGATGATGGGATTGTGAATAAAGGTGCAAGTAATATCAGTACACTTTACACACGACAACAAGACTTACAAATCGCTGTAAATAGGTTTGCGCAATCTCCATATATTTTTACTATGATCAGTGGCATGAGCGATGTAAAGCAACAAGTGTGGCAACGCTTTGAAGGTCAAATCATTTTAAAAAAAGACTCTATTATAGCCGCCATTGTTGCAGCTATTATAGTTGCCTTACTTGCCGAGCTTACTGGTTATTTGTTTTTAACTGGAGTAAAACGCTCATTTAAACGCTTATTCGCAGCTCAAAAATAGTGATTTCATAAAGTCATAAAATACATCGGTTTTGCGGGTAGTTAAGCTATTTTGCGGACGCAAAAACCAAACTGGTGCATCATCTTGTGCCATTACACCGGGCATAACTTCAACTAAAATGCCATTTTTAATATCTTCATGAATAGCTATCATTGATTTAATTGCAATGCCATGACCTGCAATGGCTGCTTGAGTCATATTGTCGGAATTAGAAATAGTAAAGCGTGTTCTTGCATTAAAAGTATGTGTTTTACCTTGTTCATCAAAAAGCTTTAATTGGCGCTGCCACGGCAGGCAAACCCAATAGTGTTCGCTCAATTGAGCTAAGCTTTTAGGCATGCCATATTTTTTTATGTAACTAGGAGCTGCGCAAAGTATACGTTTGTTGTTTACTATTTTCCGTGACAGTAAACCGGAATCATTTAATTGTCCTACACGAATTGCCACATCTTGTGCGTCATCAACCACATTTACAAAATGATCAGTAATTAAAAAATCAAGTTTTAGTTCAGGATAGGCCTGCTCTAACTCATTGAGTCTTGGCATTACGTATTTTGAAAAAATCCAAGGGGGCATAGTCACGCGTAATAAACCACTCACAGATGAACTACGCGCACCAATACTATGCTCAGCGTCGTGCAGCGCCTCCATTATAGCGCCAACTCGCGTATAAAATATTTCACCTGCGGGAGATAACCGTACTCGTCGGCTATCTCTAAAAACAAGTACTGTTGCAAGCTCACGTTCTAATTTACTTAAGCGATGGCTTACCGTTGCAGGCGATAAACGCTGCTCACGCGCAGCAGCAAGCACCCCTTTATTTTCAACTACTGCTATAAATGTTTCTAGGTCGCTTAAATTATACATAAAGATGCCATTGTGCACTTTTTAATGTTTAACATTTTCGAATGAAGCTTTCAGTTTTGCAATGTTTATTTAAATATGTAAAACACTATAATTGCAAATAGTCTAATTATTGAGGTTCAATCATGAGTTTAAAAGCGCAAATAGATGCCTATAACGTACAAAAAGATGCCAAGTTACCGGCTGACGTTTTAGCATTAATGAACACTACAAACGAAGAGCTTATTGCACAGCATATTAAAGACAATGCGTTGCAAATTGGTCAAAAAGTAGAAAACTTCAGCCTAGCCAATCATAAAGGCGAAAAGATTGAGCTTGCGGATTTATTAAAAAAAGGCCCGGTAATTATTAGCTTTTATCGTGGTGGCTGGTGCCCATATTGTAATTTAGAGCTAAAAGCACTTAATGACTACTTACCGCAATTTAAAACTCAAAATGCTCAGTTAGTCGCAATATCACCACAACTGCCTGATGAAACTCTCTCAACTGCACAAAAAAACGACCTTGAGTTTGATGTGCTTTCAGATGTTAGTAATAAAGTAGCTGAGCAATTTGGTTTATTGTTTACACTCGATGAGCGTATTCAAGCGTTATACACACAATTTGGTATTGATTTTGAACACTACTACGGCGATAAAAGCTTTAAATTGCCGCTACCGGCTACTTATGTGATAAACCAAGAAGGTATTATTACATACGCATTTTTAAACGAAGACTACACCCTACGCGCAGAACCTACTGATGTTATGGCAGCACTTGAATCGGAGAATAACTAATGTCTATTTTAAAATCGTTAAAAACACTTACTCTTTCACTACTTGTTGGCACAAGCCTTGTGTCAGGTTATGCAGTCGCTGATGAACCAAAAGAACAAACAAAGCCCAAAGTGCTTATTTTTGATGTAAACGAAACCCTACTTGATTTAACGTCAATGCGTACCTCTATTGGTAAAGCACTAGGCGGGCGTGAAGATTTATTACCACTGTGGTTTTCGACTATGCTGCACCATTCATTAGTAGATACAGTAAGCGGTAGTTATCACGACTTTGGGCAAATCGGGGTGGCGTCACTCCTTATGGTTGCTCAAAACAACAATATTGATATTACTAGTGAACAAGCTAAAACAGCTATTGTTACGCCTCTTTTAACGCTTCCTCCACACAGCGATGTTAAAGAAGGACTGGCAAAACTTAGAGCACAGGGCTATAAATTAGTAAGCCTTACAAATTCTTCAAACAAAGGTGTAAAGGCACAGTTTGAAAGCGCTGGTTTAATGTCTTACTTTGATGCACGTTACAGCATTGAAGATATTAAAATTTACAAACCAGACTTACGTGCTTATGAATGGGTACTTAAAAAGCTAAATGTAGCACCAAATGAAGCAATGATGGTTGCAGCCCATGGCTGGGATGTTGCTGGCGCAAAAGAAGCGGGCTTACAAACCACTTTCATTGCACGCCCAGGTAAAGCACTTTACCCATTAGCTAAAAAGCCAGATCACGTTGTGAAAGATTTACATGAATTAGCCGCTCTACTTAAATAAGTATGCGCTGATGAATCAATACCCAAGCGGCCAATGTTAGGATGACATTGGCCGCTTTTTTATACCTAACCCTAATAATTTAGAATTTTAGTGTGTTTATTTTCATAATTAGTATCTGGCAGATTCAAGTCTTAAAAAATTGAATGTAAACAAAGCATTTAGCCCGCTATGAGTTACTTTATCTGCTAGCAATTTAGTACTCACAACGCTACTATTAAATAAATACGTGGTGGAGAACATAATGAATAGTGAAAGATTAGGTGAGTTTGAGCAGTACTTTCAAATTAATGAAAGTATAAGAGTGAATTTATTCGCCGTATCGAACGAACAAGTTCCTAAATCGCAGCTTGAGCTTGAAGACGATATCCCCCCACTATTTAGATTAGCTAATGAAGTGAGTGAGCTTGAGCAAAGCTCGTTACGCCCACTGCGTAACTTAGGCGATATAGCACAAGAGCTAGCTACATTTTTACAAGCGCAGTCACGTAAAATAGATTTAATAATGAGCCATATTTTGGCCTCAGAACAAGCGCAAGATAATGCAATCCAATGTGATAGTTACGGCGGCGGTGGTATTCGCTTTACTTCTCCTGAAGTACACTCAATTGGCCAATCATTCAGAACTAAGCTATTTTTGCACCACGAAGCCTCTGCGGTTTATTGTTACACCGAAGTTGTGGCAGTAGAAAAACAAGATAGCGAACATTATCAATACACCCTGCTTTTCACCGCTATTAGAACCACTGACCAAGAACTAATTGTTAGAGCGAGTTTACATGCTCAAACCCGCCAACTTAAAAAACGTCAAGAATTAGAACTAGCCCAAGATGATTCAAACAACGATAATTAGCTGACATCTTTTTGTAAAATGCTAAACTAGTGTCATCTTAATTAGTATATAAAATTCATGAACTTTAGACTTTTACCAGAATGGGCCGAGCTAGACGCTGTTATGCTTACGTGGCCTCACAAAGACACCGATTGGGCTGATAATTTAGCACGTGTAGAACCTGTATATGTTGAGCTTGCTAAACATATAACAACGCAGCAAAAGCTTGTTATTGTGGCGCATAACAGTGACTTAAAAATGCATATTACAGCATTACTAAATAGCGCTAACATCTCTCTTAATCGTGTTCATTTTGTAGTAACGCCTACTAACGATACGTGGGCACGCGATCATGGTCCGCTTACTTGCGCCGCCATTGACTCACCAGAGCAATTAAAAATCTATGATTTTACTTTTAATGGTTGGGGCAACAAGTTTGAAAGTGCATTAGACAATCAAATTAATCGTACTTTGGTAAAAAAGCTAAGTAGCACAAACAACCAATATCAAGCGCTCGATATGGTACTTGAAGGTGGCGGTATTGAAATAAACGAGCATGGTGTGTTGCTAACAACCAGCGAATGTTTGCTTAACAAAAACCGTAACCCAGATTTAAACCCAAATGATATTGAAGCACTTTTAAAAGAGCACTTGGGCGCAACGAGCTTTTTATGGGTTGACCATGGTTATTTAGCGGGTGATGACACCGACAGCCATATTGATACCTTGGTGCGCTTTGCTCCAAATAATACCCTTGTATATGTGCAGTGTGACGATAAAACTGATGAGCACTACAGCGCACTTGATGCAATGGAAAAACAACTAAGAACCTTTAAAACTGCCGATAACACCCCATATAACTTAATTGAGTTACCGTGGCCAAAAGCCGCGTATGACGATGAGCAAACACGCTTACCGGCTACCTACGCTAACTACTTAATTATTAATAATGCGGTGCTTGTGCCAACGTATAATGATGCCAATGATGAACATGCGCTTGCACAAGTTCAAAAAGCATACCCACAACACACTATTATTGGCGTTAATTGCCAACCAATAATTGAACAATTTGGCAGCCTGCACTGTATTACAATGCAATTACCTCGTGGATTTTTAGCTGGAGCAACACAATGACAAGCCCTGCAAAATTAACCGTTGCGTTAGTGCAACAAAGCAACAGCGATAGTGCTGAACAAAATATGGCAAAATCAATCAATGCCATTCGTGAAGCCGCTCAAAAAGGTGCAAAACTGGTTGTACTTCAAGAGCTACACCGAAGCCTCTATTTTTGCCAAACCGAAAATGTTGACGTATTTGATTTAGCCGAAACCATTCCAGGCCCTAGTAGTAATGCCTTAGGTGAGCTTGCTAAAGAGCTAAGCATTGTAATTGTGGCCTCTTTATTTGAAAAACGCGCAACGGGTCTTTATCACAACACCGCAGTTGTATTAGAGCAAGACGGTAGCATTGCCGGTAAATACCGTAAAATGCATATTCCTGATGATCCTGGCTTTTACGAAAAATTTTACTTTACCCCGGGTGATATCGGGTTTGAGCCGATTCAAACCTCGGTAGGTAAACTAGGCGTGCTAGTATGTTGGGATCAATGGTTTCCTGAAGCAGCGCGTTTAATGGCAATGGCAGGCGCTGAGGTATTAATTTACCCTACTGCTATTGGTTGGGATATAAATGACGACGTTGCTGAGCAAGCTCGTCAAAAAGATGCGTGGGTTATTTCCCAGCGTGCTCACGCTGTTGCCAATGGTGTGCCGGTAATTAGTTGTAATCGCGTAGGCCATGAAAGTGACCCAAGTGGACAAAGCGATGGTATTGCGTTTTGGGGTAATTCGTTCATTGCAGGCCCACAAGGCGAGTTACTAGCCGAGGCTAATAATACTGATGAGCAAATTTTAGTGGTAGAAATTGATCAAAAACGCTCAGAAAACGTAAGACGTATCTGGCCGTTCCTACGTGATCGACGAATTGATCACTACAAAGACCTAACAAAAATATATCGAGACTAAGTAACCTGAACTCTGGGTCACAAATATAATGGCTCTTACTTGCTAAGAGCCAACTATAAATGGAGTAATAAATGGCGTTTGAGCAATGGGCAGCCTTGCCTTGGGTAAAATCTCAAAAAGATAAAATTCAATGGGGCCAGCTAAGCGGAAGTGGTTTAAGTATTGCCATTGCTGAAGGCGTTAAACAACAAGACAACTTAGTCTTGATTGTTACGCCTGATACACCAAGCGCACTACGCCTTGAAACAGAATTAGAATATTTATTACCCGATAACCCAGTAATGGTATTTCCTGATTGGGAAACTCTGCCATACGATCACTTTTCTCCCCATCAAGATATTATTTCAGCCCGTTTAGCCACTTTAAACACCTTAAAAAAAGAACAACAAAGTGTGTTAATTGTGCCTGTATCTACCTTAATGTTGCGCACAGCCCCAGCCTCGTTTATTTATGGTTCAACAATAAACTTTAAAGTAGGCGACAAGCTAGACACACATAACTTTCGTGACAATTTAGAGCAAGCTGGTTATTTAAATGTTCAACAAGTAATGGAGCACGGCGAATACGCTATACGCGGCTCAATCGTTGATTTATACCCTATGGGTAGTCCGCATCCATTTAGACTCGACTTTTTTGATGACGAGCTCGACACTATTCGCTTATTTGATGTAGAAACGCAGCGTTCTGATGAAAAAGTAGATAAAATTGAGCTACTTCCAGCACACGAATTTCCTACTAACGACGCTGATATTGAGCGTTTTAGAATAAGCTACCGTGAAAAGTTTGGTGCAAGCTCGCAGCAAGACTCTGTATACATGCAAGTAAGTAAAGGTAACTGGCCTGCAGGTATTGAATACTACATGCCGTTGTTTTTTGAAAAGCTAGCGACTATTTTTGACTACTTGCCAGATACAACAACCGTTATGCAACTAGGAGATTTAGAGCATGCGGCAGATAACTTTTGGCATGATGTAAATGTACGCTATGAAAACCGCAGAGTTGACCCACTTCGTCCATTACTTGAACCCAATGCGCTTTATCAGCCTATTGAAGAGCTGTTTTCTAATTTAGGCAACTTTGCACGTATTCGTTTATCTCTTGCAAAGCTTGGTACTAAAGCGGGCAATAAAAACTTAAGCGTTAGCGAGCTGCCTGCTATTCGAATTGATCATAAGCAGCATGAACCTTATGGCGCGTTTATAAATTATGTAGCAGAACAAAAAAAGAAAAAAGGCCGCATATTACTCAGTGTTGAATCGGATGGTCGTCGCGAATCATTACTGAGCATTTTAAAACCAAGCGGTTTAAAATTTAAAGAATTTGAAACACTTGAGCAATTTACAAAAAGCGCAAGTGACGTAGGTTTAATAGTAAGCCCGCTTGAGCAAAGTGTTGTACTGGGTACTAAACCCAGCCTTTCTATTATTACCGAGCAAGAACTGCTAGGTATTAAAGTCTCTCAGCGCAGACGCCGCAAGCACAAGTACGAAGCGAGCCAAGATGCGCTCATTCGTAATTTAGCTGAGCTTAAGGAGGGTCAGCCTGTTGTGCATCTCGATCATGGTGTTGGCCGTTATCAGGGTTTGCAAACAATTGATGCTGCAGGTGTAGTTACTGAATTTGTAACGATTACTTACGCAAGTGAAGCTAAATTGTACGTGCCAGTATCTGCATTACATATGCTTAGTCGTTACTCGGGTGGTGAAGAAGCCAGTGCCCCGCTGCATAAGCTTGGTTCAGATGCATGGGAAAAAGCTAAAAAACGAGCGGCTGAAAAAGTCCGCGATGTTGCCGCCGAATTACTTGATATTTATGCACAACGCCAAGCAAAACCAGGTAATAAATTTACGTTAGACGCACCAGCATATCGCCAATTTAGCGATAGCTTCCCATTTGAGGAAACTGACGATCAGCGAAGCGCCATAGAAGCAGTGTTAGGTGATATGCAATCAAAGCAAGCGATGGATCGCTTAGTGTGTGGTGACGTAGGCTTTGGTAAAACGGAAGTGGCCATGCGCGCTGCTTTTGTAGCGGTTAACGATGATAAACAAGTGGCAATTTTAGTGCCTACCACTTTGCTGGCTCAACAACACTTTGAAAACTTTAAAGACCGTTTTGCTGATTTTCCCATTGAAGTTGGTGTACTTTCGCGTTTTAACTCAACTAAAGAGCAAAAAGACACGCTTGAGAAAATGGCCAACGGTAAGCTCGATATTGTTATTGGTACACATAAACTTATTCAGCAAGACATTAAGTTTAACGACTTAGGTTTACTCATTGTTGATGAAGAACATCGCTTTGGTGTACGCCAAAAAGAGAAAATTAAAGCACTACGTGCCGATGTAGACATACTTACACTCACTGCAACGCCAATACCGCGTACACTTAATATGGCTATGAGTGGCATGCGTGATTTATCAATTATCGCGACCCCGCCTGCTAAACGTTTAGCGGTTAAAACCTTTGTACGCCAACGCGATGTAGAACTAATACGCGAAGCGGTACTGCGTGAAATTAAACGCGGTGGCCAAGTTTACTTTTTACATAACAATGTAGAAACTATTGAGCGTGTTGCACAAGAGATCAGTGAATGGGTGCCTGAAGCAAGCGTCACCTCAGCTCACGGTCAAATGCGCGAGCAAGAACTTGAGCAAATAATGACTGACTTCTATCATCAAAAATACAACGTGTTGGTATGTACCACGATTATAGAAACCGGTATCGATGTACCTACAGCCAACACAATTATTATGGATAGAGCAGATAAACTCGGCCTTGCACAGTTACACCAATTACGTGGGCGAGTTGGCCGAAGCCATCATCAAGCGTATGCCTATTTACTCACAGGTGACCCAAAAGCCCTTTCTAAAGATGCGAGTAAACGCTTACAAGCGATCGAATCGTTAGAAGATTTAGGTGCAGGTTTTGCCCTAGCAACACACGATTTAGAAATTCGTGGTGCGGGTGAGTTACTTGGCGACGATCAATCAGGTCAAATGCAAACTATCGGTTTTAGCTTGTACATGGAAATGCTCGAGCAAGCTGTAAATGCGCTACGTGAAGGTAAAGAACCAACACTTGAAAACCTACTTAAAAAACAAACCGAAGTGGATTTAAAACTAGCTGCACTATTACCTGATGATTACATACACGATGTAAATGCACGCTTAGGCATGTACAAGCGCGTTGCAAGTTGTGCTAACCTTGATGATATGGATGAACTACAGGTCGAGTTGATAGACCGTTTTGGTTTGCTGCCTGATGCTGCTAAAAACTTATTTAGCCTGCAGCAACTTAAAATGCAAGCCAGTAATTTAGGCATTACAAAAATTGAAGCGAATCCTAAAGGCGGTTACTTTGAGTTTAGCCAAGATACTAAGGTTAACCCTAGCTTCATTATAGGTTTGATACAAAGTGCGCCTAAGGTGTACAAAATGGATGGCGCGAATAAACTGCGCTTTGCTATTAGTGAGGCTAATGCCCGCGAACGCTTAAAAATGGTCACTGCAATGATTGCAGATTTCGAAAAAAAGGTTAGCCATTAATGTTGCTAAAAAAATCGCTGGTTATTTTATGCTGCTTATTTAGTAGCACTGCATTTGCAGAGCGTTGGTTTGAGGTTGAGGTGCTGGTATTTAAACAGCGCCCTGCTCCGTATTTACAAGAAGACTTTACCCTTAAGCACAAAGCTATTGAGGATAAAAACTCTCTAGATTTAATGACGCCACTTTACACAGAGCAAGCTATGCAAGCCTGTATAGATGGCGATGAGCGTTTTCAAAAACGCTCTTTTACCGATTCATTAGTTAATTCAAACCCGCAATCGGGTGTATGCGGTGACAGTACAAACTACCTACAAAGCTACGATGAGCTACCTGTCACACCTCTAGCTCCCGCTAAAGATGATATGCAGCAAACTTATTTATTAGCGCCAGAACAACTGCAATTTAAAGCGCAGTACCAACAGCTAGATCGCAAAGGATTAACACCTATTCTACATACTGGTTGGCGCTTTGAAGGCGCAAGTAAATCGCGTGCACCAAGTATGCATTTAATAGCAGGTAAACACCTTAAAAGTGATTCTAACGTAACCCCTAGCTATTCAAATCCTGATTTTGTAAGTTTATTAAATTCACAACCTGAACTATTTAACGACCCAGACCAATCAAAAGCAGAGTGGGAACTAGACGGTTTATTTAAAATACACTTACGACATTATTTATACATTACAGCTAATTTTGATATTAGCCAAAAGCTAGAAAATGGCGATATAGAGTCAGCCCGTTTTTCTCAGTTTAGACGTGTAATAAGTGGTGAAGTACATTACTTTGACCACCCACGAATGGGCATGATCGTCCAAATCAGAAAATTCAAACATTAATACTAAGTAGGATATAACAATGAAAAAACTCCTTATCATCGCAGCTACACTAAGCCTTGCGGCTTGTTCTAAGGTAAGTCTTGAGAGTTACGAAAAAATCAAAGTAGGTATGGACAAGACTGAAGTTGAAACCATTTTGGGAAGTGCAGATAATTGTGTTGAAAAAACACTGCATACTAATTGTGTGTGGGGCGACGAAGCAAAAAATATCGAGATCACGCTAGTATCAAACAAAGTAACTTTATATAGTAAACATGGTTTAGCTAATAAATAAATTTAAAAAAGGGACTGATTTTATCAGTCCCTTTTTTAATTACTAAAATTCATTTTTTGGAGTAGATAAGCTCAATATTAACGATTTTACTGCGATTTAACGTTATTTTATAGCGTTGATAAAGTGTTCTATCTTCCTCAGTCAGCACAAGCACCATGTTAAGTTGGTAGCGCCGTTCAACCGCCTGTTTAGATATTTTATTACTGTCTAAATGATATAACTTCCCTTCACCACGTTTTAAATAACGCGCAAATGGCGCAAGACTAAACTGCAGAGTTTGTTGCAAAGTATCGTAACCGGGTAAAAACTCTTTTGCACTTACACGCGTTTCACTTGCAAAATGTAACCACTGCGCAGCTTGTTTATTTTGCTGTCGACGTTTTGAAAATATAGATTTTACTTCTTTAGGGATTTTTTTGAAGCGTATGTATTCAAGCCAAATTAGCTGACTCGCTACTTTGTCTTTGGTAATACTATTTTTAAAACTAAATCGCCACTTGGGTCGCCCTTGTACAATAGCTCGCCAGATCATACGTGTAATATCTTCTTTAAATATTTCTCGTAGGCCGTAAATAACCCCTAATATTAAAATAAGCGTCGCGGTGACTTCAGTAAACGTTGAGCGAGCATTAAGTATTACAACCATCACAAATGCCATTATAACGGCCGTTACCGTGCCCTTAACTAATCGTTTAAGGTAGCTATTAAGAAACCGCGTTTGGCGTTGTAATATAACGCCATGCTCAATTAAGCGTTGTAGCAAGCGCATTTTATTTGTTATTCGATTAGCGTCTTGCATGGTGGTTTCAGAATTATAGTTTTTGTCGGCCCGGTACGCATTTTCGTTTTTACAAAACTGCATTAAATCGTTACGTTCTTTTGCATAATCGCTACTACGGGGGCCTTCATCTAAAAGCTTTAAAAAAGATTGCTCAACATGCCAACTTAAATAGTTATCAGCATTGGTAAAAAATGGCAGTAGTTTTTCGTCATCTGGCGTATAGCGGCGCAGCTTTTTTAAAAGTCCTTCACTTTGTTCGTATACTTCATTAGCACGTTTGTAAAAGTCTTCGGCTTCGTCAATTTTTAACGCGTCTTTTATATCGGCATCAAGGGCTAAACGTACTTGATAACAAAATAAGTTAAGATTTTGACGATAATCTTGTTGTTCACCTTTATTTTTACTCACAAAGCGGCTTCGCACTAAAGGCAGGTGTATATTATTCGCGTTATACGCTAAATGCGATTTAAAGTGGTTATTAAAATATGATTCTTCGGTAAGCGTTTGCGGATTAATCCCCATTTCATTAGGGATAGAAAAATACAGATCTATGCGCTGCTCAGAACGAGGAGTTAGTTCTGGTTCAATGACAAAAGATAAGTTTTCATCTTGTTTTAACAATCAGTTCTCCTTCTAAAATATCGTTTTAGTGTACTTGTCTCCTTTGTTTTGTTCAATAAAAAAGGCCCAGTAAATACTGAGCCTTAATACGGTTAATGTGCTAGATATTATAGTTTAATATTGATACCAGCAAATAAACGACGACCTAATGTGTCGTAAGTGTACGGGTCAGTGTTTGAATCATTATTACCTGAGTAGTACGGTGGCTCTTTATCAAACATGTTATTAACGCCTGCAGAAACAGTTAACACGTCATTGATCATGTAAGAAGCACTAATATCGTGATATACAATTGAAGGTGTTTCAGGAGCTAAACAGGTATCATCGCCGATACATGCAAAGCTGTCCATTCCAGCAATATAACGCGCTTCATATGTAGCATCCCAGTTGTCACCTTTAACGTTTAAGTTAAAGTTAGATTTAATATCTGCGTAACCGCCAGCACCACCAGTGATAAAGCCTGAGTAATCTACTACTGCGCCTGTATCAACAACATACTCATCTAAATAAGTTGTATCTAAGCCTGTTTTCCAGCTTAAACCTAATGCATCAAACGCATAAGTAAGGTTTAAATCGATGCCAGACGTTTTCTCAGAACCAATATTACGTAATTGGTTATTGAAAACAATACGGCCATCAGCTTGGAACACAGCAGAAGTACTTGTACAAATTGCATTAGTACTGCTGTTTGCATTACCGATACATTGGTCAACAACATATTGGTTATTGTAAGTAGAAATAGCGTTTTCGATTTCAATGTCGTAGTAATCTACAGTCATTGAGAAGCCATCCAACCATTCTGGCTCGTAAACAACACCAACAGTAAGCGTATCTGCTTCTTCTGGAGTTAAGTTGATGTTGCCACCGACTGTTACTTCAGCTTGGCTATCTGCGCCTGGGTAGCTAACTTGCTCGTAAGATGGAGCGTTACCAGAGTAAAGCTCATCAACTGTAGGAGCACGGAATGCTGTTGAACGAACACCACGTAGCATTAGTTCGTCATTTACACGCCATGTTAAACCTAGCTTCCAAGTTTCGTCTGAACCAAACGTGCTGTAATCAAATGCACGAATAGCTGCACTAAGCTCAACTGCGTCAGCAAAAGGTGCATCAGCAAGTAGTGGAATTGCAAATTCAACGTAGGCTTCGTTTACATCAAATCCACCGCTAGTTGCATCAACACGAGGATCATTACCTAAGCCTTGTGCAGAAATTGAGTCAGGTGTATAAAACGCTTTTTCTTGACGGCGCTCAACGCCTGCAGCAAACGCTGCATAACCTGCTGGCATTTCAAACATTTCACCTGAAAGTGATGCTGCCAAAATGAATAACTGACTCCCACCTGAGTTTTGCTCTGTGTAAATGTAGTCTTGTACATTAGATAAAGCCCAATCAGCTTCATTTAATGGATTAAATGTACCTGCTGAAATTGCAGTATTAATAGCAGAAACATTATGTAGGTTACTTAATTTATCTACTGAATCATTACGACCAAAGTTAGCAGAGAAATCCCAAGAGTAATCACTGATCACACCTTCAGCACCAACAACAATACGTACTGTATCTACTGTTTGAGATAAACCACGTGCACCACTTTCAGTCATACGGCGACGGTAGCTAATATTGTCATTGTAAGCGTAGTTAGTTGGTGTTGTTACAAAATTACCATTAGCATCTTCTACAAATGCACCATTAGCAACTTGACGTTTATCATACGTTTGGCCTAATAAACTATTACCCATACTTTCGTTATAATTAAAACCAAAATTAATAGGCTGTGGAGCTAATTGCTGTTCTGACCAACGTTTAGTGTAAGTAAACTCACTGAAAAAGCTAGTATCGTCGCTTAACTCATAAGTCCCCATACCAGTAAGGTTTAAACGTTCCATTGGCGTGTATAAGTAGCTTTGCTCTGCGTAGTTGTAAGCATCTGCTGCATCAGTAAAACGATGTAAACTACCACCACGGTTGCTTAAACCGCTGTCGTTTGCTAAACCTTTTTGCTCTACTTCGCCTTCACTATTAGTAATACCTGTAGTGTTTACGTTATAGATATGGCCGCCTTCACTAAATGATGAACCACCACAGAAAAGACCGTTTTCACCTTCAAATAAAGGACAGTTAGCAAAACCACGATCGCCTTGGCTAGCTTCTCCACGATTCGTGTACTGAGCGCCAAATACAATATTACCTTTATCGAATGAAGTACCAACTGTAAAGTCGATAGATGTTTCAGATGCATCGTGCTTTGATGTCATTGCTGAGTTAACGTTTAAATCTAAGCCTTCAAAATCATTTTTTAGAATGATATTCACAACACCAGCAACAGCATCAGTACCATAAACAGCAGATGCGCCATCTTTAAGTACTTCTATCTGCTTGATCATAGAAACTGGGATAGTGTTTAAATCAACTGTAGAAGCTGCGCCAGTACCTGAGTTGATCATACGACGGCCGTTTACAAGTACTAATGTACGTTGTGAACCTAAACCACGTAGATCTATTGATGCACCACCGCCAGAACCATTGTTAACGCCTGGATTAGTCATTGCGCCGCCAGTAGCGGTCATTTGCTGAAGAACACTATCAACCGATGTAGCGCCAGAAGCTCTGATCTCATCTGCACCAATTAGTGTAACTGGGCTAGCGGTTTCCATGTCAGAACGCTTAATACGAGAACCCGTCACTTGAATTTTTTCGATTGATTTTACTGCTTCGTCAGCCGCTAAAACTTGCACACTTGAAAACATTGGTATCGCTGTAATTACAGCTAAGCCAAGAGTTGATTTTTTCATGAAAGAACCCTACTTGTTGAAAATTTACCTTTATTGGTAATGCTCACTTGTTATAAGAATAGTGAGTCAGACGGGCAACTTAGGCGCTTTTAACTGAACGAAAACTTAACGCCAGTGCGTTTTTTATCAGCCAACAAAATAGAACAACTCTTTTGGGGACATACGTTACAACTTGTTTCATTGTTAACGAATAAATACATTTAAATATCAATAGTATAAATAATTTAAGATACTTAAATAACACAGTTGAAACCAAACTGGTTAACTTTGTAATTCAATGTAACTAATCGAATCATGTACCAAATTCAGATAAATTAACAAGTTAATCACAGCAAATTATTAAAACCGCAAAACTAAATGTTAATTACTAACCGAATTTACCCATGTTTGGTGCTTAAATAGCTTTATTTGACTACTTTGCGGTTTTTTTGATTAGACTTTTTGTTCAGCCACAATTAAAACTGTGTCTTTATTGAATTAGTTTCATATTATAAAAACTTAATTGGCTACTTGATTCAAATAGCAGTTTTAGTGATCTTCTCGCTTGAATAATCGTATGGATAACAATGCAAATTGCTAATGGTAAATGGATTGCATGAAAGTTAGGTATTGAGCCTAATACGTTACATAAAAGGAGTAATTTAGTGTTTGTATTAAAGAGGTTGTATTATCTTTGACTGTTAGCTCTAAATTCCAGAGCATATTTTGCTCAGAACAAATGCCAACCATGGTATTACTCTGCCACAGGCCATCATGTTTTTTAAATTGCTGAGGAATGTAACCCATATACATAGTAATGCCTTTAAGCTTGGCACCTTCAATTGTAAGGTTTGTTGGCAAATCACTAAAAATAGTAAATGGAGTTTCGGGAGAAAGGGTTTTCTCGCTTAACCATACTTTAACATCATTTGAAAAAGTACAAGGCTCATTGGCTTCGCATTGGGCGTTTTTAAGAAATTTTTCATCTGTATTTTTAGAAAAATCACACGCTGTTAATAAAAAAAACACCGCCGTAAATAAACTTAACCTGTATATAAGCATAACAATTTCGCACTAAAGAAAAGCAAATACTAATAATCACGACTATAAATAACAAGTGCGAGTGTTACTATTAGGCCAAATTAGGCACAAACTGTATCAAAAAATAAACAACAAGCTCACAAAATTTGATTGATGTCATAATTTTATGTAATTGACCTATCTTTTTTAGGCCAAAAAATTTATCATTTCACCCGCAAAAAATAAGGGTTTCTCAAGTTTTTTTTCTGAAGCTTTCATGTATTGAAAGTTTTAGATAACACGCTTGAGAAAATAGTAGGCCCCACTTTTAAAGGTGGGTAATTCATTTCTAAACGCATTTATTGCAGCGGAAGCCAGAAAATGAGCCAAACAGTAGCATCACAAACTGAGTATAACTATAAGGTTGTACGCCAATTCGCTATTATGACAGTGATTTGGGGCATCGTTGGCATGAGTATTGGGGTTCTGATTGCTGCCCAATTAGCTTGGCCAGCACTTAACTTTGATACACCATGGTTAACTTACTCTCGACTACGTCCGTTACACACGAACGCAGTAATTTTCGCATTTGGTACCAGTGCACTTTTTGCGACGTCTTATTACGTCGTACAACGTACTTGTCAAACGCGTCTTTTCTCAGACAAACTCGCCGCCTTTTCTTTTTGGGGCTGGCAGCTAGTTATTGTATTAGCAGTAATAACGCTACCGTTAGGTATTACTAGCTCAAAAGAATATGCAGAACTTGAATGGCCAATCGATATTTTAATCGCTGTGGTTTGGATTGTTTACGCTGTTGTATTTTTTGGTACTTTAATTAAGCGTAAAGTGTCGCACATCTATGTTGCTAACTGGTTCTATGCTGGCTTTATTATTACTGTTGCAGTGCTACACATTGTAAACAGCATGGCAGTGCCTGTGTCGTTAACTAAATCATATTCAATCTATGCAGGTGCCGTAGATGCTATGGTTCAGTGGTGGTACGGTCATAACGCTGTAGGTTTCCTACTTACTGCTGGTTTCTTGGGTATGATGTATTACTTTGTACCTAAACAAGCAGGTCGTCCAGTGTACTCATACCGTTTATCGGTAGTTCACTTTTGGGCTCTAATTTCATTATATATCTGGGCTGGTCCTCATCACCTTCACTACACAGCGCTTCCTGATTGGACGCAAAGTTTAGGTATGGTTATGTCTATTATCCTATTCGTACCGTCTTGGGGTGGTATGATCAACGGTATTATGACGCTATCTGGCGCGTGGCATAAACTACGAACCGACCCAGTACTGCGTTTCTTAGTTGTTTCATTGTCTTTCTACGGTATGTCTACGTTTGAAGGTCCAATGATGGCAATTAAATCTGTAAATGCGTTATCTCACTACACAGATTGGACAATCGGCCACGTACACTCAGGTGCGCTAGGTTGGGTTGCTATGATTTCAATTGGTGCTATTTATCACTTGATCCCTGCATTATTCGCGCAAGGTCGTATGTATAGCGTTAAATTGGTTAATACCCACTTCTGGTTACACACTGTAGGTGTTGTTTTATACATCGTTGCAATGTGGATTTCAGGCGTAATGCAAGGTCTAATGTGGCGCGCAGTAAATGCTGACGGTACATTGATGTACAGCTTTGTGCAGTCTTTAGAAGCGTCGCATCCTTTCTATATCATGCGCTTTGTAGGCGGTGTATTCATCGTAACGGGTATGTTAGTTATGGCTTATAACGTTTACCGCACTATTTCAGCTGAGAAAGAATCTCTGAAACTAGACGCGCAAGCACAATTAGCATAACGGAGTGAGATGATGAGCAAAAAAAATTCACAAAACAAACATGAAATAGTAGAAAAGAACGTTGGCCTTATGGCTATTCTGACTGTTTTTGCTATTAGCTTTGGCGCGTTAGTTGAGATCACTCCGCTAATGTTTCAAGACGATACAACTAAACCAGTGGAGGGTTTACGCCCTCTTAACGCTTTAGAAATGGAAGGCCGTGATCTTTACGTGCGTGAAGGTTGTTCTAACTGTCACTCACAAATGATTCGTCCTTTTCGTGATGAAGTTGAGCGTTATGGTCACTACTCTGTAGCAGGCGAATCAGTATGGGATCATCCGTTTTTATGGGGTTCTAAACGTACTGGTCCTGACTTGGCTCGTGTTGGTAAGCGCTACTCGGACGATTGGCATTATGCTCACTTAGTTGATCCACGTGCTGTGGTTCCTGAGTCAAACATGCCAGGCTTTCCTTGGTTAGCAGAGAATACGGTTGATACAAGCCTTACTCTGAAAAAACTACAACTTTTCCGTGATACTTTTGCTATTAACCCAGAAAACCCAAAACATCCGGGTTTAGGTTATGGCGATGATGCAGAGCTTCAAGCAGATGTTGATAAAGTTAATGCTATGAATGATGGCAAAGGCGCAACAGAAATCCAAGCTCTCATCGCGTATTTACAGCAACTTGGTACCCACTTGAAGTAAAAAATTATGGATTACGGAACATACAGAGGTATTTTAACTCTGGTAATTTTAGTATTGTTTATTGTGATTGTTGCATGGGCATATAGCAAGCGAAGCAAAACTCGTTTTGACAGCGCTGCTAATGCCATTTTTGAAGATGAAAAAAAACATGACAACACGCTCTCTAACGAGGAAAAGGAGTCTGAAAAATGACTAGCTTTTGGAGTATTTGGGTTATTGTATTAACCCTTGCATGCTTATGCATCATCTTTGGCTTATTAGTTTGGAACTTAAAAAACTATGCAGGCGTAGAAGAAGGTGAAAGCTGTGGACATGAATTTGACGGCATTGAAGAGCTAAATAATCCACTACCAAAATGGTGGACTTACATGTTTTTCGCAACTTTTGCTTGGTCGGTATATTACCTTGCAGCTTTCCCAGGTTTAGGTAACTGGGAAGGTTTTGGTAAATGGACTAGTTCTAATCAAGGTATTACGTCTTTAGCTGAATCTAAAAAAGCAGTTGCAGAGGCAAAAGCGGATGGTCGCTTTGTAAAACTTGATAAAGAGTACGAAGCTGCAGAAGAGCGCTTTGGTCCTATTTTTAATAAACTTGCACAAGTACCCGTTTTAGATTTAGTTAATTCTAAATTTGAAGGTGATGCAGCGCAGCAAGTAGCACTTGATAATGATAATAAACATGAGCAAACAGATGGCCAAGTAGCCATTGAAATTGGTCAGCGTTTATTCTCACAAAACTGTGCGCAATGTCATGGCTCTGATGCACGTGGTGGTACTGGCTTCCCTAACCTAACTGATAAAGATTGGTTATATGGCGGAACACCTGACAAAATTAAAGAAACACTTCTTTATGGTCGTATTGCAGCAATGCCAGCTTGGGGTCCTGCTCTTGGCGAACAAGGCGTTAAAGAAATGACAGCACATGTGCTGAGCCTTTCTGGTCGTACTGTTAACCAAAAAGACGCAGACGCAGGTGCCGCTAAGTTTGCAATGTGTGCCGCATGTCATGGTGCTGACGGTAAAGGGTCGGTTGCACATAACCTACCGTTTGGCGCGCCTAACCTGACTGATAACATTTGGTTATATGGTGGTTCTCAACGTGCTGTTGAAGAAACGCTTAACCACGGCCGTGCCGGTGTAATGCCTGCATGGAAAGACATTTTAGGTGAAGATAAGATTCACTTATTAACTGCCTATGTTTACAGTTTATCGCAAGATAAATAAGCACGCGGTTAATAAAATGTTTATAAATTAATTTATTTAATTCAATAGATTAATCCAGATCAAAAAAGCCTCCACTGTGAGGCTTTTTTTTAGTCTTTTACGTATAATTCCTATAAAATAACGCTTCCTAAACTAATTTTAGAGACACTATGCAACCTACTCCGTGGTATAAAAATTTTTGGCCTTGGTTTTTAATCTTTTTTCCGTTAGTTGCCATTATTGGCTGTATTAGCTTATTTATTACGGCAATAGGTAACGGTCCAGATATGGTTGTTGACGACTACTACAAAAAAGGTAAAGCAATAAACTTAGAACTGACTAAGTTTGAAAAAGCAAAAGCACTTTATTTACATGGCGAATTAAATGTAACCAACGACCGTGTAAGCTTTAAGTTTACAAAAGGCGACAGCAGTAACGTGCATGTATTAAAGCTCTCATTTTATCATCGCACCATTAAAGCGCATGACTTTGAAGCAACACTTACTCCTAATGCCAATCAGGAATTTACTGCATTACTTAATGAGTATACACAAGGCGCCTACTCAGTATTTATTGAGCCAATAGATGGCAGTTGGAAAATGAAAGAAAATATAACGTTACCAACTGAACAAACCGTTTTAGTTACTCCTAATTATAAGTAGTAATAACTATGTCTAACTCTTGCTTTCATTGCCTTGAAAGTGTGCCAAACGGATTTAACGCAAACGTTATAATTGACGATATAGCTCAGCCAATGTGTTGCATTGGCTGCCAAGCTGTTGCACAAAATATTGTTGACCAAGGTATGACCGATTACTACAAATACCGCACCGTACGTGCCGGTAAAGTAGAACAGCTAGTACCTGAGCAACTCGCATTTATAAAAAGTTATGACAACGAAGATATTCAAGACGAATTTATAGCTACTAACGATAATATCTCAGAGGTATTACTGAGCGTTGAAGGTATAACCTGCGCTGCTTGTGCATGGCTTATCGAAAAACAACTTTTAAACTTAAATACTGTAAAACGGGTTGATGTAAATACATCCACCAACCGCGCGATGATCCTATGGGATAAAACCAACACTCCATTGAGTGAAGTTATTACTTCCCTAGCTAAAATTGGCTACAAAGCATACCCGTTTCAATCAGATGTTGAAGCTCAGCAAAAACAACAAACTGCCAAAGCCTATATTCGCCGCTTAGGTGTTGCTGGTTTAATGACCATGCAAGTTATGATGTTTGCATTTGCCATGTACTTTGGCATGTTCTCGGGTATGGATAGCAATTTTGAACAGTATTTTAGATGGATAAGTTTAATACTTGCATCTCCCGTTGTTTTATACAGCGCACTGCCCTTTCTGACCAATGCTATAAATGGCTTAAAAGCAAAACATCTCAATATGGATTTACCCGTATCACTGGCTATTTTTGGCGCATTCGGTGCAAGTTGTTACGCCACATTTATGCAAGTGGGCGAGGTCTATTTTGAATCTGTGTGTATGTTTACCTTTTTACTGTTATTAGGTAAATATCTTGAATTTAGAGCGCGTTTAAAAGCGAGCGAATTTACTGCCAACTTACAAAAACTACTGCCATTAACAGCGCGTACCATTAACGAAAGTGGCGAAGAGCTTATAATTGCGGCTAAAAAACTAAAACTTAATGACGTAGTACTTATTAAAGCGGGTGAAACGATTCCTGCCGATGGCGAACTTATTAAAGGCAAAACCACGGTTGATGAGTCAATGATGACGGGGGAGCACCAACCTGTCACTAAATTTATTGGTCACAATGTCTATGCTGGTTGCGTTAACCACGACGGCGTTATTGAAATAAAAATTAATAAAATTGGTCAAAATACGCTTTTAAACCAAATTATACGCCTGCAACATAACGCTTTAACCAAGCGCCCTAAACTGGTTGAAATTACAGATAAAGTTGCGCAATGGTTTATAGCGTGCCTGCTTATATTTGCTTCACTTACAGCTATTGGCTGGTATCAAATTGACCCAGAACATGCATTTTGGATCACTATTTCGGTTTTAGTTGCTACCTGCCCGTGTGCCCTGAGTTTAGCCATACCTACCGCGCTCACATGTGCAGTGGCAACGCTTACCCGCAAAGGCGTATTAATAAAACAAGCGCATGTGCTCGAAACGCTCTCACAAATTACTTTATTTGCATTTGATAAAACAGGCACACTTACGCAAGGTAAATTTAGCCTTGATGAAGTAGATATAATCGATAAACAGTATACAAAAGCTCAAGTGCTAGATATGGCAGCCATGCTAGAGCGTTATTCTGAGCACCCTATCGCCAGTGCATTTGATGAGTTTACGCCAGCTCACCGCAGTCTTAATAACGTTGAAGTACACCCAGGGCTGGGAATTAGCGCACAAGATGCAACTAATCATTACGCAATTGGTAAAAGTGGTTGGTTTAATAGCAAAAAATCGAATGCACAAGCGAGCTTGTATATAAATAAGCAAGTTGTTGCACGCTTTTACTTTGTTGATAAAGTAAAAAGCGATGCTAAAAAGCTTATAGACTCACTTCAATCGCAAAACTTAACGTGTCACATGTTAACCGGTGACGCGTCAGATGCTGGGCAAAAAGTATCAAAGCAACTTAAACTTGAAAGTGTGCAATTTGGATGTTCTCCACAAGATAAACAAACCGCCGTTGAGCAATGGTCTTCACAAAATGAAGTCGTTGCAATGGTAGGTGATGGTGTAAACGATAGCCCGGTATTTGCTAGTGCGCACTTATCTATTGCTATGGAAACCGGTGCAGACATATCAAAAAATAGCGCCGATGTAGTGCTTCTTAATAGCGATTTAGCCTCCATTGGTCACTTACTTAATGTAGCAAAACAAACCAGACGTATTATTAAGCAAAATCTTGCGCTGTCTTTATTGTATAATGCTTCAATATTACCACTGGCAGCGTTGGGCTTAGTTGCTCCTTGGATGGCTGTTATTGGCATGTCTGCCAGCTCAATTATTGTGATTAGTAATTCACTAAGGCTATTAAAGTTATGAGCATAATTTACATTTTGATCCCTATCGCCATTTTATTCGTCATTATTGCTATTGGTGTTTTCTTTTGGGCAGTGAAAAGCGAGCAGTTTTCGGATTTAAACAAGCAAGGTCATAGTATTTTGTTTGAAGATGACAAAGAGCAACATAAAAAAAGTAATGATTGACCCTCTTTATACCAGCGCTTTTTTAATGGGGCTAATAGGTAGCGGTCATTGCATTGCTATGTGTGGCGGTATTGCAAGCTCATTACAACTAGCAAGTGACAAACGTAAAACATTTACCTATTCATTTGCTTATAATATTGGACGTGCACTAAGCTATATGGCTGCTGGCGCACTTGTTGCTGGTATTAGCAGCCAATTTGCAAGGCAAAACACCTCCTTCTCTTTAGTACTTTCGTTCATTGCAGCTATTTTTATGCTCCTCGTTGGCGTGTATATAATGCGCTTGGGCCCTACTTTGCAATGGTTAGAGAAAATTGGTAAAACCTTGGTGTGGCAACACATTGTTAAACTAAATAAATATTTAATGCCTATTAACTCTCCTTTTAAAGCCCTAGGTTATGGTGCTTTGTGGGGATGGCTGCCTTGTGGGCTTGTATACTCAGCGCTTACATGGGCGATGACCAGCCCAAGTGCCCTTGACGGTGCCTTAGTTATGCTTTGCTTTGCTTTGGGTACTTTTCCCGCGATGATCACATTAGGCGTTACCGCACAAAAACTAAATACTATTATTAACCATCCATGGACCCGAATTGTATTAGGCAGTGTTATAATTTGGTATGGTATCTACTTATTGATTATTGCAACTGACAAACTGGTACATTAATCTATTCGCATTATTAACCTTTAAGGTTATTTTGCAGTCGTGTATAAAAATCAAACGGATTAAATTATGGATTTCTCTCAAAGTCGCGCTAAAGGTAATTGTGCTATTAGCTGTAATAACTGCAGTATTAGTCAATTGTGTTTGCCATTTTCACTCAATGGCCAAGAAATGGACAAGCTTGACGAAATTATTGAGCGAAAAAAACCACTCCATAAAGGCGACTATCTATTTGAATCAGGTGCACCTTTACAGGCTATTTATGCGGTTCGTTCTGGTTCATTTAAATCGTACACGTTATCGGAGCGAGGTGATGAGCAAATTACCGGCTTTCATTTAGCGGGCGACCTAGTTGGTTTTGACGCAATAAGTAAAATGACTCATCCCAGTTTTTCGCAAGCACTTGAAACGTCAATGGTGTGCGAAATCCCATTCGATACTCTTGATGAACTATCAGGAAAATTACCAAAGCTTCGCCAACAAATAATGCGCTTAATGAGCAGTGAAATTACATACGATCAAGAAATGCTGCTATTACTCAATAAAAAATCAGCAGAGGAACGCTTAGCTAGTTTTATTTATAACTTGTCGGAGCGTTTTGGTGAGCGTGGTTTTTCGCGTAAAGAATTTAGATTTACGATGACTCGCGGTGAAATTGGTAATTACTTAGGTCTAACAGTAGAAACCATTAGCCGTTTATTGAGTCGTTTTCAAAAAGCTGACTTAATTAAAGTAGAGGGTAAATTTATTACAATTTTAGATAATGATGCCTTGGCTAAAACCGCAGCAATAGTAAAACCTCGTTAGTACCTGCCTCGAATAACAATCCTTTACTCGTAATTGTTATGTAAATAAAGTGTAATTATTGCAATTACACTTACCTTCGACTAATACTTTAGAAGTGGGCTTAATTAAAGTTCTACAAATAAAGAACTTCATTTAACTCAATACCATTATTTGGCGCAGCGCATTTTACAAAAGCAATAATGCAATTTTATCATCGTTAAAAACTTCTATTTTATTCACTAAATGAAAGGAAATATTATGCGTAATATTTTATGTCTCTTGTTTATTTTTTCTTTAGGTATATTCAGTGCTCAAGCATTAAGTTTCATGATTCCAGATGATGGGGCCGATGACTCTCAATCGTTAAAAGAATTAATTTTGAACACTGAGGAGAATGGTGAATTAATTATCGAACAACCAGGCGTTTATGATATTTGCTCAGCTATAATTTTTAAAAACATCAGTAATGTTGTTATCTCTGCAAAAAAGGGAGTAGTGCTGAGAAAGTGTGATAGATTTGAAGGTGAATATATTTTAGCTTTTTATAACTCACATTTTTTAACTATTGAAGGCTTCATCTTTGAAGGGCTAACAAAAGATAAGGTTAATTACGCTTGGGGCGAGCAAGGTTTACTTTTAGCCGGCTCTTCAGATATTTCAGTGCATCATAACCAATTTTTTAACTTCGGAGATGCTGCAATTAGAGCTACTTCCTCTCACTTATCTTCTTTCGATGGGCCAATTAATTCTTTCAGAATCAAAATTAGTAATAATTACTTTGAAAATATCACGCAAGTTACAACCACTCATCCTTGGAATAATAACTTTGGTGGTACGCATGATATTAGAGTTGAAAATAATACTTTCGAAGGCATGAAGGGCTCTTTAAAGTTCGCCTCTGTAAAGCCAGTGTCTAAGGCTTTAGTAAGATATAATACGTTTAGAAATACAAAAGGTACTGCTATCGAGCTGACCTATTATTCAAATGTTAAAATCATTGCGAATACTTTTTTAGACACAAAAAAATTTATACTCAATGCTTATCCAAACAAGCCAAAAAGTGTGACAATTCCTTTTAATTGGGGGAGTATTTATTTTACGCATAACAGTATTATACGTTCGAAAGGGGGTATTAGAATACAATCTGATGTGACGGGAGAGCTCATTGACGATAATTACGTAAGAGGCATTTATATCAATAATAATCACTTTCTTGATATTGATATGACCGTTTACCCAGAAAAAAAATACTGGGATCTAATTAACTTATTTACTCGCGGTGGGAAAAATTATTTATTTTCTACAATTAAAGACAATACCTATAACCTACTCCCAGGGGTAAGCTTTGTAAAAGAAACTTACGGATTTTCCCAAGAAAATAATATATTACTGGAATCTAAGAATAATTAAAAAGTATAATTTTTTAGTTTAAAGTAACTTTTCAGTATATTTCACAGCCTTTGAGTTACTAAATTTTAGATATCCTTATGGGTTAAGGCTTCTTCAGTCTATTTTGGCCTTAGGTGAGACTGAGTCGATGCAACTTACGTACTCCCAATGAATAGGAAATGGAAATCTATAAAAGGCAAACATGCACCGCAATTAAATCGCTATAAATTAAAAAAGAGCAAAAAAACATCAAGTATATTTAAAACTTGGAACGAAAATATTTTTTGATTTAGAACAACAATTTATATGCTACCCCTTTAACTGTTTTATATTTACGTTACACTAAATGTACACCCGTTAGGTAAATGGAGTAGCATATGAACACTATTAAACACATTATTGCGGTTATTGACCCCACCAAAGATGATCAACACGGTTTAGCACGTTCAATAGATTTAGCTAAAAAATCTGGCGCAAGTATTACCGCCTTTATGACGGTTTACGACTTCTCTTACGAAATGACGACAATGCTATCTGGCGATGAACGCGAAGCAATGCGCGATGCCGTACTAAAAGATCGCCAGCTATGGCTAAACGATTTAGTTTCCCCTTACAAAGATATAAATATTGAAACCCAAGTGGTTTGGCATAATCGCCCTTACGAAGCCATAATCGATACTGTAATTGATCAAAAGTACGATTTAGTAATTAAAGGCACACATCAACATGGCGCACTTAAATCAGTTATTTTTACCCCGACAGATTGGCACTTAGTACGCAAATGCCCCGCTCCGGTATTATTTGTAAAAGAAATGGCATGGCCAGCAAACGGTAATATTTTAGCTGCTGTAAATGCGGTTAGTGAAAACGAAGAACACGTAGCACTTAATAAACGCGTTATTAAAGACGCACAATATTTATGTGAACTTGCCAACGCAAAACTTAATTTAGTTAATGCCTTTCCTGCAACTCCTATTAATATTGCCATCGAAATTCCTGAGTTTAACCCAGGACTTTATAACGAATCAGTTAAAAAGCATCATCATGAATCAACCAATGCACTTGCTGCAGAGTTTAATTTAAACCCAGAGCAATGTTTTATTGAAGAAGGCCTGCCAGAGGATGTAATCCCTGATGTAGCGAAGCGGTTAAATAGCGAATTAGTTGTTATTGGTACTGTAGGCCGCACGGGCTTAAGTGCCGCTCTTGTAGGTAATACAGCAGAACATGTAATTGATAGCCTAGACTGTGATGTACTGGCACTCAAACCCGATGGTTACCTGAGCCCTATGGCAAAGGATTAATTTTAAGCCTTATGTACAAGTTATAAGCGAGTTATTTTAACGTTTTAATAAGGCATGTTTAAATCAATTTTAATTACATCCTAAACTCGCATATTCAGGTGGTTTGGGTATAATACGCCCCTTTATTTTTAGCAAATAACTTTGCTGTATTGTTTTACTAGGGGGCGTAATTGTCACACTCAGATCAAGCTAAAGCTCAATTTAACTTAAATAAGCTGCAAAAGCGTTTACGTCGCCAAACTGGTCAAGCCGTTATGGACTTCAATATGATTGAAGAGGGTGACCGTATAATGGTATGTCTTTCTGGCGGCAAAGATAGCTACACAATGCTTGAAATGCTTCAACATTTAAAACGTGTAGCACCTATAAAGTTTGACCTAGTTGTTGTAAATCTTGATCAAAAACAACCTGATTTTCCTGAGCATGTTTTACCCCAGTATCTTGATAAATTAAATGTTGAATACAAAATTGTAGAAGAAGATACTTACAGTATTGTTACCGATATTATCCCTGAAGGTAAAACAACGTGTTCACTTTGCTCACGCTTACGTCGTGGTATTTTATACCGCACAGCAAAAGAGCTAGGCGCTACTAAAATAGCCCTTGGGCATCACCGTGACGACATGATTGAAACATTGTTTTTAAATATGTTTTACGGCGGAAAGCTAAAAAGTATGCCGGCTAAATTAATGAGTGATAACGGCGAGCATATGGTTATTCGCCCACTTGCATACTGTAAAGAAAGCGACATAAGCCAATACGCATTTGTACAAGGTTACCCTATCATTCCGTGTAACCTATGTGGCTCGCAAGAAAACTTACAGCGTAAACATACAAAAACAATGCTCGCTAAATGGGATGCGGAGCACCCAGGTCGTATTGAAAGCATTTTTACAGCAATGCAAAACATAGTGCCTTCACATTTAGCTGACGCCGACTTGTTTGATTTTAAAAACTTACAAACAGGTGAAGTAATTGATGGTGGCGATATAGCCCTTGATAAACCAGATATTCCTAAAGTGCCTGTTGCTAATGAGCTTGATGAACAAGAAGCGCCAAGTGTAGTTACTATAAATCTAAGCTAACAAATTTAAGGGGGTTGTATTTATGTACAACCCCCTTAAATTTACCAATTCAGCATTGCGTTCTATTTTTAACTCTCAGCTAAGCCTTGTAAAAATTCCAAACTTAACTTTTCTTGTGCATTAGCCTGATATGGTAATTGCTGCAAGCTATCGTACGAAAAATCGTTAATATCAAAATGACTTATTTCACTATTCCCAAAGCTGTTTCGCTCACCTGGGCTTGGCGACATTCTCTCAATAACAAAGTCGCTTAAGCGCATATCTGTAATGCCTTGTGGTAATACCGACCAGTGGGCTTTCAAATTAAGTGTTTGGCTTCCTTGTGCTAACCGCTCTTTAGATACTAAATGAGCAAGTGGTGTATCGCCACTGTATAAATTAGCCCTAACACGATACAAACCACTTTTTACTACCGCTATGTTAGCTGGCAAAATCATGTTTTCGTTTTGTGCAAAAGCAGTTTCAAAACCTGTTAAAGTTGCACTAGGCGGCATATATTGAATTTGTGCAACTACGGGAACTTTTTTACCGGCAACATCACCCTCTACAAACACTTGTAAGCTACGAGGGTAATCTTCATCCTCTTCAAATGTTATAATTGCTTCACCGTCACGCGCATTGCCTGTATGGGTATTTAACACTTCTTTTGTATCTGTATTTGCAAGCTCAACGACCACTTTTCCAAGCCCTTGAGCGCTTATCTTTATTGTTATTTCTTCTGGGTATACAAAACGATATTGCTTAAGACTTAACGTTAAAGCATCGCCACTTTCATCAATAGGGCTCGATACCGGGTAGAATTGATTTGGCTTTAATCGATCTTCATCTAATGGACTCAATGGCTGAGAATAAGGAGGAAATTTAAGTGCACTTTCATATTGCATAACCACTTGCTGCGCTGCTTTTGTTAAGTCTTCATTAAACGCGATTTGTTTTTTTGATTGTGTTTTTTTTGCTGTAGGTACATCTATAGGGATCACTTTTACTGGCGATAAATCAGCTACGCTCGCACTGTGTTTAACCTGAGGTGTTATTGGCTCAGCAACTTTATGAGCATCATTTTTACCTGTAAACCATAGCGAGAATAAAATAGTGCTAATAATTAAAGCAACGACATAAAATTTTTTCATTTTTATATTTCAATCTTTTATAAGGCGTATAGTTTTTAACTACACGCCTTGTATGTTATGGAATCACATTATAAATAAGTGCTGATGCGCTTAAATTATTTGAATCCTTAATATAACGATATTGTTTTTTCCAAAACCAACTACCTGTAGTTTTATCAAACGTATTAAAACCTACAGTGTCACCTTCCACATTTACGTTATTCATGGCTATTGTTACATTACCTTTTCGCTGCGCGTTATGTATTTCGTTATGGCTATAACTGTCACTCATCATCATTGGATAATGGTTTGGCATAAAGCTACTTACTGCATCACCTTGCGATTTTAAATGGCCATTTGTATCAATACTGCTGCTACAACTTCCAAACGAGCCAGCCGAACTGGCACCACATGAAGAGTGCGATGCAACAACCGAATCATCATTGCCTTTTAAAAAACCACCCGTTAAACCCAAATATGCATTTCCATCGGCAACAAAGCGTAAACGTGGCGTACGTGCATCTGGGAATGGTGAAATTTTACGTGCATTGTTTACTTTTAAATCGTGTAATACACCAACAGCTTCGGTTACATCACTTCCTAGCCACCATTTGAGTGCAGCATCGACCGCAAAGTTCCATGATGCGCCAGTTAAAGCACTAACAGCTACGTCAGCCAGCTCACTTCCACCACCCGCGCCTGCTAAATCAAACGTAGCAACAATATTAAGCGGCTCTAAGCCTTCGTTTTCTAACCAGTTTTCTTGATTATCAATAATATGGCGTGCAACTAAGTCTCCTGTTGAATGTGTTACAAATACACAGCCATCACTGCATAAATTAGAGCGTGAAATTTGCTTTAGCTTTGGCCACACCCAATCGGTAGCAATTTTACCTTCAATACGTTCATAAGCAGGCCAATCAATTCGCTCATCTGCACGATTATTCCAGTACGATTGCCAATATGTTTCACCATCATTGATTACATCACTACCCGACTTATTTGTTATTTGCGAAGTTTGTAACCCATGAATTAATATAATTTTGTAGTCTTTACTCGCTGCAGAAAAGCTCATTAACATAGCTAACCCCGCACCAATTAGGTGGCTTGGCTTAATTAATTTGTGTGTGCGCTTTGTGTTGTTCATACAATTCCTTAATGTTGTGTACTTAATATTTTATTATCATTTAAGGTATTCATGTTGGTTTACATAAGCTTGTCAGCTTAGGTGTTCACTAGGGTCTGTTGTTCTTTGCGGATTAAAATTTGTTCAAACTAGAGGCTATTTAATCACGGCGCGAGATTTGTAACCTAGTGGGCTCGGTAACTGCTCCTGCGTTACTCTACTGGCTTACATCCATGTAAGAATAAGTAAAAAACGAGCAACAAAGAGTAAATAGCCTCTAGGAAGTACCCTTTGGGCAGCGTCTGTTTGGCATTAATGCTACGTTATCGCCTATTTATGGGGAACAACCACACTACTTAGGCTCTGCCTTGCCTAAATACCAAACAGACTGCTGCAAATTTAACCTTGAAAGATCAACAGACTCTAGTATTAGGAACAACGAACAAAAATGCAACAACTTATTATCATTTAGGGAAGAGAAGAAACTTATTTCATACCGATTAATGAGTTAATAGAGGTATAGTTGTTATATTTGAAATTATTAGATGGGTTTCAAGGGGTATATTGAGGGTAGTAAGATTAAAGCGGATACCATTGAAAGTGCCCGCTTTAGAGTAAGGACGAAGCTAATCTAACCGTTAGCTTTAAGTTCACTGGTAAATTGCCCAATCGCATTTACAACTTCTTGTGCACCTTGTTGGATCTCTTGCATCACTTCACCAGATTCTTTAGATAACGCCAAGCCTTGCTCTGCCTTCTCTTTACCTTTTTCTATTACAGCCACCGTATTTTGGGTTTGTGATTGGTTGCGCTGTACAACTTCTACAATTTCTTCTGTTGCTTTTGAGGTACGCGATGCAAGCAATCGCACTTCATCTGCAACCACAGCAAAGCCTCGCCCCTGCTCGCCAGCTCTTGCCGCTTCAATTGCGGCATTTAATGCTAATAAATTTGTTTGCTCAGCAATACTACTAATGCTTTGTACAATACTCGATATTTGTTGCGACTGCTGATCAAGCGCTGAAATTTCATTTGCAGCTTGCTCCATGTTAATAGCCAGCTCAATCATTACTGCGACTGTATCTTGTATAACGCTCGCGCCTTGCTCTGCTTTTTTATCAGTTTGGGTTGAGGTGCTATAAGCAATTTCGGCAGCTTGTGATATCGCAATTTCTTGATTTACTTGGTCAGTGATAACAGTTGCAAACTTCATCACTTTATAAAGCTCATTCGCGTCATTTGAGATTGGGTTATACGACGCTTCTAGCCAAACAATGTTGCCATGTTTATCTACACGCTTAAAACGCTCAGCAATAAACTTACCTTCTCTTAATTTAGCCCAAAATTGCAGATACTCTTGGGAGTTATACTCTGAAGCCTCACAAAACGTACGGTGATGTTTACCTAATATTTCACTTTCTTGATAACCCATTGCAGCTAAAAACTGATCATTTGCTTTTAAGACATGGCCTTCTAAATCAAATTCAATTACCGCCATAGAGCGATATATCGCTTTAATAGTATCGCTTTGCTCGCGAGAAGCCGTAATTGTTTTTGTAAGTACACTTCCGAATATAGAAAAATAGAGCAACTGATCTTGCTCCCCTTTTACTGGATGTACTATTAAACGTAACCATTCAGCTTTACCATCGCTGCGCATAACTTGCAATGCACCGCCCCAATGCCCTTCTTTTTTAATAGCTTGCTGTAGGCTTTTAAATTCTGAAGATTGACGAGACGAATCTGTAATAAAATCGTCAAAAGAATTATTAGTTAGATCATCTTCACTGTAGCCTAGGTTTTCTAAAAACTTATCATTGGCGTGCGAAATTCGGCCATCATAAAGAATGTTTAGTACTAACATCTCTCGGTAAAGCCCTTCCCATACTTGTTGTAATGGGTAAAGTTCAGCTTTTAGAGAAGCTATTTCGTTTTGTTTATTTTTAGAAAAAAACATTAATATCCCTACTAATACATTCGATATGAAATGAAATTAATTTTATTATAGAAGATATTATTTATAACGCGATAAATAATAAGAGCTTTAATTACGAGATTCAGAAAGTTTTAAAATAGCCAATACATAAACACTGGTATCTACAAATATGTGGATACATCAATAAAATAACTTCTATGTCCCAGCAGAACCTTTAATTCTCAAACTTTAATCTTTCATACAATCCAGACGCTCTCGATACGCTTTTATTCATTGCTAATTGCAGTACTTTTTTGTCAGCCACCAGCTCAAACTTATTTTTAGCGCGGGTTATTCCCGTATACACTAATTGCCTGTTAATACCCATGCGCGCTTGTTTTAGCGGTGGCAGTACCATGGCTGTGTAGCTAAACTCTGAACCTTGTGATTTATGAATAGTCATTACATAGACTTTATCGTGCGCAGGGAGTCGTGCTGGCGAAAATGCTCGTTGATTACCTTGCTCATCAATAAATATGGCTTTGAGTTGATTACTTTCATCGGGCATTAAAATACCAATATCACCGTTAAATAACTTAAGTTGATAATCGTTTTGGCTCACCATAATAGGCATACCCGTGTAGTGGTGAGTATTAGGACTTACGGTAATTAAACCTTGCTGTTGCAACACGCGCTCTATTCGTTGATTTAAGCTATGAACGCCGTAATCGCCCTCTCGTACCGCAGCTAAAAGCTGATAACTAGCAAAAGCAGCATGCACCTGTGCAACACTTGCACCTTGAGCTATTAAGTTAAGGTACTTTGCATAATGACTTGCTGCACTGTTAACGAGCTTTTCAATTGGTTTTGCTACAAAGTCGTAATCTAAAATTACATCGTTAAAGCGCCCTTCACTACTTTCTTGCTCTACGTAATTTAAAATACCGGTGTTATTGGTGTTTACCGCAAGTGCGAGTTGACCAATGCCGCTTTGTGCATCAAATCGATAACTGTGTTGTAAAAAGGCAATGCAATCTGCGAGTTTAAATTCACTCACGCTTTGCGCTACGAGCTTAGGCTCATTATTAAAACATAAGCTATTTAGCTCATCACAACGTGCTTGCGAGTAGCTTGGCGTTTGCCCAAGTGTTAAACCTTGGCATAAATCGCTCATTACGCTGCCGGTATCTACCGAGGCAAGCTGATCTTTGTCACCTAGGAGTATTAATCGCGCGTGCGCAGGAAGTGCTTCTATTAATTTAGCCATCAGCGATAAATCGACCATACTGGCTTCATCAATAATTAGTACATCTAAATGCAGCGGATTACTTTTGTTATGTCTAAATTTATTAGTAAACGGTTTTACGCCCAATAAGCGATGAATCGTTTGAGCGCTTTGCGGGATCAGCGTTTTTATATCATCAGGGATCGTTGTGAGCTTATTTTTAGCGCCCAAAATAGACTCACTTAAACGTGCAGCGGCTTTACCTGTAGGGGCCACCAGCTTAATACTAAGCGGCGCGGTTTTATAAAGCGACTGCAAAATAGCCAGCAACTTAGTCACTGTGGTAGTTTTACCTGTACCTGGGCCACCCGTGATCACACTAAAGCCTTTGGTGGCCGCAATCGCACACGCCACTTTTTGCCAATCAGTTTCAATTGTTGAATCAGCAGGAAAATAGGTATTTAATAGTTCAGCCAATACTTCATTATTAATATTGAGCTTTCGCTCGCTCATGCTTAATAATCTATCTGCGAGTGTTTGCTCATAACCGGCAAGGCGCGCAAAATAAAGTCGCTCGTTAAACAGCTGCAGTGGTTTATTTTCGCCCACGCTTTCATGGCTTTGTAAATAATTAAGCGCCGTATGTACGTTAAAGTCATCACTAAACGGGCTTAGCGTACTGGGTACATTGCCATCGAGTTTATTAAAGTCGCTTTTGCGCAAATTAAAAGGATTACTCCAATCAACTTCACTTAAGGTTAGGCAGCTATGCTGGCTTTGCTGCGATAAGCACAGCAATAAAATAATATAAAACAGTTCATTGTGAGTTTTCTCAATGTCATTAGCACACAGTAATTCAGCGAGCTTCACATCAACTACACGCAGTCGGTTTTGCGCTAATAAATACTCAAGTAACGGGACTTCGGTAATCGTATTATTTAACACAATATCCTCTAATGGGGCATCTTGTGCTACATTTTTTGAAGTAAGAGGCTCTGCGGCTTCATTATTAAGTGTCTCGTCTATATCGTCAAACAAGCCAGGTTGCTCATTTAAATCGCTCATAGCATAGCTCCTTGGCTAAATAAGCCATCTAAAATAATCACTTGTTCTTCAGTTAGCTTTTTAAAGTACACGCCTTGCCCTGTCGGCATTCCACGTAAAAACGTGTAATACACGCCGCCTAAATGGGTTTCTATCGAGTAATCAGCTATACGTTGTTTTAATAAACGATGCAGCGCTACCGTGTAGATTAAATACTGTAAATGATACTGATGACTGCTCATCGCTTGCTCAAGCATATCGCCTTCGTAATCAGCTGGCGTACTGCCTAAATAATTAGACTTATAATCTAAAATATAATATTTACCTTGGTAGCAAAATATTAAATCGACGAAGCCTTTTAACAAGCCTTTTACTTGTGAAAATTCAAGCTTACTTTGCGTAAAGCCAAAATGTTTCACCAGCATTTCGTTTAGCTTAGGTGCACTTAAGCTCTCAAGTGGTAAATTAAATTCCATTTCGACTAGGCAATCATTGGGTGTAAGCACACCCAATGAAAGAAGGCTGTTTTCTAGAGAGCTTTTATCTAGGGGGCACGCAAGAACATCAAGCACCCATTTTTCAGCCACTTCTCGCCATTGCTCACCTATGTGGTATTTTTCAAGGCTGCGCTTAACTACCTCAGATAAGTTTTGCTCGGAATTAGTTGGGTGAACTATTGGGCTAATAAAATCTATTTGTTCAAATATTTCGTGTAAACAGCTACCCGGCTTTGGCCCTTTAGGAAAACTATAAGGTGATGGCAGTTCATCCTCTTGCACTGCAAACTCGTCTTTTTCGTGATCTTCATCACTTCGCCCTGGGGCTAATTGGTCGCTGTGCTTTTTAAAGCTCAATGCACTAAAGCTAGTTGCTCGCCAGTTACGCTCAATATTTGCCGTTACTCTATTAACACTTAATGTTTGCTGCGCAATTTTACTATTACTAAAACAAAGCGTTCCCTGCTCTAATAATGTTTGTGAGGTAAATTGCTGATAGCTCATCGCACTATTAGCGTCGCAAAACTCACTTAAATGCGTGCGCCATGTTTGGCTACTGGCAAGTTCAAGCCCTGCAAATAAAACATGCCCAAGTGCACTACTTTGCATAGCCAAGCGGCTACTTTGTCCTTGCCCAATGTTATAAACACCAAGCGCACAAAAATGTACGGCGCGAGTAAGCGCTACATAAAGCAGGCGTAAATCTTCAGCTAGGCGTTCTTGCTCTGCTTTTTGCAGGGCATCTTCGTCTTTACTTAAATCGTAAACTAGCTTGCCATTATTATGATAAAGCGCTTCTTTTGTTTCGCGATAGCCACTGGCAAACGGCATAAATACCAGTGGGTATTCAAGCCCTTTTGAGGCGTGCATAGTGACTATTTTAACTAAGTTGGCGTCGCTTTCTAGGCGTACTTGCACGGTTTCGCCATCTTGTTGGCTTACCTTTTGTGCAAACCATCGCAGCAAACGCAGCGTGCCTTCAAGCTCTATTTGTTTTTGCTGAAGTATTTCGCCCAAGTGCCTAAAGTCCGTCAGCCAACGCTCAACGTTATATCCCAACCCTTGCCATTTAGCGCTAAGCTGGTTATGGCTCATTAAGCGCTCAAGCATGGCCATAGCGCCTTGCTTGTTCCAAATGTGGCTAAGTTGTGCAAAAAAGTTTAAGTAGTCTTGCCATTTATTTTCATCATCGGCGAGTGCATGTATTTCGTTATAACTTAAACAAAATAACGGGCCAGCTAAAACACCGCGCAGCAATGACTCGTCATATTGACCATGCAGCGCTGTTAAAAAGTTAAGTAGGTGATGGCTAAGCTCTTGACTAAAAACGCTTTCGCGCGATAAATACACGCTGGCTATTTTGGCTTCGCTAAGCGCTTTTTTCATTATTTGTGCTTCAACACGGTCGCGCACTAATATACAAATATCGGCAGCGCTTACAGTGTTACTGCCAATGCACGCGTCCCCCTGTTTAGCTTTTTCAAGCAGAGTCACTATTTTATTCGCAAAGTGAGTGGCTAAATGCGCTTGCCCTACACCTTTGTTAGTTGGTTTGTTCTTTTCATCGGCGGCTTCATCTACAAATACATTAAATTCGAATGCGGTAGCGGGTTTGCCATCAATTAAAAAAGAGTCATCCGCTTTTTTGCCTTTAGCAGCTACTGCGTTAAAGGGTATGGCGTCGTTATAAATAAAGCTGTTAGCGTGTTTGCCAAATAAACTATTAACGCTATTGACTATATCGGTGCTTGAGCGAAAGTTAGTCCCCAGCGTAAATTGCTGATCAGTCTGCACTGCCTCTTTTGCGCCAATGTACGTAAAAATATCTGCGCCCCTAAAGCCATAAATAGCCTGTTTAGGGTCGCCTATCATGGCAAGCGTGGTATTTTGTTGCCCATAAATTTTACTAAAAATACCGTACTGAATCGGATCGGTATCTTGGAATTCATCAATCATGGCAACCGGAAACAACTGCGCAATTTTTTGCGCTAGTACGTCGCCTTGCTCGTTATTAAGCGCACTGTGTAAATTAGTCAATAAGTCATCTGGGGTGATAACGCTTTGCTCTTGTTTACGCTTAACTATTGCGGCTTTTACCCAGCGTGCTGCATGTTGTACAACCGCTATTTTGAGCCCTTGGTTTATGGTGTTATTAAGTGCGGCAAGCTCGTCAAACTGACTCAGTAATGGATGCACAAATAATGGCTGATTTTTTTTATAATTGCCTGCATCGCTTAGGTTTTCTGTACTCCATACTTCAAACGAATACTTGTTAGTGCCAAATTCAAAAAACAAATCGCCGCCTAAACAAAATGCCTCAAGCGCACTAAGGCTGCCTTTTCGTGCTGGCGTTTTAGACCCGCTTAAACCCGAGCTTTTAATAGCACCGATAAACTCTTGCTCTAACACCGCTTTTTTAAATGCAGGCACACGGGTTACGTATTCGTCACGCGCTTTCCATACATCATCTAAATTTATTTGTGGTGTAATGTGCGCATTAGCTTTGTTTAAAATGCTCGCCACTTGAGCGAATAAAGACTCTGGTGCGGCAAATACATCTAAAATAGCATCGGTGCGTTCTTTATTAAGTGGGTATACAAACGCACGCCAAAAATCTTTAATAGTTTCGAGCAGTATGTCGCGCTCATCTAAAATAAATTCGAGATTAAACGCCACACCCGACTCAAACGCATGTTGTTTTAGCATCCGCTGACAAAAGCCATGAATGGTAAAAATAGCGGCTTCGTCCATTGATTTAGCAGCCGCATCGAGTAAATCAAAGGCGCGGTGTTTATCGTCAATTTTGGCAATTACGCCTTCAATGAGTTCGTCATTTGGGTCTTGCCCAAGCAGTGCGTCGCGTGCAGCAATAATTCGGCTGCGTACGCGGTCTTTAATTTCTTGGGTGGCAGCGTCGGTAAAGGTTACTACCAAAATTTGCTCAACACTGAGCGGCGTATTTAACTCACCTTCTATTTGCATGCCTAGTAAGTAACGTAAATACAGCCCCGTAATTGTATAAGTTTTGCCGGTACCCGCACTGGCTTCTATTAAACTTTGACCAATGAGCGGCATAGTAAGAGGATTAAGTGCTTGCATGGTCACTCTCCTTTGCATGTTCAAATAAAGGCGTGAGCAATTTATCACTCCATTTTATAAATTCTTCTTGGCAGTCGTTTAGCGATTGCACCGTTAAGCGAATATACGGATTTTCGCCCTCGCCTCGCCCTATGTATTGCGGGCTAAATTTGCTCATTGCTTTTGTTATATCGCCGCCGCTTTTAACGTACTCATAACCACTTACCGGAAAAAACGGCACAGGCTCTGCGCGCAGCGCTTTGTATAACTCAAACCAATCGGCTAATAGTGCATCGGCATCGGCTTTGCTTATGGGCGCAAAGGTAATTTGCTTATCAAGCCCAAGTAACAATGTTTCTACGTGATGCTCCATACTTTGCGCTGTAAGGTGATAAATAAAGCCTTTAATTAAATCTTTCGCTTTAATACTCGCGCTGCGATAAAACACTTGTTTTTGCAAATAAACATGATTGAGCCATCCCTCTATTTTAGTGCCTTCAATTGTAAGCAAAACTTCTATTGGCTCACTTTTTCCGCCTTTAATGTGCTCTTTTACTTGCCCTGCAAGCGCGTCAACTCGGTGCTCCATACTCTCAAATATGAGGCTGCCGACATTGGCTTGAGGTAACTCACCCCGCTGCAGTATTTGCTCGGTACTCAGTGGTTGCTCGTTTATATTGGCTTTAAGTATTTCATCAAGGTAAAAATAACGGCGCAGCGCATCTAGGCTAAATGGCTCTTCGTCTTTTGCTACTTCGTTAAATTGTGGCAGGCGTAAACCTAATGTTTGTTGATAAAAGCTCTCTTGTGCGCTGCACACACTTCTAATAAACACATCAAGATCTAACTGATCTGGCACAGTCACATCAAGTGCAATAACTGGCTCTGGTTTAATTGACTCACTTGGCAGCCAAATTGGATTGTAACTGTGGTTGCTCAGCACAGTATTGGCTTGCTCATCGGCTAAATAATAATGGCTATTAAAAGGCTGTAAATGCTGCTGATTAATTAGACATGCGGGCAGCGTTTTTTCGCTTTTATCGCTTAATTCAAAACTACGCCCAATATATTCTAACAGCTCGCTTACAAGGGTTGATGGCATACGCGGTTGGTTATCAAAACACGAGCGACCAATGTAACTCATGTATAAATTGTCGCGGGCACTCAGTAGCGCTTCTAAAAATAAGTAGCGGTCATCTAATTTACGTGATCGGTCACCTTTTTGCTTTTTAGAATAAGGCACTAAGTCAAAACCAATGGGTTGTACGTTACGCGGGTAGTCGGCATCGTTTAAGCCCAGCATGCATACCACTTTAAATGGTACGGCGCGCATGGGCATAAGCGTACAAAAGTTTACTTGCCCAACTAAAAACCGCTGCCCTACGCCTTTTTCTTGAATGCCTTGTTTAACTAAGTAACTAACAATACGCTGCGAAACCGCTTTACTGTAATCGCCGTTGTCGTGGTGTTTTTGTATTTCTTCGAGCACGTTTTGAAGTACTAATAAATCCCAGCTGTCGTCGCTTTCACTTTCGTATATGGCGTTTAATAGCTCGCTTAAAATATGCGCTTTATTAGTGAGCGTGTCATCAGGCGTTAGCTGCTCTTTAAAGCTTTGCAGTACATCAATAAAGTGCACAAGCTTATTAAGCGTATCAAGCGCCATACCTTCTACTTCATCAGCGCTGTAAATACCGTTAAACGGGCATTGCTCGTCGCGCATGGCAATACCAAGCAGTAAACGGTTGAGCCCATGTTGCCAGGTATTTAAATCGATAGCGGGCAAATCAAAACTGCTTTTATGCGCTGCGTTTATACCCCATTTAACGCCTACACGTTCAAGCCAGTATTGAATTTGCTCGTATTCGTGCGCTTCAAGTCCAAATTTTGCGGCTATTTGCGTCACTTGTAATAAATCGAGAATATCCGACACACCAAAGCGCGAAAACGGTAAGTTAGCTAAACTCGCAAATGAGCTAAGGACGGGCTTTTCTTGCTCTATGGCTAAATCGGCCAATGCGTAAGGAATAAAGCGGCTACCTTGTGCCCCGCCAAATACGGCTTCAATGTAGGGGCTGTAAGTGCCTACATCGGGCATCATGACAATTATGTCTTTGGGGGTAAGCGTTGGGTTTTGATTAAATAAGTTAAGTAAGTAGTCGTGCAAGCGCTCAACTTCTCTAAGCGGTGTATGGCAATCGCTGAGCGTAATACTGGTGTCGGTTGCACTGATTGGTAACTTACCTTCGTCGTTTATAAACCACTCTTTGTTATCGGTCAGCGATTCACCTTTAAACGCAAGCTGATAAATCTCGCTTTGTACTTGCCCTAGTAAGGTGTCGTCAAACACATCAATAAAACCGTCTATCCAACGGGCATCTAACTGTACGAGTTGCTCAAAATAGTCGCGACCTAATTTACCCCACGACGATAACAACGGATTACCTATAAAGTAGTATTCTTCATCTGGATTGGTTTGTTTTTTTTGTTGCGCTTCCACCAGCGGCATTTTGGCGTATTTTGCGCTTATTTTAGCTGCTGTTTTTTCATCTATAATATCGCCCCAGTAATGCTCACTCGGGTTAAAAAAGAATAATATAACCTCAGTTTTTTTACTCAGCGCTTCAAACACCTCAAGCTGGGAGCTGGCAATCGCCGATATACCAAATAAGCTAATGCGTTGTGGCAGTATGCTATTGTCCATAGTCTCAAGTGCTGCAAGTAACTGCCCTTGCATATTAGCGCGATGAAATTGGCTTTGCCCAAGTTCTTGGCTTAGTTTTACAATGCGTCGCCATAAGTCAGGTTGCCATGGAGCAATGGTTACATCCACGTCATCAAGCTCATCTTTTCCGCTATCCCATGTGGCTATCCAGTGCGGTCGGTACATTAAATATTGGTCGTACACATCGGCTATTTTTTCGCACAGCGCAAAGGTTTTTTGCCCGTCGATATCGCCTTCTAAATAGGTTTTTAGCGGCAAATATAATGGCTCGTCAATACAGGTTGGTAAAATTGCGAACAGCTTCCAAGCAAGGTTGGGCTTATTAAATGCCGACTCTTTAGGGACATTTGGCAGTAATTGCTGATACAACTGCCAAATAAAGCTCGACGGCAGCGGAAAATCTACCTGCGCTGCAACCCCTAAGTTTTCGCTCAAACCTATTTTTAACCACTGCGACATACCCGGCGATTGCACTAGCACTACTTCTTTGTCGAACGGGCTTTGCAATGGGTTTACTTTTAACAGCTGGTGGAACTGCGCTTGCAGGGCTTCCATCCGGTTTGATTGAATAATATTTAGCATATAACACTGACCTTGCTTGAGATAAAACCAGTGTAAGATATTTTCAATATTAGGGGTAGCGCAAACGGGTAATTGGCTTTAATAAATCAGAGAGTTAAGAACTAACTTACAGATTTTATACGCACAGCATCTATTTTATATACTGTGCGTAGTAGTGAGTTTATTTATAAGGGCTAATACTTGATAAACTAAAATCACTTTGCATTATTACTTCGCCATCAATGCCTTTTAATTTAAGTGAAATAGTGGGGTCAATTTGCTGCCAGTCTATGCTTAAATCACCATAATTTACGTTATGAGTAAAATTCCCTACTCGGTGTTTGTTAGGGCTTACATCTTTCCACTTTTCAGTTAAGCCAGAGCTGGTCATCTCAATTAATGGGTAATCAAGGTTTTGCTGATACTTTGATATTTCACCCCAGTGCGTATCGCCGCTGATGATCACTACCCCATTTACCTTATGCTTTTTAATCAATGCAAATAAACGGTTTCTATCTTCAGGAAAGTTTGCCCATGACTCCCAACCTGTAAAATCGGGTAAAAGCTGTAAGCTTGAGGCAATCAATTTTATTGCAGCAGGCTTTTTAAGCTCTTGTTCAAGCCATTGCCACTGGGCTTCACCTAGCATTGATGCGCCCTTCACTTCACTAGGACTATACGGGCCTTGGTTATTTAACTTACGCTTAGTGTAGTATTCAAGCTCACCTACATGGTTTAGTGCATCACGGTTCCAACGTAAATCAGGCATTATTACTTGTATGGTTTGCTCATTTTCACCATACATGTACGAGGTATAAATTCCATCAGGACGAGTGCGACGCGCTGAGTTTACAGGTTCATCCCAAAAATTAAGCATAATTTGGCGTGATTGCTCTTTATGCGGATACTCTTTACCTGCATCGTTTTGGCCATAATCGTGGTCATCCCACATAGCAATAATAGGCGTTTGCTCTTTCAAGATTTTAAAACCCGCCTTTGCCCCTAAAAGTTGGTATTTATCGGCAAGTATATCCATATCGTTGGTATCGCCGTAAATATTGTCACCCAAAAATATAAACAAATCCCCCTGCTCTTTGTTAATTGCATTAAATATGGGTATGTTTTTATCTTGATGCCCACACGAACCAAATAGGATTTTAGATGGCGCGGCATTAACACTCGCGCTAATAACCAAACTCAACACCAAGGCAGATAGGGTTAATGGTTTTAATAGATTCTTCATTTTAAAATCTCGCTAATAGCAGGCGCCATATTTGAATTTATTTCATTTGGGTTCTGCCCAAGAGCCTTTAAAACGGTCGCCGCTATTTGCGCTTGTTTAAGCTCATTTTTAGTTTTAATTAAGCCACTACCTTTTATTGCGGGGCCAAGGGCTGCAAGCCAAATATGTTCAGAGCCGACAATTCCTTCTGGGTAGGTATTTTCACCTAACTCTAGTTCAGCAAGTGCACGTTTAGAGCTGTGATGTTGCCAATCATTGGCATTATTGCCACGGCCGTGATCAGTAGTAATAATTAGTGTGGTGTTATTTTTATAACCCGCTGTAGTTTGAATGGTTGCCCATAAGTCTTTTATAAAGGCGTCACTTTGCCTTGCCGATTTAAGGTATTGATCGTAATGACCATCATGCGCAAAGTCATCGGTTTCGCCTAAACTTATCACTAACAACTTAGGCTTTTTAGCCAACATATACGCTTTAGCAAAGCGATATGTAAAACTATCTAGTCGTACGTTATACCAAGGACTGGGAATTTCATTTTGTAGCGCATTTAACAGTGGCGCATCAGTGAATAAATTCTCTTCAATTGACATAAAACCTGCATTTACATACACGTTACTGCGCTTAGTATTTACAATGTATGGGAATACATCCCAACTGCCAAATAGGGCTGTGTTATCTTTAAACTCAGGTAACTTATCTAAACGCTCTAAAATAGTTTTATTTGGGTTGAGCACTTTGTTATTACTATTTATATTTTCGTCAACTTCACCAGTGAGTATTTCGTTATAACCAGGGTATGAAAAATACCACTGGTTACTTACCGACATAGTAGAGCCGTTAGCTCTATCGCCAATTATAATCCCTTTTTTAGCCACTACTTGCGTTAAAAAAGGCATAAGTAATTGCTGGCGCTCATTTGCTGTTTTTGCCCAAAATTGGGTCTTTAATTGCTCAGGCTTTTTAACAAAATCAGTATTATTAATTAAGCTATTATCAGCCCCATTAAATACTTCTTGCCAGCGTACCCCGTCAAGCGTTACCAGCACTACATTTTGCGCTGCTGTTGCAAAGCTGCTCGCTAATACACTTAAGCTAAATAGTGTTACTTTTATAATTGTTTTCATCGCGTTTGCGCCCTTTCATATAATAAAGCCCATCAATGATGGGCTATATTTTAATTCAATTACTAAAACCTAATTAAAAGTCAGCGGTCAATGTAACTGCCGCAGTGCGAGGCGCACCAATGTAATAAGTAGAGCCGTTACCGGTACCACCTGCTAAGTAGCTTTTGTCAGTAACATTGTAAACAACAAACGATACGTCAATGGCTTTAAACGGGCCTGCATCTACGTCAGTTGAATAACCTGCATTAAAATCAAGTACGGTGTAGCCGTCTACTTTATTACGCGTGCGAGTGTCTTCGTCTTGCCATGCACCTAAACGCTCGCCGGTGTATTTAGCCGATAAACCAACACGAAAGCCATCGCTAAAGTAATCGGTAGATACCACAAATAAATCTTCTGATGAATCTATTATGCTGTCGCCTTTTCTAAAGCTTGGTGCGACCTCATTACCACTTTCATCTTTTAATATTACACCCTGTGAATCGTATGCATTTGGATCATCGGATGAATACTCAGAACTGCTATTAGTATACGACGAGTACACGCTCCAGCTTGGTGTTAACATATAGCTTGCTGCAAGCTCGAGCCCATTTGAGTCAATACCCCCTACATTCACGTACGAGCCATTTGTGCCAATCGTGTAATCAATGCCGTCTGTGCCACTACCAGGCGCAATAAAGGTAATGCGGTTATCAAACTTAACACTGTAAGCCGTTGCTGTAAGGGTTAATCTGTCGGCTTGGTAACGTACACCAAAGTCGATGTTGTCGGCAGTTTCTGGCTCTATGTTTGTAAGTGTTGAGCTATCTCGCTCAAGTACACCGTCTTTTATTGCTGAAAAATTCTCGCTGTAACTGGCAAATAATTCTGTGCTGTTATTTAGCTGATACAATACACCCCCGCTAAATAACACGTCTGAGTCGCTATCTACTTTATCTGAACTTTCGTTAGCAAAGTGGTCGTACTTTTGTAACTCAACTAAATACTGTTTTGCACCAATATTTAATGTTAAATCGCCAAAATTAATTGAGTCTTGTAGGTACCATTTGAATGTATCGGTATCAAAGGTGTTTTTGTATTGTGTCCAGTAAGGCGTGCTATCAAAGTGATGATAAATACGTGCGTCAATTACTTTGTGCCAATCACGAGATTCGTCACGCTCACTTTGCTCATACCAAAAGCCCGCTTCTATATCGTGATAACCAAATGTAGCTTGGTAGTTTGCCGTTACACCTAGACGATCTTTGTTGTAATGTGTATGGCGGTATGACATGACAGGCGTTGCTGTTGCATCGTAACACGCAGGATTTAAACCAGGACCCGACTCCCATGGCCAGCTAAAACTTGCGGTGCACCCTTCGTTTGGAGCAAGCGGATCACCTTCACTATCAGCAAAACCATAAGAGCCTGCATTAGTGCCGCCCTCGGTTGTTGGTTCGCCATTTTCATCAATAGGTGCTGTTAAGTAAGGTGGGATCCAATCGCCGCGACCTGAATTTTTATGGTAATAAGGGCTGACGGTTAATAATGAGGTTGGCGAAATCGCGTATTCAAATTTTAAATAGCCTAAGGTATTTTCACGCAGCGTTCCCCAGCCTTCTGCAAACATTTGGTCAAAATGCGGAACTCCCGTCCAATTCCATGTTAGCTGATCCCACTCTGGTGTTTGTTCAAACTGCTCAAGGCTTACACTGTTATAGTTTGTCTCGCTTACATCGTCGTAAGATAAGCGCCCGGTAAGTGTTAAGTCGTTAAAATTAGATACAAACTTAACCTCAGCATGTTGGTTGTCTTTCCCCCCATTACTGCCTGAGCCAATCCAACGACTTGTGTCGGTTTGCGAGTAACTTACGTACGCTTGGGTACTATCAAAAACAGTGCCTGTTTCGTGTTTAAAGTAATAACGCGTGGCATCGTGACTCCCTGAGGTATAAGCAAAAGTAGTGCCCCTTTCAAGGCTTGGATCTTTACTTACAAAGTTGAATGTACCGCCTAGCGCTTCAAGTGAAGCCGATTTAATATCAGACGTACCTTGGCCAACTTCTACCGTTGCTAAGTTTTCGCTATCTAGGTAGCGGTTAGCTTTTGCACCACCGCCATAATTAGAGCCTCCATTGGGAATGCCATCAACGGTCATTCCTAATTGCTGTTGGTTCCCATCAATACTAAAACCACGCATAGTGATTGTAGTAGACCAATCGTCGCCACCAAATGCATCACCTTCGTTTATGCTAATCCCTGGTAAATTATCAATAACTGATAATATGCTCGATACCGAACTTTGTTGCTCAAGCATTGCAGGCTCAATAACATTATTAGCGTAGCTCGTTGGTTTAGCAACCACGGTTACTTCTTCTATGGTGTTGTCGTTAGCATAACTAGATGTTGATACAGCCATGGCAATTGCCATGCTCAAAAGCGATTTGTTTTTTAAAGCGTACATTGTTGTCCCGTTTGATTTTAATTATGAAATATGAAAACGCGGACAGTATGAATTTTAAATATGACAACGAGGATGAACTTTATTTACATAAAAATTAAACAAATATGGAAGATTTATGGCGGGAATATGTACAAAAAAAGACACCCAAAGGTTTAACTTTGGGTGTCTTAATTATTTTCTAGAACTTATTACAAATAGTAATTTATTTCAATTGTGCAAGCATTTCATCGCTGTATGGTACTAACTCTTCACCGTTTGCAATTTTGCTAATGTAATCTGGATTTGCAATAAGTGGGCGACCAATAGCGATTAAGTCAAACTTAGCATCGTTAATAGCCTCTTTTGCTGACTCAAAACTATAACTGCCCACACCTACTAATGTACCTTTGTAGCCTGCTCGTAAAAATTCAGAGATGCTTTTGCCTTCAAGCGAGTCAAAGCGCATGCTGTCATCAAAAATACCACCGTGTAAGTACGCTAATTCTCTGCTTTCAAGTTCTGTTAATAAGTAATCAAATACCGCTTTATCGCGGCTATCTTCGCTCATATTAAAGTAAGCACCCGGTGTTAATCTAAGTGCAGTACGATCACTGCCTACAGCAGCAATAACCGCATCGGTTACTTCTAGTGCAAAACGCGACATATTCTCAGGCGTTTGACCGTATTCGTCGCTGCGTGTATTTGCAGCGTAATGTAAAAATTGGTCAACTAAATAACCGTTAGCACCGTGAATTTCTACCCCATCAAAACCAGCTTCAATAGCGTTTTCAGCGGCTTTTGCAAAATCAGCAACTAGACTTTTAATGTCATCAGTTGTGGCTGCTTTTGGTGTGATGTAGGTAAGCTCACGCATACGTGGTACAGAACCTTCAACGCCAATTGCCGATGGAGCAAGTACATCGCCATCAAAAAAGTGAGGGTGTGCAACACGGCCAACATGCCATAGCTGTGCAAACATTTTGCCGCCATTAGCGTGCACAGCGTCAGTTACTTTTTTCCAACCTTGAATTTGCTCGCTGGTAAATAAACCCGGAGTATTTGGGTAACCTTGTCCATCTGGACGAATAATAGTTGCTTCACTAATAATTAAACCGGTTTCGGCACGGCGAGCATAATATTCAACCATATCTTGTGTTGGCACTAAGTTATCGTCAGCCATACAACGCGTTAATGGCGCCATAAGTACGCGGTTTTTAAGCTCAATCGTGTTATTTAATTTAAACGGAGCAAGTAGATCAGTTGTCATTTTTCAATCCTTCATTAAGTATATGCTTACTACAATGTGGCCTTTTTACAAACATTCAAGCTTATTTTGAATGATCGCTCAAATTAGTGAGAAATTATACTGATCAATCTACAAATTAGATCTGCATTGCTGAAATTAAATAGCAACTTTTCAACACTCTGTCATATAACTCGATATACTTGTGTGCATATAATTTAGATATACTAGGGCGTGTTGATCTTTGGTGGGTGAATTTGCAGCAGTATGTTTGGTTTTTAGGCAGGGCAGAGCCTATGTAGTGTGGTTATTCCCCATAAATAGGCGATAACGCAGCATAAAGACCAAACATGCGCTGCCCAAAGGGTTCTTTCTAGGGACGATTAACTCTTTGTTGCTCGGTTTTTACTTAGCCCACTAGGTTACAAACCTCGCGCCGCGATTTAATCGCCCCTAGATTGAACAAATTTCAATCCACAAAGGTCAACACGCCCTAATATCAATAGTAATTAAGAGTGAGCTAATTATGACAACGCCAAATTTAAGCGAAGAACACGCAGTAATTTTAGGACTTGGAGCAAAAAAACGCCTAGCCTATATGTTCGAAACCGTACAACAGTTCAAGCAAGTATGGATTTTAAACGATGATGATGGCTGCGTTATGCTTGCCAACGAAGATGACGACTGTGTGCCAGTTTGGCCAACTCGTGAATTTGCAGAAGCATGGGCAACTGGAGAATGGGCTGGCTGCAGCGCTAAAGCAATCCCACTTGCTGACTGGTTTAGTCGCTGGACACCAGGCCTTGAGGAAGATGACTTACTTATTGCTGCCTTCCCTACAGAGGAAGATGATGGCACGATATTGTTTTCAGATGAATTTGAAAAACAATTAAAAGCGCCAAAGCAAAAATATTAAGGTTCAAAGCCTAAATACTCAGAGTTCTAAAATTTATAAACGCGGCACTTAATTTAGTAGTCGCGTTTTTATTGGCAATATCTAAAATTCAAATAAGCCTGCGTAATTGCATCTGGATTTTCTACTTGCGGATAATGCCCAAGCTCTACAAACTCTTGTACGCGCGCATTGGGAATAAGCTTTTTATAATGCTCAATCATATGCTTACCAGAGATTGGGTCTTCTGCGCCTGCTATAAACGTAAGTGGTATATTGCTATTTATGATGGCACCAACCCAGCGTTCTCGGTTTTGCTGCCTCTGCTTTATATAACTAATGAGTTTGGGCATTACGGCTAAGCCATCTTTATAAATTAGCAGCTCCCAAAGTGTCTACCACTTGTTTTGAAGGCGGTGTACTTTTACCAAAAATAGTAAGTAGATTATTGGCAAATTTTTGTTTATTCATTAATTTTGGCACTATCCAACCTAGCTTTGAAAGTAAAAGCTTTTGTATAAATAAGGGTTTATGCACCTCAGGAAATAACCCACCATTTAAAAAGCACACACTGTTTATTTTAAAGTCACTTTGGCTAACGACTTGCCTTGCTAATAACTCTTGAGCCACAGTATCGCCATAGTCATGAGCTAAAATATATATATCATTAATATTTAACGTTTTTAAAAATTGAGTATATAAGTCGGCTTGTTCAGTAATTTTATAGCCTGCATTTTTAGGTTTATCTGACAAACCAAAACCTAGCATATCGAGTGTAATTACAAAATAATGTTCACTAAGGGTTTGCCACATACCTTCCCAGTCCCAACTAGCACTTGGAAAGCCATGTATTAAAAGCAGCGCAGGCTTAGTTATATCACCAGCTGTTTTAGTAAAAATTTGATGGCCACTAATTTGAGTAAATTGACCCTGTGATTGCCACTGTTGAAGAGAAAACATATATTAGCTTAATTTTTATTATTGATTTGTTAGTTTTATCATAAAGATAATGAAAAAAGGAAACAAAACCAATGCATAAAATTTGCATTGGCTTATTAAAAGTCATGTTAAAATTTAATAGTGTAATCTACATAAACTCGATGGTCAGCTCTATCGCCTTTAACACCATCAACACTGCCTGATTTTTCGGTTGTATAATCTACAAATAACCAACGTAAGCTTAAGCCTTTTATTTTCTCAACTTTATAGCGAGTATCTACAGCCCAATATTTTTCGTCGGCTGTACCGCCTAACTTACCCAACGCAGAGTTTTCAGCATCGCTGCCGTCTGTGTAGTAAAATTTAGTTGTTAAGCCAGGCGATACTGCTTTCAAATCAATTCCTAAACGAGCTTGCCATGATGTTTCATTTTGATTTGTTAAATCGGCACCAATTAATGAGCGAGTTGGAAATGGGTTTGTACCATGGTCGCCACTGAAATTATCTTCAATCCAAGCATCACTTACTTTAGTAAATGCCGCACCTACACTCCAAATATCTTTTTTCCAATCAGCATCTAGGTAATAGGCAAACCCATCGTTTTCACTTTTGGTTAAACCTGTTAATGCACCAGGTGCATCTTCATCATCTAAATCACCACCCTCTGCGCCTGTTACAAATAAATCGCCATCATCTTGTGAGGTAAATATGCCAGTTGAAAGGGTTAACTTACTTTGCTCAAGCTTAATGTCGTAACTGATTTTTAACCCGATTTTACTTAAATAATTGTGTGAATTTAAATATTCAGCCTCTAATATTAGATTGTCTTTTTTATGCGTAGCACCTACGCCCCAAATTACGCTAATAGCACCAGTTGCCGATTGATCGGTAGAAAAGTCTTCCCATCTATCATCGTGTCGACGGCTCCATTTATCGTAAACGTAACCGTATAATTTAGTGTTACCAATTTTGTAATCGCCAAAAACGCCTCTAAAAGTATTAGGAATAGCCCGACTCCCAGAGCTTTTAAGCAACATACTTTTGGTTTTTTGCCCACCTACTTTAACGTGACCATTGTTGCCCAATTTAAAATCTAAAAAATATTGTCCAAATTTAGAAAAGCTATCGTCAACTCCACCGCTCTCATTACCTGCTGGCAAAATATTACCTGCGGCTGAACCCGTAGAATTAATATCCATCACGGTGTAAGTCGATACACCCACACTCACTAAATCGTTTATATAACCAGATGTGTAATTGAGCTCTATACCTTGAGCAAAAGTTGAATCGTCACTTGCGTCGTTATCGTAGTCACGGTCAAAATAAATTGATCTAAGTTTTATATTAAATTCATCTTGTTCTGTCAGCCCATTAACAGCGGCATACGAAGGAATAGAAATACATGTTAATACTGCGCCTGTTGCCGCAAGTAATTTAGATACTCGGTGAGCCATAGTTATCTCCGTTACCTTGTTTTGTTTAAGTTTTAACTGTGCAGTGCATAGCAGCATGTATTTTTTCGACCTACACGGTAAACATGTCATAAGGTAATTACATTTTAAGTAATCACGTTTTCTTTCACGCTACTAAAATATAGAACAATATAAGTTTTTAATGTTTTAATTTTCATATTATAAAATATTAAGTGTTTGTTTTGTTTCGGATGAATTATAAAAGTAAGGTGAGCATCGTCTCTTGCTCGCTCGAACCTATACCGATAGTTCCCTTTAAAAGCGTCATAATATTGGTTAAATTTTACTTTATTTAAACTTAACAAAGTAAAGTTATAAGCAAAAACTAAAAGCTATCCGTTGTTTTTTGAGCACCTAATATTCACTAAAAAATCGATAAATATAAAAATCAGCACCTTTAGCTAATACTTTTGTTGTTCGCTATAAAGTAGCAAAAAACATAAAAATTATTATATTTATATACATGTTCGTCTTATCTTGGTGAGTAAAATCAACTTTTTATATTACATCCACTCTAAACCTTTATAAAATATATATATTCTAATTAATAACAAAGTTGTATCCTGAATAATAAGTGCTATATTTATTTCGATGATAAAACAGATATACTGTCAGTATATTAATAATAAAGGATGAGTTAATGTTTTCAGGACGACCGGTTAGTAAAAGGTTATTAATCTCGGTGCTTACTCATGCTATTTTTTTCATCAGTGGTATTGTATTAACTTACTTTGCCCACGCTGCACATCAAGATGCTGTTAATAACAAAATAAATGAAGCCCTCAACAACCGCCTTTCTTCACTCTCAACAGGCGTTACTAGCAGATTCGACTTATATAAATATGGGCTATACGGTTTAAAAGGATTTATACACGGCATTGGCGTTAATAATTTAAGCTACCAAACAATTTCCAATTACTCTAACAGTCGCAATTACGCCCAAGAATTCCCTGGAGCAAATGGTATTGGCTTTATAAGAAAAGTGAATGCCGAAAACTTAGCTCAATTCTTAAAAACTGCAAAATCCGATCGACCTAACCAAATATTTAAACTAAATAAACTAGCTAACGAAAGTGATGAGCACTTTATTATTCAGTATATATTTCCTGAGCAAAGTAATTCACGGGCTCTAGGACTCGATATTGCATCGGAAAGTACACGTAAAAAAGCAGCATTAAATTCTGCAATTAATAACCAAGTTCAATTATCGGCGCCTATTACGTTAATCCAAGCGGATAGCAAATCGCAACAAGGCTTTTTAATTTTACTACCAGTTTATAAAAATATTATTATTCCAACTGATAAAATCCAGCGTTTAGAGCAATTAATTGGATGGACTTACTCCCCTTTATTAATAAACAATATTTTAGATTCTCTTTCCCAAGCTGATGAAAATAAGCTAGTCATTAGCGACATAGGTAACAACGTTAAAACTGACTTTTTTAGCTACGGCATTAAAAGCAACTCGGCTGATTATCAGTTAAATAAAGTAATTAAAGTGATGGGAAGAACATGGGAAATCACACTTAGTGCTTCAGACACATTTATTGAATCACTACACTTGCCGAGTAAATATCAAGCTATTGTCAATGGTGTTTTTTATACCCTTATTTGTATGTTTATAACTTTAATAATTCAGCTGTTTTTTTACCGTAGAGCACAAAGAACACAGCGAAGAATTATCAAAGCTAAACAAAATAAGCATATGCTGCAGCAAACAAATTTAAAATTAGAAAAAGAAGTAAAATTACGCACTAAAGAAATTGCTGATATAAGTATGCTTCAACAAAGTATTTTAAACAGTGCCAGTTACTCTATTATTGCGACCGACATAAATGGCTTAATTACTTTATTTAATCCAGCCTCTGAAAAGTTATTAGGCTATAGAGCAAAAGACGTTATTGGAATTGAAAATCCGGGTATTTTTCATTTAAAAGAAGAAATTATAAAAAAAGCCAAACAGCTTAGTGCAGAGTTAAATGAACCTGTTTTCCCTGGTTTTGAAGTGTTTATCTTAAAAGCAACTTCTACAGAGCCTGATATCAATCAGTGGACATACATTTCTTCTACAGGCGAGCACATACAAGTTAATATAAGTGTTACCTCTTTATTAAATAACGAAAATGAAATTGTTGGATATTTGGGTGTAGCATACGATTTGACCGAACAAATTAATCACGAACAAGCTCTCGGACATGCTAAAGAATTAGCTGAACAGGCATCACAAGCTAAATCTGAATTTTTAGCAAATATGAGTCACGAAATACGCACACCTATGAATGGCATACTAGGTACATTACAGTTACTGCAAGAGCAGCCATTGAATGAAAAATCAAAAGAGTATTTAAAAAAATCACTTTATTCGACCCGCTCACTCACCACTATTATTAATGATATCCTCGACTTTTCTAAAATTGAAGCTGGGAAGCTTTCATTAGAATATAAATCATTCGACCTTTTTGAACTTATTCACCACTTAGAGTCTGATCTTGGCCTGCAAGCCAGTGATAAAAATATATACCTTAAATTTATAATTAATATTGAGCATAAGTATTGGGTGGGCGACCCCGTTAGACTCAGACAGATATTTTTAAACCTAATATCTAATGCGATTAAGTTTACGTCGCAGGGTGGCGTTACAGTAACGTTTAGGCTAACCGACGAAAACAAAATATGTTGTTGTATATCAGACACCGGAATTGGAATTTCTGAGCAGGCTATAGAGCGATTGTTTGAGCGCTTTGAACAAGCAGAGCAATCAACTACGCGTGAATATGGCGGTACAGGTCTTGGCTTACCTATTACTAAATCATTAATAGGTTTAATGAATGGAGAAATTAAAGTAACAAGCCAATTAAATTCAGGTAGTCAGTTTTATGTGTACTTACCATTAAAACAAGCACAGATTGATGAAAGCACATTAATAACAAAAAATGTTGAGCTTCCTGACCTATCTGGAAAAAATATTTTATTAGCTGAAGATAATAAAATAAATCAGCTTGTTGCATCTGCGATGCTTGAGCCTACAAAAGCCACCATTATTATTGCCAACAATGGTTTAGAAGCAATCTCATTATACGAGTCACACAAGCCAGACATTATTTTTATGGACATTCAAATGCCTAAAATGGATGGTCTTCAGGCATGTAAAAAAATTAAGGCGCTTAATAACGAACAAATTGTTATCGCGTTAACTGCTAATGTTTTTACAGAGCAAAAAGAAATATACAGACAGTTATTTGATGGTTACGTTTCAAAGCCAATTGAAAAACATGAGCTTGTAAGCATGTTATCAACACTCTATTTAGTTAATAGTTAGTCATTGCGAAGGCATTAAAAAACCCAGTTACTAATACCTTTCGATATTAGTAACTGGGTTCTAATAATAATGGTGGAGGGAGAGGGATTCGAACCCTCGTTAGGGATAAACCTAAACACACTTTCCAGGCGTGCGCCTTCAGCCACTCAGCCATCCCTCCACAGTACTGCAATTGTGTAATGCAACAGCGCGCTATAGTATGAAATAGACCCTTAAGGTGCAAGGCATTTTTAAATATGAGCCTTTAAATGCTTACTTATCAAGCAATAGCTTATCTATAGGCACAAAAAACGGCTAAATCTAAGACCTAACCGTTTTAATTTATACTTTTAAAATTACTTAGCCATGCTCGCAGTAAATTCAAGCATGCGATTTAAGGATTTAAGTGCGCCTTCGCGTAAATCCATATCAACGAATACTTCTTTACCTTTAGGGCTTATGAGGGCTTCCTCAATCGCTTTTAAGCCATTCATTGCCATCCAAGGGCAATGTGCGCAACTTTTACATGAAGCGCCCTCACCTGCCGTTGGAGCCGCAAAAAACTCTTTATCTGGACATAGTTGCTGCATTTTATAAAAGATGCCGCGATCGGTTGCTACAATAAACTTTTTATTGTCCATTGTTTGCGCAGCTTTAATTAATTGGCTCGTAGATCCAACCGAATCGGCAAGTGCAACAATTTCTGCTGGTGACTCAGGATGAACTAATACGCCTGCATCTGGGTGTAGCGCCTTCATATCTTTTAAGGCTTTAGTTTTAAATTCGTCATGTACGATACATGCACCATTCCACATAAGCATATCAGCACCGGTATTTTTTTGAATATAACTACCAAGGTGCTTATCTGGGCCCCAAATGATTTTTTCGCCTTGCTCATCAAGGTGCTCTACTATTTCAAGTGCACATGATGAGGTTACAATCCAATCTGCACGCGCCTTAACTGCGGTAGAGGTGTTTGCATACACAACCACTTTACGGTCAGGGTGCTCATCACAAAACGCTGAGAACTCGTCTATCGGGCAACCAATATCTAGCGAACACGTCGCTTCAAGCGTTGGCATAACAACCGTTTTATTTGGCGTTAAAATTTTGGCTGTTTCGCCCATAAATTTCACGCCCGCGACGATGATCATATCTGCATCATGACGTGCACCAAAACGTGCCATTTCTAGCGAATCGGCAACGCAGCCGCCGGTTTCTTCTGCAAGTGCTTGAATTTCAGGATCGGTATAATAATGTGCAACAAGTACTGCATTTTTATCTTTTAGTAATTGTTTTATACGCGCTTTATATTCGCCTTGCTCGTCATTTGTTAACGGTGCTGGCTTAGGGGGGAAAATATAACCTTCAGGCATAATAGTTTGAGCTAGACTCATGTTCTCGACCACTTATCTACAGTGCATTAATTAGGGCGAATTATACGAGAATATAAACATAAATAACAGCAAACTAGTTAAGCTGTTTATAAAAAATAGAATGGGAATTTAAAAAAGAATATAAAGGAAAGTATTAGAGAGTGGTGGGTCATGATGGATTTGAACCATCGACCAATTGATTAAAAGTCAACTGCTCTACCAACTGAGCTAATAACCCGCTCT
>NZ_JADYXD010000011.1:67966-126978 GCF_015864475.1 Pseudoalteromonas sp. SWXJZ10B
GTGGGTTATGATGGATTTGAACCATCGACCAATTGATTAAAAGTCAACTGCTCTACCAACTGAGCTAATAACCCGCTCTTTTTGTCGCATTTCGAGTGGGGTAACCATTCGTTTGCTGCGGGCGCTTATAATACTTATTTATAAAATGAGTGCAACCGAAATTGTCTCTTTTTTTAAGTTTTTATGTCTAGATGCACAAAATTAAACCGTTTGTGCTCAAACTACATGCAAATCCAAGATTCTTCGAGAGTTTCCATGTAGTTTGCTCGCCCTAACTAGAAATTTAATCGCTAGTGAACTTTAGTTTCCTAAACGATCAGTTGCTAGTTTTGCAGCGGTTGTACTTGGGTATTGATTGATAAGATCGCTCAATATTTTTTGCGCTTGCGCCGCTGAACCTTGATCTTGTAAAAGTGTGCCTAACTTTAGCATCGCATCTGGGCGTTTATTAGAATTTGGAAATTCGTTCACAACGACTTTAAAGTGCTCTACTGCTTTTACACCATCATTTTTAATAGTAAGCAACTGCCCTAACCAATAATGCGCATTAGACGCATATACAGAATTTGGATAAGTAGTTAAAAACGTTTGAAATTCAGGAATCGCTTGGTCATAGCGTTTATCTTTCATTATTAACGCAACAGCGCGCTCATAGGCTTCGTTTTCAGATAAGTCACTGCTATAGGTCTGTGCATTGCTTTGTTGTGTGTAATCAGTTGCGGGAGCTGCTGCTGGCTGTGTATAAGCCTGGCTCACGCGGTTTTCAATTTCTTGATACAACTCACGCTGACGCTGCAGTACTTTTTCAAGCTTGTAGCTTTGCTCTTCGGTTACACCTCGAATTTGGCTTACTTCGTCTTGTAACAAGTTAAGCTGTTGCTGTAACTCAACTTGCAAAAAGTTACGCTGTTGCATCATATTCTCAAGCGACGCTAATCGCTTCTCAATACTTGATTGTGAACTCGCAGCTTCTGAAACAGGAGCGGGAGCAGCCATTAACTGGGTGCTCCCGCTCAATATCATGGCTGCCAAAATAATTTTCGGCTTCATAATATCTCTTATCTTAGTAAACTAGTACCGCACGGCGGTTTTTAGCGAAAGCTGATTCAGTGCGAGACTTAACCATTGGCTTCTCTTCACCGTAGCTTACCACTGACATTTGGCTAGCTGAAACACCTAAGCTTAATAAGTATTTTTCAACTGCTTGGCCACGGTGCTCACCTAATGCAATATTGTACTCTGGAGTACCGCGCTCATCTGCATGGCCTTCAATTAGTACTTTAACTGATGAGTTTTGAACTAAAAACTCAGCATGTGCACGAAGTAAGTCTGCGTACTTGCTTTCAACTGTCGCAGTATCAAAATCAAAGTATATTACTTGCTCTTGACGAAGTGCTTCGTACTTTTGACGAAGTTGTTCTTCTGCTTGTTGCTCAGGAGAAATTGTAGCAACTTCAACCGTATCAGTGTTAGTTGATTGCTCAACAACGCCTTGATTTGATTGGTTTGCAGCACCTTCATCAATATCTGAAGATGAGCTACAAGCTGCTAATGTCATTACTGGCACAGCAATTAGCAGGCCTTTAAGTATTTTGTTAAGTTTCATTGAGTAGATTCCTATTTTGAGTAAACCAGTAATATTACTGTAAGTATGGCGACCAAGCTGGTGCCTTTACTTGTCCGTCTAGCACAGGTAACCGTGCCTTAAAGCGGCCGTCCATCGATACTAGCGCAAGTACCTGTTTATTATTATGAAGCGTGCTATATATAATCATCGAACCATTTGGCGCTATGCTCGGTGATTCATCTAGGCGTGTTCTCGTTAATACTTGGAACGCGCCTGTAGCCAGCTCTTTCTTAGCAAGATGGTACTGCCCGTTGGTACGGTTAACCATCACTAATTCTTTTCCATCTGGTGTTATTGAACCAGCAAGATTCATATCACCATCAAAGGTGAGTCGCTGTGACCTACCAGTTTTTAAATTTAACTTATAAATCTGAGCATTACCACCCCTTTCAGATGTAAACACAATATCTTGACCATTAGGGTGCCAAGATGGCTCAGTATCTATGCTACGGTGATTTGTTAAGCGTGTTTCTTTACGTGTAGCTAGGTCAAGCATGTAAACTTCTGTTGCACCCGTCTTGTCCTTAGAAAGCACTAACAATAGCTTTTTACCATCTGGCGAAAACTGCGGTGCACCATTAATACCACGGTAGCTTGCTATTATTTCGCGTTTACCTGTGTATATATCTTGAATGTAAATTTGGCTTTGACGGTTTTCAAACGTTACATACGCTAACTTAGTACCATCTGGTGACCACGCTGGCGACATTAAAGGCTCTTTTGAGCGAAGTAATACTTGCTCATTAAATCCGTCATAATCTGCAACAACTAACTGATAAGGCTTATCATCATTATCACGTACTATTACATAGGCAATTTTAGTTAAAAATGCGCCTTTTTCACCAGTCAATCTTTCATAGATAACGTCACTGATTCGATGAGAGTAACGGCGAAAACCACTTTCACCAATAACACTTTCACGCGCTTCCAAAATATGATCTTGGCTTTTAACTAGCTTACCATTACTCATCATTTGTGTGTTGCCACCGGTAATTTGGCCGCGGATCACGTCAACTAACTCATAACGCACTAAGTAACGCCCATCAGTTTGCTGCTCAACTTCGCCCACTAATATCGCTTCCACACCTTTATTAACCCAAGATGCGTAATCAATTTCGCTATCTTTGGTTGGCTGTTGTGGCATTTGCGCTACATCTACAGGCTTAAATTTACCACTGCGCATTAAATCGGCAGCAATAACACTGCTTAATTTTTCAGGGATTGGGCCAACACCTTGGTACTTAAAAGGTACTATAGCAATGGGCCTTGCACCGTCTACACCCTCAGTTATTACAATTTCAAGTGCTGCATTAGCAACACCCACAAACCCAAACAGTAAAACTAAACAGGCTATTTTTATTTTGTTGAACATATCATTCCTTTAAAATTCTGGCTTGATTGTTAAATTAATATTCTTAAGTTGTTCGAATACGTCTTTATCTTTAGATACCGGTAATGTGTCGGCCATGCGCACTGCTCTTAATGCAGCTTCACATACCAACTTATCGCCACCTAATGATTTAACTTGCGTTACTAAACCATTAAAACCTAAACGAATATTTACTCGGCACTGTTGGTTTTTCATTTTTTCATCAATCAATAAGTTTTGCTGAATACGCGCCATAATTAATGCACGGTACTTATCAACTTCGCTTACCACTTGTTGTTGACGTATTTTACTACGGGCAGCCTGCTCTTTGGCAAGTTGCTCTTGTAACATTTGCTCTTGCATTGCTTGCTGGCGTTTACGTTCGGCCTCGGCTGCACGCTCTTTTGCTTCTTCTTCACGTTTTTTACGTTCAGCTTCTGCTTTTTTAAGTGCGTCTTCTTCGGTTTTACGCTTATCAGCAGCAGCTTTTGCTGCACTTTCAGCTTCTTGCTTTTGCTTTTCAGCTTGCTTAGCTTTAGCGCGCTCTTTTTGCTCAATGGCACGTGCTTTTTTAGCTTGTGCTTGCGCCTCGGCTGTTTCTTTTTCTTTAGCTTTACGTTCTTGCTCTAGCTTTTTAATATGCCTAGATTCAGATTCGCGTTGCTTACGTGCATTGGCTGCTCTGCGTTCTAAATCGCGGATACGTTTGTCTTCAGCACTTTTTTTATCTTTTTCTTTCTTTTGAAGTTCAGCAATTTTTTGCTCAACTTGTTTTTGATCAACTGTAACGGCTGATACTGCTTTATCTGGCGTAGGTATAGCCGAATTAAGCGTTACTTCCATTACTTTAGGTGCTGGCGGATGAATGTTTGCAGACGCATACAAAAAACCACCAATTCCTAAATGAAGTACTATCGATTTTACTACTGAACTATTCATACAGCTACTTCCCCTCAAAGGATTCAGTCATTAATCCTACTGATGGTACGCCTGCATTTTTCAAAAAATCCATTAGTAATAATACTTCTTGATACGACACCTTACCCGAGCCTTTAATCATAACTGGCACGTCAGGGTTTTTCATTAACTGTAATTTTATAACCGCAGCAACATCAAGTGCTTCCATAGGCTCTTCAGGATCAGTACCTACGCTTACATAATATTTACCCTCTGCATCAATTGAAGCAATAATGGGCGGAGTATCTTTAGTATCAACTAAATCAGACTCTTCCATTTTAGGTAAATCAACTTTTACACCGTGTGTAATAAGCGGTGCTGTTGCCATAAATATAATAAGTAATACCAACATTACATCAATGTAAGGTACTACATTAATTTCTGCGACCGGACGGCGCTTTTTACGCTGATACATTCGCTTGTGCCTCTATTTGTGTAGCTGCTTGACGGTGTAAAATATTAGCAAACTCTTCCATAAAGTTAATATAGTGAGACTCAAGCTTTTCAACACTGTTTGAAAAGCGGTTATAAGCAATAACGGCCGGAATTGCCGCGAATAAACCCATAGCAGTCGCAATAAGTGCCTCTGCTATACCGGGTGCTACCATTTGTAATGTAGCTTGCTTAACTTCACCTAGTGCAATAAAGGCATTCATAATACCCCAAACTGTACCAAACAAACCGATGTACGGACTAATAGAACCTACCGTTGCTAAAAACGATAAGCTAGATTCAATTTTTTCAATTTCACGAGAAAGCGCAACACGCATAGAACGATGCGTCCCTTCCATAACAATACTCGCACTTTGAAATGTATTCTTTTTATGACGAGCAAACTCTTTAAAGCCTGAAGTAAATAAGGCTTCAATACCTTGAGACTGACCGCTGCGTGACGATATTTCGTTATACAATTTACTTAGATCAATACCAGACCAAAATTTTTGCTCAAATTTCTTAGCATTTGATAGTGCATCTGATATTGCTTTTTTACGCTGAAATATAATTGTCCACGACATTACAGACATGGCAACTAGCCCTAACATCACTAACTGAACAAGCAAGCTTGCTTCTAAAATTAGGTCTAAAAAATTAAGCCCTGATCCCACGTTAAACTCCTAAGTAATTTCAAAATACGGCAAATTGGTTAATTTGTGTAAATATGACCGTTTATACGGTCAAAAGTTGCATCTAGTGTATCTAGTCCATTTCAAGCTGACAACGGTATTGCTATGAATAGGCAACAAAAAACGTTAAAAAACAGCTTTAGTTGGCATTTCCCTTTGCCTCAGTATTTTATTTAATCTTTTAAATAAACTCGCTAACTATAAATATGCGTAAATATATAAGTAAAACGTCATAAAATGCGCCGTTTATTCAAAATAAGAGCATAAACACTCAAAACCTATAAGCCTTACCTTCACGTAACAGTAAAACTAATACCGAGCCACATCAAAAGAAATAACTTAAGCCATAAATTTCATTAACTTATAAATTTAACGATTAATTAACGCGCAAGATTCAAACAACAATAAAATTCACCGAATTAGTTTTTCTAATCTGAAAATACAAATTTTCTAGTTTGAATAAAAAGGTGATCTTACGTATTATTCTCCCATACCGAACTAGCGCACTGAATGAGATAGTTTCATTAAGCCAAGTTCTTAGTAATAGGATATTTTATCGTATTACATTGTTTTACTCTTTCTGGATAAAACCAAATTCAGTAAAACGTAGTTCCCTGGATTACTTCCTTCAACTTGTTGTTTGCCCGCATTTTTTGCGGGCTTTTTTTTGCCTGCAATTTGGTGCGCTACATATTTTATACCAACCTGCATAAATCTTTGATCAATTTAACGAATTAAATTGCACTATAACGTCGTTAAAAATTTTTTATTTAGAACAACTAGATACAAAAACTTTTGCCTAGTTCTAGCGTAATTTTCTTAACGTTAAGTAGACCCCATATATAAGCAGATTGGTATTATTTATAAACTAATAATTGCCCTACCTATTTTACAATAAGTAATTCGGTTACTAGTTTGAATGGTACGCAGGATAGCTTCGCGAGTCTTAACGCCCTGTGAATTAACAGTTAACTATGAAGCGTATAAGTATTTTGAAATAACATTTGCAACAGTGTGCTGAGGTTTTGGGTAAAATACCAGCCGTATAAATATTTGAAAGAAAGGTATACTAAGTCAATTACCTGCTGCGCAATAAACCACAGCAAGTAATGTATATGATGAGGCTAGTCTTTTTTAGGAAGTAAACCAAAGTGATGATATGCACTGTCAGACACGATTCGACCACGCGGAGTACGCTGAATAAATCCTTGCTGAATTAAAAACGGCTCTATTACATCTTCTATTGTTTCACGCTCTTCACCAATAGCTGCAGCTACATTGTCGAGTCCTACTGGGCCGCCCATGAATTTTTCAATTATGGCGAGTAAATATTTGCGATCCATATAATCAAAACCACTTTTATCTACGTCAATCATATCAAGCGCTTGCTTAGCTACTTCGGCATTTACTGTACCGTCAGATTTTACCTGTGTGTAATCGCGTACACGGCGTAATAAACGGTTTGCAATACGTGGTGTACCGCGCGAGCGTTGTGCAATTTCGGTTGCGCCGTCGTCACACATTTCTAAACCAAGATAATGTGCAGAGCGCCCTACTATGTGCGACAAATCTTCTACAGAATAAAACTCTAATCGCTGCACAATACCAAAACGGTCACGTAGTGGCGATGTAAGTGAGCCTGCTCGCGTAGTGGCACCAATAAGCGTAAATGCAGGTAAGTCTAATTTAATAGAACGCGCAGCTGGGCCTTCACCAATCATTATATCAAGCTGGTAGTCTTCCATTGCTGGATACAGTATTTCTTCAACTTGCGGGCTTAGCCTGTGTATTTCATCGATAAACAGTACATCGCCTTCTTCTAAATTAGTAAGTAACGCAGCTAAATCGCCTGCTTTTTCAAGTACAGGGCCGGATGTTGTTTTAATACTTACGTGTAATTCGTTAGCAACGATATTTGCAAGCGTGGTTTTACCAAGCCCTGGTGGGCCAAATATTAATAAATGATCGAGCGCTTCACCACGGGTTCGGGCAGCTTCAATAAAAATTTCCATTTGCTGCTTAACATGAGGCTGGCCTCTGTAGTCGGCTAAAAGTTTAGGCCTTATTGCACGATCTATAGAGTCTTCATTTGTTTTTTCAGTCGCATCAATTAAGCGATCCGCTTCAATCATGGGTTACTCACAACATTGATTTTAAAGATTCTCTAATAAGAACCTCAGTAGACATATCGGGTTTGCTTATCGATTTTACTGCTTTTTGGGCTTGTGGCAATTTATAACCTAATGCAAGCAGTGCCGATACGGCATCATCGGCTGCGTTATTAGCTATTGTCGCATCGCTCATTGGCTCTATTACTGCGCTGTCGCTAAATGGCGTAAATAAATCATTACCCCAATCTTTTAATCTGTCTTTCATTTCGAGTACTAAACGCTCTGCTGTTTTTTTACCTACACCCGGTAATTTAACAAGCGACGTTGAGTCTTCGTTATTTACACAGCTTACAAATTGCTTTGCCGACATGCCCGATAAAATAGCTAAGCCAAGTTTTGGCCCAACGCCATTTGCTTTTAATAGCTCTCTAAACAAGGCGCGTTCTACTTTATTATTAAAACCAAATAATAGCTGAGCATCTTCACGCACTACAAAGTGGGTGTAAACAATCGCGTTTTCACCAATTTTTGGTAAATCGTAAAAACAGGTCATTGGCATTTGTACTTCGTAACCGACACCACTTACTTCGAGTAATATTTCTGGTGGCTGTTTTTCGACTAAAATACCATTTAAGCGGCCTATCATAGTTATTTCCTTAAACGTCCTCTAACGATTTTGCTTGCGCTACCCGCTAGTTTAATTAAATTTTGTTCTGAGTGAGCGTGGCAAATCGCAATAGCAAGTGCATCAGCTGCATCGGCCTGTGGCGTACCTGGTAGTTTTAAAATATTTTTTACCATGTGTTGCACTTGAGTTTTATCAGCGCCACCGTTACCTACTACTGCTTGCTTAATTTGCCTAGCTGAATATTCAAATACGGGCAAGTCGGCCATTGCAGCGCCAACAATAGCAGCGCCTCTAGCTTGGCCAAGCTTTAAAGCAGAATCGGGGTTATGCGCCATAAATACTTTTTCAATGGCAAAGGTTTCTGGCGAAAACTGCTCAATAAGCTGTGTAATGCCTTGATAGATCATTTTAAGCCTAACCGGAAAAGGATGATCGGCTAACTTAATACAACCACTGCCTAAGTATGTAAATTTAGAACCTTGGTGGGCAACAACGCCATATCCGGTCAAACGTGAACCAGGATCGATCCCTAAAATAATGGCCAAACAGCACTCCATTGTTATTATTTTTAAATTACGCTAATAATGCCAGAGCACTGTATAAATTACCAGTACAAAGAAAAACAAAAATGCCCACGTGTTAGGTGGGCATTTGAAGGAGCATGTTAGTTTAAGCTTACCCTAGGGCACGCACTAATCCTTGGGTATTTTGTTTAAGTGTTCGGGCAATCATTAAATAGCCTAAACCAGCCACAAATACACCGCCAGCTACCGGACCAATAATCCATATATGCGGATGTAACTTACCTGCTAAATCAAACATTTGTTGCTGCACAATTAAAAGCGCTATATCACTAAAAAATGCAGCAACTAAGCCAGCTAAACCGCCGAGTAATAAAAACTCGTACAAGGTCGCGTTTTTAATTAATCGGCTTTTAGCGCCAAGTGTTCGCAGTATTACAATTTCTTGCATACGCTCACCTAAACTAGCTTGCACTTGCGATATAAGTACAAGCGCACCACACAGCACAACAATTGCAAGTACAAAGCCAATGGCGAGTGATACTTGCGAAATAGTTGTTTGTATTTGCTTAACAAAGTTATCAATATCAATCGCTGTAATAGTAGGGTAAGTACGCAATAACTGGCTAAAATCACGCTTTTGTTCTGGGTTTATACGTACCGACGAAATATACGTTGCCGGAAAATCTGCAAGTACATCTGGGCTTAAAATAATAAAAAAGTTAGGTTTAAGCGTGGCCCAATTAACTTTGCGCACACTGGTGATTTTAGCGTCGAACGACTGCGAACCAATTAAAAATGTAAGCGTATCGCCTATCTCAACATCTAAACGCTCAAGCATCGACTCCTCTACTGAGGCTTCGGCTGTTGCATTTTCACCAAACCACGCGCCTTGTGTTACTTCGTTTTGATCTGGTACATCTTTAAGCCATGTAAGGTTTAGCTCACGGCCAATACCTGCACGTGCTTCTTCGTCTTTTTTCTCGTTGTCTTGCAGCGATACAGAACGCGCAACCAACTCGCCGTTTACCGCATTTACGCGCCCACGAATAGTTGGATAAAACTCCGATACCTGAATATCTTTTTGTGCCAAATATTCATTAATTGGCCCAAGCTCATTTTGCGTTATATTAACTAAAAATGCATTAGGCGCATCGTTTGGTAGTTGCGACTGCCAATCAGATATCATATCGTTTTTAAGTACCACTAAAAACAGCAGTAATTTAATCGCTAACGAAAAGCTAATTAACTGCACTGCATTTACGTTTGCACGTTTTTGAATAGACGCAATTGCAAGCGACCAACTATTACCCGGTTTTAAGCCAAGCTTTCGGCCGCCACCAAATATTAATTTAGATACTAAAAACAACACACCAATTAGCGCAAGTGTTGAGGCAAACAAAATAAGCGTTATTTTTATGTTGTTACTAAATAACCACATTAATAAAAACACGGTTAGCGCACTCATGCCTAAATGCACACGGCTTACTGCTAACTTGTCGCCTAAGTTGCGACGTAGCACTCTAAGCGGTGGAATATCAAATAAATCAAACAACGGTTTAATAGAAAACATAACAGCACAAATTACGCCAGTGCTTATAGCCACCAGCCAAGGTTTAAAGCCACCTAAAGGTAGCTCTGTGCCCATACTTTTTGATAAGTAACTTGTTGCTATTTCTTGCAAGCCATAACCAATTAACAGCCCAATACTTACCGCCATTGCACATACAAGCAATAAATGAAGCATGTATATTTTGCGGATCATTGAGCGGCTACCGCCTAGCGTTTTCATCATCGCTACTGGATCGTATTGGCGTTCACAATAACGTTTTGCTGAAACGGCTATAGCCACTGCGGCTAAAATAATACCTAATAGGCCGGCAAGTAATAAAAAGCTCTCTGCGCGGTTTAAGCTGTTTGAAATAGGTGATTGGCGGTCTTTAACGCCGTACCATTGCTGGTTTTCTTTTATTTGTGGTTTAAGCCACTCATAAAAGCTATTTATGTCAGCCTCACTACCAGCATAAAGTTGGCGGTAATAAACCCGGCTACCCGGTTGCACAACTTCAGTTTTTGCCACATCGTCAATATTAATAAGCACACGACGACTGCTTGAAAATACATTAAATGGCGCATCGGGCTCTTCTACAATAACCTTTGAAACATTAAATAATGCAGCGCCAAGTTCTACTTGCGCACCTATATCAATATTTAAACTGTAAAATACCGACTCACTTAGCCACACATTACCAGGCGCTGGACCGCTACTGGCAACTTTAGTCTCACCCGTTAGGGTATCTTTAACTTTTAACTGCCCTTTGAGCGGATACGCATTAGACGCTGCTTTTACTGAGCTAAACTGCATTTCGTCATTGGCAAATAACATAGTGTCGAAATACACCATTTGTGCCGTTTTTAAATTTTGGCTTTGTGCTTGAGTAATAAAGGCCGTATCAAGCACATGATCACTGGCAAGAACGCGATCTGCAGCAATAAAAGCACTGCTTTTTTGTGCAATACTTTGCCCTATTCGCTCAGTAACCATCGACAGTGTAAGCACGGTTAACACAGCAAGTGCGATAGCCGCGCTTATAACGGTTAACTCACCACGGCGAAATTCTCGCGAAAATAACTTAAGCGCTAACTTAACCCACATCGGCAACGTCCTCTACTTCGCTTTTTACCAGTAAACCCGCTTCTATTTGAATAATATGCTCACATTTTTGTGCAAGCCCTTCATCGTGAGTAACTAAAATAAGCGTAGTGCCATGTTGAGTGTTTAAATCAAATAATAAGGATTCAATCATTTTACCGTTTTTGCTGTCTAAGTTAGCCGAAGGCTCATCAGCAAACAGTATTTTAGGTGTACCAATAAATGCTCGCGCAATAGCAACACGTTGTTGCTCACCGCCAGAGAGTTGCGACGGGTAATGATCAATTCGATGGCTCAAACCTACTTTTTCAAGCAAAGCAATTGCTTGCTCTTTCGCATCACTTTCGCCAGCAAGCTCTGCAGGTAACATAACGTTTTCAAGTGCCGTTAAGCTTTGTACTAACATAAATGACTGGAACACAAATCCAATTTTAGCCGCGCGCAGTGCAGCACGCTCTTCTTCATCTAAATTGTGTAATGGCTCGCCATCTAAAAATATTTCACCGCTGCTTGCTGTATCAAGCCCTGCTAATAAACTGAGTAACGTTGATTTACCAGAGCCCGACGTGCCAACAATAGCAACAGACTCGCCATGCTTGACATTAAAGCTGATGTCGCTGAGGATGGGTAGCTCACCTTCAAAGGTAGAGACTACTTTAGACAAACCATTAACTTGAATTATATTTAATTGAGAAAGCGCTGACATATGACTCATTCAATCCTTCGTTTAGTATTCATTTTATTTTTAGTTATCAATCCGCTGAGTGCAGCAGCCAACAACACGATTTTAATACTCGGTGACAGTTTAAGTGCAGCCTACGGACTTCAACAAGAAGAAGGCTGGGTAAAATTGTTACAAGATAAATACGATGACGAACAAACCGACATAGAACTTATCAACGCCAGTATTAGTGGCGAAACATCTGGAGGCGCCCTACGTCGTTTAGATGCATTGCTTGAGCAATACGAACCCACTCATGTACTTATTGAGCTAGGTGCTAATGACGGTTTACGTGGTTTCCCAGTTAAAAAAATGCAAGCTAACTTAACGTCTCTTATTCAAAAAAGCCAAGCAGCTAATGCGATGACCGCCTTAATGGAGATTTACATTCCCCCTAATTACGGTCCGCGTTATAGCAAAATGTTTACAGACACTTTTACAGACGTTAGCAAAGAAACAAATGCGCATTTAATGAACTTTTTTATGCTAGATATTGCCAGCCAATCTGATCTAATGCAAAACGATAGTTTACACCCTAACAAAAAAGCCCAGCCATTAATACGAGATGAGATGTATGACTCGATCAAAAAGTGGTTAAATAAAGACTAGCCAATTAATACACCGCAAGAGAGCTATTTTATGCCTCTTGCGTAATAAACATCCAAACAAACAATCGCTTATTGATTTTTAAAAAAATACACGTACTATTGCATACAAAGTCGGTATGTGGCGCAGCTTGGTAGCGCACTGTCATGGGGTGGCAGGGGTCGAGAGTTCGAATCTCTCCATACCGACCATTCTTCCACACCCCCTTATAGGCTTGACTTTCAAGCGTTTTCCTCTAAAAATATCCATAAATTAACGAACTAAATAACACCGCTAGGTCACTTTCTGGGTCACCTTCTGGGTCACTTTTAGTTTCAATTGTTCCTGATTTTAACAATGGTTATGGCAATGGATAAGAAGTATCTAAAAAGAGCATCATCTGGCTTATGGATGTATCGTAGAAAGACTCCTGTATTACTCAAAGACAAATATGAGTCTAACTATATCCAGTACACCCTAAGCACTCACAGCTACCACGAAGCAATCCTAAAACGTAACTCTATAAATGCTGACATTGACATGGAGTTAGCTAACACTAAGCGTGGAGATAATAGCGACAAAGCCAAGTTTTACTCTTACTACCCGTCATGGAGAAAAGAACGACTAGAGCGTGAAGGTGAAGTAGTTAAAGATGCTGATTATCATCCAATGGAAGAAGCTGACCTTGAAGTTATCATTGAGAAACCTGAAGACAAAACTAACCCAGCTGTACACGCTGCATGGAGAGCTGCAATGTCTGGCGAGATACCTGAACAGTTCCAACCAACTATTACAGAAATAGCTGAAGAATGGACTGCCTTTGCTGAGGATAAGAAGAACGCTAAGTACGTGTCGGCTATGGCTACATACGTTAAGGCACTCATAGCCTTCTTAGGCCGTGACGAGTTACCATCTAACGTAAGCTCAGGACAAGCTCAGTTATTTATTGATGCGTTATTAGCAGCTGGGAAATCGTCAAACACTGTCACTCACTACAAGTCTAAACTTCAAGAGCTATGGCGCTGGGCTTTAACACGTGAAAAGGCCACAGGAGAAAACCCATGGCTGAACACTAAGGTTGAAGCTAGCAAGAAGAAAAGTAAGCCCCTGCACTACCGTAACTTCACTGACTCTGAGTTAGCTAAAATACTTTCAAGTACAGAGTACGATAAGCTAAATACGCCTACATGGGCTTACCCTTATGCAATGCACATGCTGCCAAGGCTATTGCCATTCTTAGGCACAAGACTTAGTGAGCTTGCGCTGGCTAAGACCGAGCAGTTCGTTGAAGTTGGTGGTCGTTTATTCTTTGAAGTAAGAGAAGGTAAAACAGTTAACGCACAGCGTATTGTACCTGTGTGCCCTACTATTCAGCCCTTGGTTAAGGATGCTATAAGTAAAGCTGCTGGTTCACCTTGGCTGTTTCCTGAGATTGGTAATGCTGCTATTGGCGCTAACGAAGCAGTTAACAGTATCTCTTCTAAGTTTGGCAAGTTAACTAAGGGCTTTGACAAAGTTGAAGGCTACAAGACTGGCTTGCACTCGTTTAGGGGTCACTTTGCTACGGCACTGGAGCAGATAGGCTGTCCTGAAGAAATAGCTACGAAGCTAGCAGGACACAAACAGCTATCCTTAACGTATAATCTTTACAGTAAATACAAGAACAAGGATGAGCTGTGGCAATATGTCGAGAAGATTCACGAAGCTGATTGCCTGAAGGTAATAGCTGTGCAAACTGGTTTATAAGATAGTGGCACCATGTGAATGAGTTATTGGTAAACTAGTGATTAGCATTAAAAATTCATGTGGTATCACTCGCTATCATTAGGTTATTAACGAAGTTTTGCATGAATCGGATGTTAGCTCCAAAAGTAATTCGCCCGTATTTTCGTCATGTATAAAAATTGGCGGACAATCAGAGATGATATCCCTAAAACCCCCTTCATAAATTAGCTTCTGGGGCTGTACTTCCTTAGGGGTACAATTACCTACTAAGAACCTAAACTCTCTTTGATACGCATAAGCAGTGCTTTTACAGGTGCAATCCCAGTCAAACCTATTGTCAGAATAGCTCACTTTTTTATATTCAGCATTGAGTTCTGTTACTGACTTAACCCTATTTAAAAAACGATCAAAATCTTTTTCTAGTATTACAAGATATAGCTTACCGAACTCTTTTCGCATTCGATTAATATCCTGTACTACGTTTATATACTCGCTATCATTTGACGGTGAGGACAATTCAAACCAACTATGCAGCCAACGATCTTTTTGAGAGTCTGAGTACATTGTTGAATCTGTAATTTCAGCTAAGTGAACACCGTTTACTTCTAAAGTCGCCCCTTGCCCATCGCGAGATGACCTATACGAATGAGAGCAGGATTCATTTATGTCACTGACACCAGCGGCTTCTTCTTGGCGGTAAAATTCAGGAGTATTGCACCAGAACATTCCATTTAAAAAACTATCGACAATATTTCGATCTTTAAAAAATTTAATAATAACCTTTTGCATACTCAATCTGTCCTTAAATGGATTTATCACCAATGGATAATAACCCAAAAAGTTTTACCACAAAAATCTAAGAGGCCAAATCGACAATGATAAAGCCTCGCTTCCCCCCCTTAGCCCCCATGAAGGACTAACTCTATCCTAGCATATTCATTTACCAGCATTTTATTTGCTTAGCAATCAGCTTAAGCCTCAAGGCATGAAGGTTGGCAATAGTGGTGTTTATAAATCAAACAGCTTAGCGACCTCATGGTTAACTTTAAGCTGTACTGAATACGGTATAGGCTAAACGATACAGTCACATGAGTACATTTTGTTAGCTTAAAGTGTATCGAAAAGACTTGATTTTTAATTTTAAGTACACAATAATTAAATGGTCTTAGAGTTAAATCGATACGGTTTAGGAGTCAATATGTCTAATCATTCACTTCAAGGTAAGCAAATTGGTTATATTCGAGTAAGCACTGTTGAGCAAAATACAGCTAGGCAATTGGATGGTGTAAAGCTTGATAAGGTATTTATTGATAAATGTTCAGGTAAAGATAGAGAAAGGCCTGAGTTAAAAGCATTAATCAGTTTTATACGTGAGGGTGATACTATTCATGTGCATGATATTAGTCGTATGGCAAGAAATATAGCTGACCTACAGAGTCTAATCGAGACCATAAACAGCCTTGGATGCACTGTTAGATTCCACAAGGAAGGCTTAACGTTCACTGGTAGTAGCTCAGACCCAATGCAAAAGTTAATGCTTCAGATGCTTGGAGCTGTCTACGAGTTTGAAAGAGAAATGTTACTTGAGCGTCAACGTGAAGGTATTGAGAAAGCTAAAGCTGCTGGTAAGTTTAAGGGCAGAAAGAGGTCTGTAGATAGACAGAAAGTTATCGACGCGCTTAACAGTGGTTTAAGCATTCGTAAGGTGGCTAGTGAGCTTTCAATTGCTCCGTCTACTGTACAGTTAATTAAGAAAGAAATGACTTAATTTAGTTACTATCACTTAGTTTCATATTGACTTTTATAGAAGGCTCTCAGCGTTATTTTAAGATCGATTCCTTTGTGGTTGGTACGTTCATATTCCTTAGAAATAAAAAGCTTGTTAGAAGATCGCAGAGAGGCTTCTTAGCGTTATTCTTTGGGAGGTTTGACGTATCTTGTTGATGAGTTGAGGTCTTCAGAATTTAACTTAGCTCCCCTTGAGTGTTAACTGTTATATTAGTTTTTCCTAATGTTCTGTAGGCCTTGTTATATAAGGCTTTGCGACTCCCTGACTTAAGGATAATAGGTAAGCTATACATATTTTCCATAGGACATCACAGAGATAAACACTCGGTCACTAACTCTGTGGTGGTGAGCATTAGCTCAGGGGCAAGTGACCAGTCAACCAAACTCAAGTCCAACGCTAAGACAAAGCTATATAGGTAATTTGAATGGTTCCCTCTTACTTACTCACTTAATTGTGGGGGGTAAGGGGGGCAACTCTAAGTCATCAAATCTAAGTCCAACACCTATATCTCTTAGTCTTCTTTAAGATTGTCTTAACACTCTAATTAAATAAATATAAGAATAATTAGATATAACAACTAATAGGCTAACACCAAGAAAGACTTAAAGTTACATTAAGTTGTACTTAAGGACTATCACTTACATAAAACATATACCTGTATTATTAAATTAATCTATCAATGATTAACTACAGGTGCTTAGGCTCACTCTTCTCTTATCAATTAACTTGTATCAGCCTAAGCCTAAGTGTTGGCTCAGTATTGCCTCTGAGTATCAGTTAATAATTATCATATTCTTCATTCAAAGAAGTTCCTCCAAGCAGAGAATAGGCCTGTGTATTCTATTAGTGACAACTCACAGGCTAACTCTTATAAACCTAATAACCTTAAGCATTGCTAAAAGATTCCTTTGGCTGTGCTTAAATATTTTTCTAAAAAACCACTTTAAAGGAGATACTAATGACCACTAGAACAAAACCATATAAAACCATAGCGAACGCAAGCATTCGTGTTGACCTTACTGAGGCAAACTTAAAGATGCTGAAGAAATATCAAGGTAAACTTCAAGAAACGCGAGGTCATAAAGCTTCAGCAGGAGCAATTATAAATGAATGTTTATACAAATATTTATTAAGCGAGGTATAAGGCTGTGTCATCTACTACATGTAAAGTGTGGGGATGCTCAAGGCCATTACACAACTTAAAGTACTCTTCATACTGTAAGCGTCACAAAGAACTAGCTCACTATAATGGGCATCCTACATTCACTCCACCAGCACTTAATCGTAAATATGCCTGTTACGACCAAGATTTAGCTCTTGGTTTTAACGCTGGTAAACGCTGGTACAAAGAGGCTGACTTATCCAACTACGAAAAAGCCTTTGAATCACTTTTAGATGACGCTGAGAATCTAAAAGAACTATCACAGCATCGTAGGCTTGGTGATTTACCTATTAAGCAGCAATTACTGTATCTACTAAAACAGTCAGTTGAACGCAAAGGTAGGCAAGAAACAATGAGACGTTGGGTATGCATGTATCTATCGGCTATCAATAAAGAAAAGCTCTTCCCTAACAGAAAGACTTTAGCTGTATTTGTATGTCGTAAAAGCTTTATTCGTCGCTCTCGAATGCCTGAACACAAGACACATAAAGGTAACTTTAAGGGCTATAGGTTAAATGCAAACAGAGCCTTGAAGATGCTAGAAATCCTTGAACCCATTCTCAACTTAGCGTTTATCTCAGCCAATAACATGGCGCTTTGGTATCGCTATTATTACAACCATCTTAATTTAGCTAAAGCTAGACAAGAATATTATGACGCTAAGCGGAATGCTAATGAGCCACTTAGCCATATAGGAGCTTATGCGCGTCTACGTACTCTTGAATCAATAACTAACAAATATCTTAATCCAACCACTTGAATAATTAAACTTATAGGAGCAAATCGATGAATGAAGAATTAACTACACAACCAGCAGACCAATTAATCAGTAAGCTAATCGACCGTACAAATGCTCTTGAAGCTATCTGTATCGACCTATTAACTAAAACTGGTTATAGCGCTGCACAATCAAGAATAGTCTTTGATAACTATCAAATAAAATACACTCAAGAAGCAGTAGATAAGCGTGAGGCTGAGACTAAAGCTAAAGAACTAAAGAATAATTATAGCACTGCTGTAGCTGAGTTTAAGGAGGTCGCTAAGTCTAACTACTGGACTCAAGTATTTATGAGCAAAAAAGAGGTAAGCAGCCATTTAGACGTTATATGGTCACAAGCTATTGAAGGCTTAGAGTTACCTGAAGGAGCTAAACGACCTCTCTATGAAGTCCCTGAGCCAAGTATAGATATGCTTATTGAAAGACGTAAAGAGCTTATACGTTCTATCGAGAGCAATAACAAAACGCTATTAGATGAGACTATCAAACACTGTGAACAATCAATTATTGATGTAACTAAAAGCCTTGAGAAGTACCGTGACTCTGAGATAGCAAAACTACGTAAAGATGTTGATAAAAGCCCTTCAGAACGAAGTAAATCAATTAAAGAACTTGAAGATGATGTAGCACAACGCATACGTAAAAACTTAGTTGAACAGAGGCGTCGTATTACATCAAGTAAGGTCTCGTTAGCTCGTCTTGAGTCAGACCAAGACCAACTTAAAGATGTCAATAAGATGCTAGGCAATGTTCTATCAGCAACTAAGTAATTAGATAATTTAATGTACTAAATAGCTTCTGTAAGATCGAATAAGACGACTTTGAAGACCTCATAAGGCTCATCTATTGGTTGTCTTTGATAGGGTTTTACAGAAGCTTACATGAACTTACTTTAATAGAGGAATTAATAGTTATGAATGAAGATAATACACTAAAAATGATATACACAGATGGAGCTGCCCCTAACAATCAGGCTGGCTGTAAGCATGGTGGTATTGGCGTTGCTGTTTATAGTTCTAATGGTGAGCTTATAGACACCTTTAAGTCACGAGTTGAGCCTGAAGATGGAAGCACTACAACCAATGTTCGTTGTGAAATGTTAGCACTAATTAAAGGGTTAGAGCTTAGCAATGGCTGTGATGTTATCCATACAGATAACCAAATGATTAGCAAAGGCTACAACGAATGGCTTGACGGTTGGAAAGCTAAAGGCTGGAAGAATGCCAGTAAGAAGCCAGTAGCTAATAAGGACTTATGGTTGCTTATTGATGACCTCAAGCAGTCTAAGCCGAGTGTTATCGTTACATGGGTAAAAGGCCATAGTGGTATCGAAGGCAATGAGCTTGCTGATAGCTTAGCGAGTGAAGCTGCTGCTTAACCACAAATTAAACTGACTCCCTGACTTAAGCAGAATACTTTTTATTTGGAGGAAATTAATTATGAACAAACAACTAACTGTAACATTCAACAACAAGACTATTGAACTACCTTTGACACCTTACGGCATGTATGACCTTAATGATTTATGGAGAGCATTTATAGCGCCACATGACCTTAAAGGAAACAAACGGCCTAGTGAGTGGCGTAACAAGCAGAGAGATGAACTAAACATTACTGATGATGTGATGGTGACTAAATACGTAGTCAGTAAAGAACGAGTTAACTGGACTACTCTAGGCACGAAGAAAGGTCTTCTGTGTTATGCGGCTTGGCTTAACAGTGATTTATTAATGGCTGTAGTTGAGGCATTCGATAAGATGAACATTGAGTCTGTACCTAGTCAATCGGCTGGACAACTAGTTGATGCCGCAAGAGCTAACCTAGAAGAACTCGATGAACTAATTACCAGTAAGACACACTACACATTTAAAGCACCTCATACACCTGATATTACAATAGAGGATAAACAAATCTATGAAGACTCTATTCATTTCAGTGCTGTAATTAGGGCTGCACTTGCAATACTAGATGGGCAAGTGTGTAGTTATTCGTTTGATGAGTTCCACGGCTTACTAGAGCAGGCGGCTTGACCACCTTTTTGAAAGCGGAAACTTTCTAGCTATTGAAAAATCCAGAGCATAAATGGCCGTGGGGCAATTCACTTGGGCAACACTTAAAGCACTCTAAACCTCACCAAACAAACACGCATTAAGCGATCTGTACGATCTTCTGAGAAGACTTTAAGCCTAACTCTAAGTTATCCCATCACCAAACAATAACACGATCTTATATCACCTCTCAGGAGGTCACTAATTAAATTATATTAATCAATGATAAGGAGGACTTTATGTCAATTCATTACGATGAACTATGCCCTATAACACAACAACAAGTAGCTCAACTATTAGAGCATGAAGAACACCTTGAAGAAGCTAACAATGAATACGCAGTGACAGACATTAAGACAGCTCAAGGTAAGCCTGTACAGTTTGAAGACATACAACCAGACACCTTGATTACTGTAAATGGTATCACTGGACAAGTAGACCACATGATTGAAGCAGGCTTAGTAAGCAAGTCTATTTATGCTGGTAACTTTGAAGACTACCTTGAAGACGCTGACGCAATGTTTGAACCTGAAGAAGCTGATGAAGCCTACGATAGCCCTGACGCTTATCTTATAGACGATGCTGAGACAATGAATACAGCAGCACAGATTGAAGACGTATTAGGTTCATCAGTTACGAGTAGCGTTGTATCAGATGTTTTAGCAGGGAATACTTTATCTGTTGAAGCTCTCAATGATTTAAGTGAAAGCTATGGAGTATCACCTGAACGTGCTCAAAAAGAGATAGAGCAGCTGACCGATAACCTCATGGATAGCTTTGAGGATTATCTTCAAGAGCAGCATCGAGGCATTGATGTAAACCACTTGTCTGATTGGGTAGCTTACGCTGTAAATAAAGACGCTAAGGTTAAGCAACTATACCAGCAAGCCGTAACAGGAGCGCTTAATGGTGACTTAGGGTATTCATCTGAACTTGTAGATGCCTATAAGCAGTTCTATAGATTATTTTAGCCTCTTAGTTTTGGTTGATTATTGAGCTGGGTAATTAGTTTAATAAAATATTTTTAAAATAATTCCAGCTTAAAATCTGGGTCACCTTTAAGGTCACTTTTAGGGTCACAAATTCAAACTAAGCTTATGATTAAAGACCTACAGAGGGTCATTTACTGCACTGTCATGGGGTGGCAGGGGTCGAGAGTTCGAATCTCTCCATACCGACCAATTAACTCCTTTTTAAACAACAACCCTCGTTAATCAAAACCTAACCATCAGTAAACTTTACTTCCAGCAATTCGATAATACTGTATATCTACTTCATATTTTTTTATTATTAATCTTAATACCAACCTGTTTACACTGCACCACTGTGTCTTGTTTTAAAGACCTCTTACTCTCACCAAAAACGTTATCTATTTTAATAAAATAAAGTTAAGCGTATAATTTTCAATCAAATATTAATAATAGGTTTTTAATTAAACTGTACAATGATATCGGTGCGAAACTAAGTTGAATTTAAGGTTCTGTATTAAGTAACTTAGCATAGCGATGATTTAAGTCATTCTGTAAGGGAAATAAAATGAAGATAGGGATAGATCTCGGTACAACTCATAGCGTAGTTGGAATTTGGCAAGATAACGCCGTTAAGCTAATTCCAGATATGGAGGGCAATGTGCTCGTCCCTTCAATTGTTGGCTTGTCGGAAGACAATTATATTCTTGTAGGCCAAGCCGCTAGGGATCGATTAGCAACACACCCTGCACATACCATTTCAGAATTTAAACGTTTTATGGGCACTGATAAAACCTTTTCATTGGGCGAACAAAATTATAGCGCAACGGAATTATCGGCCATTTTATTAAAAAGCCTAAAAGAGCAAGCTGAACATTATTTGCAAGAGCCAATAACTGAAGCCGTTATTTCGGTACCTGCCTATTTTAACAATAAACAACGCCAAGCAACGCAACAAGCTGCTTTGCTTGCAGGTTTAAAAGTTGAGCGATTACTTAATGAACCTACAGCCGCTGCACTCGCTTATGGGCTCGATAATAAAGACTGTGAGCAAACTTACTTAGTACTGGACCTTGGTGGCGGTACATTTGATGTGTCGGTTATTGAGGTGTTTAACGATATTTTTGAAATACACGCCTCAGCAGGTGATAACTACTTAGGCGGTAACGACTTTACTAACGTAATTGAAGAAGACCTTTATAAGAAGAACGATTTATACAGAGGTTTTTTCTCAGATAGTGAAAACCGTAATATTTGGTCTTTGTGTGAGCGCTTAAAGTGCCAATTAACTAACGAGCCAGTAGCGAGTTTTAACTTTGAATATAAAGAAAAAACATACCCATATACTCTCACGCTCGAAGATTACCGTGCATTGTGTAGCGAGTTAATAGAACGTATTAAGTTTCCTATTAACCGTGCTATGTCTGACGCCGATTTAACACTTGAAGACGTTGATGGGCTTATTCTTGTTGGTGGCGCTACACGTATGCCTATTTTTCAGCAGCAAATTAGTCGTGTATTTTCACGTATACCACAAACTCAATATAACCCTGACCATGCTATTGCTACCGGTGCTGCAATACAGGCAGGTATGAGTGCACGTGATAAAGAATTAAAAGATGTAATAATGACTGATGTTTGCCCATTCACTTTAGGAGTTGAGGTAAATAATAAACATGGTCAGTCTGAGTTTTTACCTATTATAGAGCGTAACGCAACTATTCCCGTAAGTGAAACTTGTTCTGTTTATTCAGCTCACCCTGAACAAGAAAAAGTACTTATTAAAATTTATCAAGGTGAACATTACCTCCCTAAAGATAATGTATTTTTAGGTGATTTAGAAATAGAGCTTGAGCCGTTAAATATAGTACAAGAGTTATATTTAACTTATACCTACGATCTGAATGGTGTACTTGAGGTTGAAGTGACTAATGTTGCAAGTGGCAAAAAATACCGTACTTATGTAGGTGAAAATGAAGAAAGCCTGAGTGAAAGTGAATTGCGTGAACGTTTTGCACGACTTAACGCACTTAAGGTTTTGCCTAAAGATAAACTGGTAAATACTGCATTTAAAGCAAAATTAGAGCGCTTGTTTCAAGAAAACCTAGGCGATAAAAGGCGTGAAATTGGTGAGGCGATTGGTCAATTTATGGAAGTATTGGAAACACACGATAACCACAAAATAGAACGTATGATCGAAAATATAAAGCGCTATCTTAGTTATTAAAATTAGCTATTAAAGTTAGTTATTAAAGTTAACTAATAAAAAATAGTTTCAGTTAAAAAATTACATGCATTAAATAAAGAGTGAAGTAATGAACCATTGGAAAATATTAGGCATTGAAGCCACAACAGATAAACGCCTTATTAAACTCGCTTATACAGAGCTGCTAAAAAAAACATCGCCAGCTGAGTTCCCTCAAGAATTTAAAGATTTACGCAAAGCATATGAGTTAGCCATTAAAGAGGCTAAACAACCTGCTCAAAATGAAGACAAAACACCCAATCAAGCATTTGAAGACGAGCACGAAAAACAAGGGGTTATTAACGAGTCATTTTTTGATGAAGAAGCGCCCTCCTCTGCATCTACAGAAGTTGAAATAGTTAAGCCTCAACCAATTGAACTCAATTGTGTTCGCTCTATTGCAGAGCTGCAAATAGCGCTCAATGAATTATATTGTAATGTGTCATCTCGTAGCGATGTAGAACAATGGAAGTTATTATTTTCAGCCCCATTATTTTGGGATGTTGATCAAAGTCAGCAAGTCTTATTTACTTTAATTGATTTCTTGTCAGAGCATTACTTTTTATCTGCCACGGTATTTGAGTTTTTAGATGAGGGTATGAAAATCTCTAGCGAACTCGTCACTAGTAAAAATAATCACTACCGTGAACTTGCTATTGCACTGCACCATTATATTCAGAGCCTACCACTGCGCATAAATTCACCATCAAATATTGATGTGAATATTAGCTTTGAACAACTGCATCAGCATCTTCAGTTACGTAACTTAATAGAAGAACAATGTATATATTCTAAGCTGACAGCAAAGCAGCTAATGATATTAATGCAGCGAGTCAATTTGGTATTTTATAATGACGAGTCGCTGTATCTTTATGTGGCTAACTATTTATGGACATTGGGTGCATACACAGAAATCAGTAAGTTAGTTGGCTCATTACCACCACCTACCGATGCAAGCATAGAACACCTGCGAGATTTACAAGCACACGCAGAATTTAAGCTTGAAAACTATGATATTGCACTCACTATTTATCTTGCGCAGCGAGAACTTATAAAAAGTTTTTATGCGATGAAGATGACTAAAGAGATTGGTCTGTGTTATTTGCACCTTAAAGATTATGAAAAAGCTTATATATTTTTAAACTCTTATTTTTATATTCGTCCTGAGGAAATAGATCTTCGCTCTGCTTTGATTATCGCTCGTCGACACTACATAAAAGATCTTAAAAAAAATGAGGAAAGTAACGCGCTTAAAATAGCGACGTTGCAATTTGAAAATGGTCGCTATCAAGATGCGTTAATAACGACTCAAACATACTCTTTGGTTTTTGACGCTAATTGTAATTATTTGCAAGCTTTATGCCTTGCTAAGCTAGAACGCTTAGATGAAGCATTTGACGTTTTTATCGCCTTTATGAATCTTCATTTACAAAAGCTGGTAGATCCTTGGCCACTACTCGTTGATTTATTTATCTACTGCCCAGACTCAATTGATTTTAATTTGATAATGGAAACTATAGCTAAAAAAATACAGCCATCTCCTAATAAGTTTTACAAAACCCCTCGTGTACTAGGTTCTGTACAAGAGAATATATACTCACAATTAGAACTCAAAACATTAGATCTCCCAGCGACTGACCATGATGGAAAACCCACTAAACCAATGGGTTATGCCCTATATCCAGATTTAGAGTATAAACAGCAATATGCTTGGGCAATGCTACATGCGTTAATGGCTAAATTAGTAAATATCGAAAACGAAGCTGTTAAGAAGCAAGTAAAACAAGCCGCTATTTATGCGATTAAACAAGCTATGCCAAAAATCACACACCAACCAAGTTGGAGCTTAAAGTTTATTCACTTAGCTTTTGATATAGATGATTTTGATACCTGTATTAAGCTTGTAAACATTGCAATTAGCGAGTTTTCTAATTTACCACAAGCTTACTATTACAAAGGCCGATCGCTAGCGGCGTTAGAGCAATATAATGAAGCAATACCCGTATTACTATTAGCTGCAGATAAATATGGTGATCAGAGGCTTGGGATATACTCACTTGAATTTGCAGTGGAGTGTTGTGAAAAGCTCGTTGAACTTGGGCAACCAATGCATGCTAATTACAACGATATATGCTTAAAACTACAAACAACAAAGGAGATTGTAGATGCATAATCAAAGTGAAGTACCTTGTGTAATTAAGGATGATACGGACTTAAGCTCAGAGCAAAAATTATGGCTTATTAGCCTCTCAGGGCACCTTTCAATGCAAAATGGCTATTCATTGGATGTCCTAAAACATCATAATAAAAACTATACTGACGAGGCTATTGCTAAAGGAAATTTAAGTATTTTAGATAATGGTTATGGCGTTACAACAAAAGAAGAATTGATTGAAACTTTAAATGTTTTTTATAACACGTCAAATAGCCAAGTTTTTATGAGCTGCATGGCTGAACTCACCAGAAATGATTTATTAGCAACATACAACATTGAAGATAAATTTACCGCCTATCAAAATACGCCTATAGGTATTATGTCTGACTGGGCAGGAATACATAAAATCTCACTGGCTCGTTGTGGTATTAGAGCTTTTGATATTGGTCGCTATGCTTTTTTGTGTCGTTGTGGTGTTACCATTAATTTTTTAACTGAAGAAGAAGCATGGTGTTACCTCAAGCATATTGGAAAACTGGCACAGACCTTATTTGTTAGCTGGCAAGAATATGCAACTAGTTATGTGGTTGGTCGATGTATATGGCAGAAAATTAAAACTCAAGAAATGTACAGCGAGCCAAACCCTGATTTTAATTTTAGTCATGATTTATTTGAAAAAATAAATGATACGGCTGCTACATTGCAAAGTATATTAGCTGATGACGAGCACCCATGGTGCCAATTAGATTGGAAAATAGACTTTTGATCCCAATTGAAACTACAATATTTTGATTTTATAAATACAGATTGAATAACTCCTTTTGCAGCAGAGTTATTCAGTCTAGTTAGTATCAGTATTAGTGCTTGCGTCCTACACCATTACGTACCATGTCTTGGCCTGTTTGGAATACGTCTTCTGTAATCATGCGTGCTAAAAGTAGCTTTTGATTATCGTCAAACACAGCAACAAAACGGCTGCCATCTTTGTTATTAGTAGCCATACCAACACCGGCAACACCTTTAAGTCCAAAACCACCGTTTTCGACATCTATTAAAAAGCTTTCTAGTTCGGCTAAAGTATCAATTACGTCATTTTCATTATTCATTTTAAAACTCTTTTAGTAAGGCCTTGGCTAGGCTTTTAAATCATTATGGTGGCTATTTTATAGAGAAGAGCCAAAAACTTAAACCCTTGGCTCAGGTTAGTAACTAAATCGACTTTATAGCTAACTCTAAATTGCTTAGCGCACAACCAAACTCTTTTGCATTAACGCGATGATACTGCGTGTCACTCGTTGCAGTAAGGCTAATTATAAACTCATCTTGTTGGGCTACCGCACTTTGCTCTTGGCTTAGGCACATCGCTTGAGTAAGTGATCGCAGTTTTGAATTTGTTAAAATTGAGCCAAAACGCTGCACTGGCAGTGGAGGTATTTTTATAGCGGGTAACGCCTCATCTATTGTGCGCTTGCTTAGAGTAAACGTGTTATTGGTAATTTCAATTACACTGCTTGTAGGCCAATACGAGTAGCTATAGCTCTTACTCTCAGGTGGTGCTTTACCTTGGTTAGCTAAATGCACTACACCACTTTTGCCTATTACGGTTATTAAACTACCTTCTGGCGATTTAATAACAACCAAAGCTGTATTTTCATCAATACCAAAGCCATGCTGCATTTGTGTTTTAGTATTACTCGCTTCGCTATTATTTAGCGCAGCTGCGAGTCTAAACGTGCGGTTTTGTTCGCTAAATTGAGTATCTATAACACCAAAATTAAAGCTGCCAAGTCCACCAGCATTAGTGTTATTTTCACCTTTACGAAGTGCCTCAAGGCTTGTCGTATTTGTAAGCATACCCGTCACTTTACTTTGGATTGCTGCGCCCGCGCCTTCACCTACAATTACTGGGCGAGTTTGCAATGCTTGCGTCCACGGGTATGGATTATTGTTTTGATCAAATAATACCTTGTGAGTTAATGCTGCATTACCGCTATTAAACATCACACCGGTACTATTTTTAATAAGTGATACAAGTGCATTAGTGCCACTTTTGCATAAAGCGTATTCGGCCTTTGTGTACTCTGGATAAATTGCTTCCCGGTTATACACATTCATTAATGTATTTCTGAGAGCGGGTAATTCATCGCACGAGTTACTCGTAATCGCTTTAGCAAGTGCTGGCGTTAGTGCTAACCATTGAGTGCTTATATTTGATTGTGCTAAAAGACTCTGCGCTACATCTGCCGACTCATAAGGGTCGCGGCTCGATGCCGTAATAGCAAGCATGGTGGGTTTTGCGTTATTAACTTTTAAACTGCCCGACACAAATTGTAAAATACTATTAGTCGCGACCTCAATATTAAAATCGGTATTTACTTGCTCTTTTAAGCGCTCACCGTTTTTATCAAGTAGCGGCACTTCTAGCATATCAAATACAAAGTTGTATTCTTGCTGAGTCAGGCTTTCTAATTGCTGGTTATTTATATCGCGCCATAGCCATAATAAATCTGTTTTAGATACGCTATTTGACGATTTACCTAGCAAGGTTTTAAGTGTTTTTAATACAGCCGTTTTTGCCTCAACGTTATTATTAGGCCAGTGCTGTGTGATGTTTTTTATTTGAGAGTTATTAACCCTATATAGATTATGTAATTTACCTTCAACAACAGTCTCTTTTTCGCAGTTATTAAGCTTTGCGCTAGTACAAGTTGCAAGCTCTGAGCCCACTAAAATTAAAGTTTGGTTTTGCTCTTGAGCCACTGCATTTATTGAAAAACCAGCACCCAGTAACGCCACTAACATAACTCGTAATTTAGGCTGTTGATTACGTAAAAACGCACATATCATAATGTAAACTCTAATATAAATTATAAAACTAATGTGTTGCAGTTTAACAGCTAGCCACTTGAGCCTAAATATATTTTTATAAATGTTAAATAATTCAAGTCTCTGAAAAGCGATAGGGTTAAGCACTGCATTTAAATACATTGTTTAGTTTGCCAGCTACTCTCGCAAATATTGACTAAACAAATTTAAACCGAGCATTTATTGATCAAATCCATTGTTTAAATTACGGTGGTGCATTGTTTTAGTAACTGAGGTGGAATATGGACTTTTCTAATGAAGAGGTAAATTTTTTAGCTGAGTTATTCAAACCAAATACAAAGCAGCGCTCTCCCCGTAATCATATGCTTACAATGAAAAGCTCTGTACCCGCGAGTATTGCTCACCTTTTTACCCATGCAAATTTAACTTTGCTTGCTGAAGTTGCTAATTACCAACTTTGGTTTCCCCTGCAATTAAAAATTGATGAGTTAGGTGTAATTAACCCCACTTTGAGCGCACCAGAGGTAATTGATACAAAGGGCACTCAGCGAAGTTGGCGTTGGAGTGAGCTAAATATTAAAAGCCAAGGTTTTAATATTGAATCAATTTCCAGTACGGGCATATTTTTAAAACCATTGAAAAATGGAAAAAGCTTAAACAAATTACAGCACATGAGCTTTAACTTGCCTAACAAAGAAAGTATATCAATGGATATAGTACCCGTTAGGCAAAGTAGCTTAGGGATTGCAGCAAAAATAACTCAAATTCATAGCGGGCAAGAGCAACTAAGAGCTTATCTTTTTGAAGAGCACAAACGTCAATTTGCTAAATTATACGAAAACGGCCAATTAGTTGAACAATTAATTTAATAGCCTTAACCACCCTATACTTGCATTTAGTTAACTTTATTTAACGCTGTCTCAATGTTAATCTGTACCCCTATTTATAAATCATAGGGATATGACAATGCCAGGTGCTTTTGCGCACATTACTGCGGTTAATATTGCAACGCAAACCAAGTCACTCACTAAAATGGATATGCCTAAAAAGGCAAAACTTATTTTAAGCAAACGTCAAGCATACCTTGAACTAGGTTGTGTAGCCCCCGATTACCCTTATTTAGCTGTAGCGCAGCCTAGCCAAAATGCATGGGCCGATTTAATGCATTACGAGCGCACGGGTGATTTACTTAAAGCCATGATTGAATACTGTAAAACACTTGAAGATGAAGCATTTGAAAAGTGCTTTGCTTGGTTATGCGGTTATATGGCCCATGTTGCTGCAGATATAACGGTGCATCCAGTTGTTGAATTAAAAGTTGGCCCATATGAGCAAAACCAAACTGCGCACCGTACCTGTGAAATGAACCAAGATGCGTTTATTTGGCAACGTTTAAATTTAGGTGAGTTAGGCTACGCTGATCGCGTACAACAAAATATTGGGTCTTGTACTAACAAAGACGATAATTTTGATACCGATATTGCACAAATTTGGCAACATGCTTTATTAACAGTTCACCCACACTACGCCGCACAACACACGCCTAACTTTAATACATGGCATAACGGTTTTCAGTTTGTAGTAAATAATGCTGAAGAAAGCTATCGGTTATTTGCCTGTGCACGCCATGTTGCTGCTGATTTAGGTTTGTTTTATCCTCGCCCAAACGAAGTAGACTCCACTTTTATTGAACAGCTAAAAACACCGCACGAGCCAATGCATTACAACGATATTTTTGACTTTGCCGTTAGTAACATTCAGCACTATATAACCATTATTGCCAATGCCGTATTTTTAGATACTGATTACAGTGAAATTAAAAACTGGAACCTAGACACAGGCTACGATGAGCACAACACAATGACGGTATGGAGCAAATAGCATGAAACACTTACTCTGCATAAGCTTAATTGTATTACTTAGCGGTTGTTACACTTCAAAAAATAACAATCCAGAAATAATGGCCGATTTAGCCTCGCAATTAAAAGATATTGCTACCGCTGTAGACGGCACTTTAAAGTTTAGTGAAACACCCTATTCATCCACTGATGAGTTATTAAAAGCTGCCGTTAATAACGATTTAAGCAAACTTACGCCCTTTAACTAGTACACGTTTATTGTGGATGTACAAGATGATAACGCCGTATTACTTTTATGTGATGCTGACACTGCTTTAATTGAAGATGCAGGCTGTACTGCGCAATCAGACATACAGCATTGGAAATCGGGAGCTGTGCAACAGTGCAAAATAACTATAAACGCCCAACAACTCTGTAATTAGGTAATAAAACCAAGCTAGCTTTATAGAGCATGCATAGCTCTTAGGTGAGCATGTTCTATATAGTGGCCACTAAATACATTTAAAGTTGAGCTGTCACTTCTTCAGGGTTAAACACTAAGCCATGGCGGCTAACATGTTCTGCAAATCTTTCGGCTGGCATTGGTTTAGCAAAGTAATAGCCCTGAAATTCTTTACACCCCATTTGCGCCATTATTGCTACTTGTTCTTGGGTTTCTACCCCCTCAGCTACACACTTAATATCAAGCTCTTTACACATAGCATGTACTGCCTTAACTAAACTTTTTTGACGCTTTGAGCTCGTTACTTGGCTTATTAATGAGCGATCTAACTTGAGTTTGTTAATTGGGTAGTCGGCAAGGCGTGCAATATTAGAATATCCCACCCCAAAATCATCGACCGAAATAGTAAAACCCCACGATTGCAGTGTTTGCATAAGCTTTAACGAATGGGCTTGGTTAGCCTCAAGGGAAGTTTCAGTCAGTTCTAACTCTATTTGAGGCGGCTTTACGTTAAAGTCGGCAAGGTATTTAACTAGTTTTGACATAAAATCGGTTTGGCTAAAATCAATTAGAGATATATTTATTGCCACCGGCACACTCGGTAACCCCGCTTTAGTCCAATCGGCAATTTGAGCGCACACCTTTTGAATAATCAGGTCGGTTAGCCGACTAACCATTCTGTATTCTTCGGCAATAGGAATAAATACCACTGGCGACACATTACCCAGTATTGGACTGTTCCAACGCGCTAAGGCTTCAAGCCCTATACATTGACCCGTTGCATCTACTTTAGGTTGATAGTGCACCGACAAATCGCCCTGCTGAAGCGCTTCATCTAATAACATTGAAATTTCGTATTTTTCGATAAAAGCTTGTGATTGTTTTTTGTTATAACCACTAAGGGCCATATTACAATTTGCTAGTTTAAGTGCTTCGCATGCATTGCTAAGTACTGTTGCGCTGTTTTTTCCATGATCAGGATACTTTGCAAAACCAAATAAAAATGATTGCTGACACTTAGTACCAAACACATTATATTTTTTATCTAATGTATTTTTTATTTGTATTAATAGCTTATCTTCAAGCTCGTTTTGCGAGTTTGCCACAATTATAAAAGCGAGCTTTCCGACTCCTATATGAGCACACAACAGCGGCTCATCTGGCATCGCTTTTAAACGCTTGTATGCGTTAATCAGTAAGGCTTGAGAGTCGGCTTTAGTGAGCTTTAAATTTAAGTATTCACTATTTGCACTTTGCGCAACAACAATATAAAAACCTTTTTGGTACTTACTTGTTAGCCTATCGCATTGCAGTTCAAACCATTCTCTATTAGGTAGCCTTGTTCGCGAGTCTCTAAAGCGTAATCGTTTGTTTTCTTGTTCCATCATCGATAAATTTTGTTTAATGAGCTGCTCTTGCGTGCAATCGTAAAAGTCGTATACACGGTAGTTTGTGCTCATTGTTATTTGCTGATAACTGGCTTTAAAATAGCTTTTTTTGTACTTCACAATTTTATTTTGCGCATTTGGATCGTCAAAAGATAAAGTAGGAAATAAATGAGAGAGGTTAACGCATTCTTCTTTTAATTCTTTTTTTATACCAAACATATCAATAGCATGTTGATTAAAATCAGTAATGACAAGGTTTTCGTCAACAATAATTTTGGCTTTATTTGATTCGGTGAATAAGCTTCGATAAAGCTCATTTTTGTCTTTAAGGTGTGTATTAGCGCTTATCATTGTTTTGTTTAAACGCTTAGCAGCCACAATTGTGCGTGCTACAGCAAGGGGAATACATATGTTAAAAAATAAAAATATAAGCCCTGTAATGTATAAGTCCGCGTCGGGAAGTTGTTGAGCTATGCCGGTTAAACCCGAGACATCAACGTTATTGATGATCATATAAAACGGCGCAATATTTAATACGCCATAAGCAAGGGCTGTTCTATAACCAAGTAGCATAAGTGCGATTATCGGGCAAGAATACATATACATAGAGCCCACTTTAGCAAGCTCTAGGTCTGTTAAAAATAAGTTCATTGACACGCTAGCAGCTACAATGGCTATTAAAAGTGCATGAGCGCTAAAGTGATAGAAACGCTTACTTGCTATAAGTAAACCACATGCAGTAGCAAGAAAGCTGCTTGTTAATACAACAATATAAATTAAGTTAAATTCAATAGCGCTTGTGTACGTGTGGTACGCCACAGCAAAACATAACACCATTACTAATGATAGAATAATGCGCAGTGCACTTATTCGCCAATTAGCAACCTGACCAGGGGCTGAATAATGGTCATTTAATAAAAAGAATCTATTGAAAAAATGCATAATAAACAACAGTTAAAGCTCATTCTTCTATTAGACATTGATAGCTTGTTAAAATCAATCTAATGAATGTAATTTCTATTTACATAGTTCTATAAAATAGACAAGTGTAAACCTACTTGTTAGCCGTTAAACATTCATTTTTCGAGTGTTTTTACAGTTATCTTCTTTAAGAGCGAAACCGCTGCACCCTAAAAATTCACCGTGCTTAGATTTGCGTTTACGCATTTCGCGACCACACTTTTCACAAATTGGGTGCTGCGTTTTACACTCTGTATTCACACATTGTGAGTACGTGTTTTTATCAATCGATGGGCCACTACAGCTTTTACACACTCGTAATTTAGTTTCGCAAATTTGCGTATTAGTACAACTATAATAATCACCATATTGACCCGTTTTTGGCACAATTAAACCGTCGCTGCACGTACTACACTCTCTTTGCTTTAGTTGCGACTTATTAAACAACGTTGAAGCGATTTGAATGGGATAATTGTCATCTACTAGTTCTTTTACAAACGCTGAGCATGCATAAGGGTCTGCAATTAAATACGCTTTATGTTTAGCGCGCGTAATACCTACATAAAGCAAACGCCTTTCCTCTGAGTGAGTGAATTCATCTTGCTCTGGTAATAACGCCTCCACCAGCACATTATTTTGATTATCGCTAGGAAACCCTAATTTACCTTGTTCAAAACCAATAATAATACAGTAATCGGCTTCAAGCCCTTTGGCACTATGCAATGTCCAAAAATAAAGAGAGTTTGTATGCTTTTTATCTTTTAAATGCTGCTGCACGCTATTTAACATGTATCTATATCGACTAAGTATGGCAATGCTCGCTGATGCATCATTTTTTTGAATAGTGCTTATGCTCTGCTGCACTTTTATTTCTATCGATTTAGTACCTTGGTATAAATCGTCTAATAAAATAACTTGTGGTGTGGTTACTTGTGTATGTGTGCTGATCTGCTTTTTATATTGCTCAGGGTTTTGCATTACAAAACGCCCTGCTACATCACTAATACTATTGTTATATCTAAATGTTTTTTGCAACATAGTAAGTGAGTGGCTGCCCACTAATTCATTAAAGCGTGTAGTAAGCGCTAAATTACCACCCGAGAACCGATAAATTGCTTGCCAGTCATCACCAACAGCAGTAAAGCGTATTCCGTTACCATGTTTTAATATGGCATTTATGAAAGCCATACGCGCGCTTGATATGTCTTGAAACTCATCAACTAAAATGTGGCTCCACACAATATTAAAATCTCCGCTTACTATCGCCTTTGTTGCTTGAATAATCATGTCGTCAAAATCAATGGCACTTTGCGCGTTTAGTTCATTTATATAAGCATCATGAATTTGCACTAACAAGTTTGCATATTGCTGGTAATTTTTAATACCACTTTGCTTAATGCGCTGTGCTATTTGCTTATTATTTAGTTGCTCCACTCGAATAGCTTGTAAACATTTTATGTACTTATCAATGCCTTGCTGTAACTGCCCTGAGTTATTTAAAGTATGAAATATTTCGTCGTTACTTAAAGGTGTTAATTCAACATTATGCTGCTTTAATTGCTTTGCGAGGGTTTGCTCTAGCTTTCCTTCTACCCAGTTGTAATGAAAGGTCTCGAGTAAGGTGGTGCCATTTTGTTTATGCAGTTTTCGCTTAAATGCAACTTGCTCATTATAGTGTTTTTTATCTATATCAGCACGTGTATTCCCTTGCCTATCAATGCCAAAGTGCTCTAGGTAAATATCATATTGAGGTATATAAAAGTCTGGTTGGTATTGCCCACTTAGCTCTGCGCCTTGGCTAAAGTGATAATTCACCTCATAACTGTGCGGTACGCAATTCAAATGTAGCCAGTTTGAAATAAGCACTTCCTGATAACTTTTTACTTTATGACCCGCAAGGCTACGGTATTCGTTATCGCGTACGTACCGCTCGTACTGTGCATTATCTTTAAAGCTAAATATATCAATCGGCTCATGGAGTAAATCTACAAATGCTTTTAAAAACTGTGGCTCGGTTTGTATTTTTTTACTTACCCACCCAGTTAACCAACTATTTAATTGAACTGGGTCAGTTGCAAATTTTGACAACTCGATTGGCTTTTTAGCACTTTGTAGTAATTTAAGCCCAAGCGCATGAAACGTTAAAATAGTGGGTGCTTTGGTATGCAATTTTGCATGCGTGGCGCGTTTAATAAAGCGCTCTTTAAGCTCATTTGCTGCTGTTTTATTATAGGCCAGCACTAAAATTTGCTCAGGCTTGGCAATATTGCATGCTATTAAATCTAAAGACTTTGCTACCATCACAGATGTTTTACCTGTGCCTGCTGCCGCTAATACTAAATTTTTATCGTTATCGCGTATTACCGCTAAGCGCTGCTCTGTTGTTAATGGATTTGACTCTACTTGATTAAAAAAGTCATTTTTAAGAGTTAGTTGTTTTTTTTCATATTTATGGCGCAACTGTGCAATTGCATCGTGAGTATTGGGTGTAGTGCTCAGTATATTTAAAAATTTAATACTACTTTGCGATAAGTGTTGTTGCCACACACTTGTACTTTTAGCGTACTGCTTGGTAAGCAAAAACACATCATTATTAAGTGTTTTTATGGAACTATCACGTAAAAACTCATCTAAAGCATAACGCTTGAGCGAAATCTTTGCGTTATTTACCTTTTGCTCAAGCAGGACTGAAAACCGCGTGTTAAGGGCAGTATTTAAGGTGTTCGCTTGTGCTTTGTTTAAAAAGCTAATTGATGTATTGCTACTGTCGCACAAATTAATTTTGGCGCTAAATAAACGGTTTTTAAGTATTGAGTAATTATAAAAGTCTTTAATTAAAAATGTCCGCGCGGGAGCACGTCTAAAATGCACAACAAGGCGCTCTTGTTCAATAGTTACGTGTTTAATACGGGTAAAAAAACGGCCTAGCCAACTTGGAGTAGCAATATACTGCGCCATAATACTCAATATGAAGATATGCTTTACCTTAATTGTAACATACTCTTTTATAATACATTTAGCGCTAAATCGATGCTTACTTAGTAAACAATTTAATTGGTAAGTTAGTTTTTAAACCTGGTGATTAATGTTTTATTTACACCCGTTAACAAATTTAAACATTTATAGATAGCTTGTTGTGTAACAATGCACATATACAAACTTACACTTCATATAATTGTTAGGTATATCCCCAATTAAACAATTATTTACAGCCTAATTAAGTGGTTTAAAGGAGCTAACATGCTTAAAAAATGCATTACCACAACGGCTTTAATTTTAGCATTATGCGCTTGCACGTCAGAAACAGAGTCGGATTTAGTAAAAACACAAGGTATTTGGGCAGGTTTTGAACTAGTTTCTGACGGTAACCGCACGCGTGTTAACGCAGAACTAAATGCAGGCGATGCTAATGGCTCTAACATTGTTTTAAGCGATAGCGACTCATTACAAGCTGTTGTTAATAGCACTGCTATTGTACTTACAAAAGATACCGACTTTTTAGACGTTGATTACCAAGCGTATATAAATGCCACTGACGATAACCAACAGTTTGATATAAAATTTAAACGGGATGATGGCATAAATGCTAATTCGAGCGTGGAGTTGCCTTTAAATTTTATTATTTTAACCCCGAGTAACAGTCAAAATTTTGGTATTAATAGTACTCTTACAGTTCAATTAGATGGCACTGATCCTAACAGTACAAGCCAAGTAGAACTTAGCAGTAGTTGCACTACCAATAATAATGAAACGCTTTTGCAGTCAACATTTTTTGCGCTTAATTCATCTCGCCTTGAAATAAATTTACAAAGTTTAGATATGTTTAGCAGCTCGCAAGTAGATCAAAGTAAAACGTGTGATTTAACAATTAGTGTAAAACGCGATCGATTCGGTAGTATTTCGGGTGAATACGCTAACCAAAGCTATATTAAATCCCAGCAATCGCGCGCTATAAAAAATATGACTTTAACGTTTTAATTTGCACGCTAATTTACTCAGCGTTAAGCTACGCCTTTATTAAGTAACTCTACCAATTGTAGTTGACCTCCTTATTTACAGGAGAGCTAATAACAATTGATATAAAGGTTTATTATGACTAACAGCACATACCCTATTGGCACACCTGGCAAAAAATGGAATAACAACGATAAAGCCCAGTGGTTAGCGCGCCAAAACATTAAACGCAGTTACCAAAACGAAGTCGTAACGCTAATTAATGATCTTAAAAACACCTTAGATATAGAGCAATACGGCGAGCTTAATTACGCCGCTGGCACTTACCCATTATACATATTAAAAACGCCTAACTTTAATGCTAATAAACCAACTGTTTTAATCACCGGTGGTGTACATGGCTATGAAACCAGTGGCGTACATGGCGCACTTAGGTTTGCTAAAACATCGGCTATGCAATATTGCGAACAGTTTAATATTATAATTGCACCCTGCATTAGCCCTTGGGGATATGAAACTATAAACCGCTGGAACCCAGACGCCATTGATCCTAACCGCTCATTTTACGAGGGCAGCCCAGCTCAAGAGTCAGCCGCTATTATGGCGTTTGTAAAATCACTCGATGTAGACTTAGTCGCTCATATTGATTTACACGAAACAACTGACAGCGATAACAGTGAATTTAGACCCGCACTTGCTGCGCGTGAAGGCACTACTAACAATAACTGGAACATACCTGATGGGTTTTATTTAGTTGCAGATACCAAAAAGCCTGAGCCGGAGTTTCAAAAAGTCATTATAGAAAGCGTTGCAAAAGTCACTCATATTGCACCGAGCGATGAAAACAACCAGCTAATAGGCGTACCTCAAGAGCAATTTGGTGTGATTAACTATGCAGCTCGAGAGTTAGGTTTATGTATGGGCTTTACTGATGCACCCTATGTAACTACTACAGAAGTGTACCCAGATAGCCCAACTGCAACAGATGAAGAATGTATTTTGGCACAAGTCGCCGTTATAACAAGCGCACTGAAATATATAAGTACAAACACGCAATAAAAACTGCATATAAAAAATGCCCAAGGAGAATATCTACTTGGGCATTTTTTATGAAACTTTACCAATCTTAGTTTTTATAAAACTGGCTGTCTTTGGTTATAGTGATGCTGGCATCTTCTTGCGCTGTTACTATAAATTTAAGTTTAGTTACTTTTCGTTCAATGTCGTAGCCATCGGCTGTTACGGTCACTGGTACGCTTTTCATAACACCCGGTTGAACAAGTGTAGAGCGTGGGCTTGAGAGTATTGCACCAGGTAAACCCTCTATAGCGATGCTGTAATGCAGTGCTTGTTGGGTTTTATTAATAATAGTAAGTGTGTAAGGGTTTTCTACTAAGCCTTCGTAGTTCACTCTGTAGAGCGCATTCCTATCTCGTAGTACTGAGGCTTCTATTGGTGTACGTTGCAGCATCCATGCAAACATAGAAATGATTAACAAAGCTGTTAATGCGCCGTACCCTACTAGCTTTAATCTAAATGGATTGGTTTTGCCTCCCTCCATTTGTTTTTCACTCGCGTATTTAATTAAGCCTTTTTCGTAACCAAATTTTTCCATGGTATCGTCGCAGGCATCAATACATAAGCCACAGTTTATACATTCATATTGCAATCCATTTCGAATGTCTATTCCTGCAGGGCATACCTCTACACACAAGTTACAGTCTACACAGTCACCTAAGTTAAGCTCTTTTGGATCAGCTTTGCGTTTACGTGGTCCTCGGCTTTCACCTCGCTCGTTATCATATGTAACAAGCAACGTATCTTTATCAAACATAACAGCCTGAAAACGAGAATATGGGCATGCAATAGTGCACATTTTTTCACGTAAAAACCCTGCATTTCCGTAAGTACAAAAAGCGAATAAAAACACCCAAAAGCTCGTAATACCTGACCATTCAAACGTGATCATCTCCATATACAAACTTTTAGTCGGAATAAAATACGCCATAAACGAGGTGGCAGTTAAAATAGAAATAACAATCCATGCGCTGTGTTTAGTTATTTTTTTGCGCCAAGTGCTTAGCGTCCACTGTGATTTATCTAATTTAATTCGCTGATTTCGAGTGCCTTCTATGCGTTGCTCTACCCACGAAAACATGAGCATCCATATCGTTTGCGGGCACGTATAACCACACCAAACCCGACCAAGCCAGTTAGTTACAAAAAATAATGCAAAAGCCCCCACCATAAATAGCAGGGCTAAAATCATAAAATCTTGAGGAAGGAGTGTTAGACCAAAAATAGTAAAAGTTTGCGTTGCCACATCAAGCAGCACAGCTTGTTGACCGTTGTATTGGATCCACGGTATTGCAACAAAAGTTAGCATTAGCAACCAGCCTAAATTACGGCGTATGCGCTGAAAAAAACCTTTTTGCTCGCGGATATAAATTGGCCCTTCGGTGTTATAGGGCTTAATGATCATGTCTTCTTCTTTAATATCAAACTTCATAGTACTTGCTTTATTATGACGGTGTTAAGCAAACTATTGCAACTTTCAGACCAAACTGAAAGTTAAGTTACCTTATTGATATTTATATACTTATTAAAAGATAGAAAAATCATACTCGCGATATAAAGCGAATTACGCGATATAGCACGAGTTCACGCTAATCTTTATTTATACCCAGTTTTCGCATTTTTGAACGCAGTGTACTCTCAGGCAAACCCAGTTTAACGGCCGCTCCTTTATCACCCGATATTTGCCAGTGCGATAACACTAATACACTCGTTATATGCTGTTTTTGTGCTTCATCGAGGGTCAGTGAAGGGTTAATAACGACTTCACCACCCGCTTGTAAAGGTTGGCTTAGCTGTAAAACAGACTGACTAGATAAAATAGCTTCACGCTCAAGCACATTTTGCAGCTCTCTAATGTTGCCCGGCCAATCATAGGCTTGCAGTTGTGTAATTGCTTTTTTACTTAGCCCTTTTAAGTGTTTCCCGAGTCGTTTATTTAGCTGCGTAATTAAATTAGTGCATAAATAAGGTATATCTTCTTTTCGATCTTTTAAAGCGGGCACTTTTATAGGAAATACATTAAGCCGATAGTACAAATCAATTCTAAACGTCCCCTGTTGTACCATTTCCCATAAGTCGCGATTAGTCGCTGCAATCACTCTAATATTTACTTTTAGCGTATTACTGCCACCCACACGTTCAAATTCTTGCTCTTGCAGCACTCTAAGTAGTTTACTTTGCGCCTCAAGCGGAAGCTCTGCTATTTCATCTAAAAACAAAGTACCTTTATCGGCAAGTTCAAAGCGCCCTTTACGGCGTTCATTTGCGCCTGTAAACGCGCCTTTTTCATGCCCAAACAATTCCGACTCTAGTAAACTCGGTGTAAATGCTGCGCAATTTACTTTAATAAAAGCTTGCTCGCTACGTTTACTTAACCGATACAAGTTACGGGCTACTAGCTCTTTACCTGTGCCATTTTCGCCCAATATAAGCACGGTACTGTCGGTTTCACTTACCAGTTTTATTTGATCTAACATGGTTTGAAAGATATGGCTTTGCCCAACAAGCCCTGAGTCTTGCCAATCTTCGTTAAGCTCTGCAATTAAGTAGTTATTTTCATCTTTTAATTGCTCACTTAAATGCTTTACTTGCTCAAGTGCCTCTTGTAATGCATTTTGTGTATGCTGCTGCTGTGATATATCGCGAAATACCGCTACAGCTCCAATTAATTGATCATTTCGATAAACCGGTGTAGAAGTATATTCTACTGCGAATGAGCTACCGTCTTTGCGCCAAAAAACTTCATTTTTAACTTCACGACGTTTTCCGTCAAACATGGTGCAATATATTTGGCATTCATCAGCGGGATAAGGCGTGCCATCAGCATGAGTATGATGATGATATTGATGTATTTTTTTACCTAATAGTTCGTCAGCGCACCAACCTGTCATGCGCTCAGCGGCAGGGTTAATAAACACCGCATTACCCGACAGGTCAAAACCGTATATGCCCTCACCTACTGCGTTTAGCAATAATTTAGGATCGTTTAAAAATTGTTTTATCATAAATACACCTCGCGAAATATCGCGAGCATTATGACAATTTTTTAAACTAAGCGCACCCATTACTTAAAATGCACTCAGGTGCTCATTAAAACGCTATAAATAATGCTTAAACAGTGTTTTTACATCTATTTTTGCACCTAATCGCGCAGCTATTAAATAAAGCCCAGCCAGCTTTCGATGAATAAATAGTGCGTCAACCGGTGGCGTATGCCATTGCTGTGATTGTGCGCTAAGAGCAAGCCCTGCATTTTTAATTTTTAGCGCCAATTCACTATTTTTAAAATCAAATTCACCATTTACTCTTAGTGGTTCGCATGCCATTAAAAATAAATCAATAACGTTGTTTTTATACTCATCAACTAAGTCATTTTTAAAATAACCAATGTGTGAAGCCGCTCTAAGTACATCTTCTCTGTTGTTTTCACTACCCGCTTTAAATAAGGCTAAATAAGCATGGCTAAGCTCAGATGATATTTCTCGCGTTGCACCAAAATCAAACAAAACAATTTTTTGTGTATCAAGCTGATAATGAAAGTTGGCAAAGTTAGGGTCTGTTTGAATGAGTTTAAATTCAAACATCTCTTTAAAAAACAAATCAATTAGCTGTGCTGCAACAAAGCTTTTCTGGCTATTAGGTAGCTCTGTAATACTCTCAATTGGCTCAGCCTTTACATATTCCATGGTAAGTACTTGCTGCGTGCTGTGCTCTGGATATACGTTAGGTACTTTAAAATGAGGATTAGTTGCTAATGCATTTTTATAACGTGTTAAATAATCAGCCTCCAGCTTATAATCAGCTTCGGCCAATAACTGAGCTTTGGCTTCACTAATAAGCGGTTTAATATTAAGATCTTTTGGCAATAATCGAGAAAGCGTTAATAACGAAATAACATTGTCGACATCGCTCACGACACTTTTTGCTATGCCAGGATATTGAATTTTAACAGCCAGTTGTTCACCATTTTCTTTATAAGCTAAATGTACTTGCCCAATAGAAGCCGCAGCAAAAGGTCTTAATTCAATATGAGAAAAACGCGCTAGCCAGTCATCTCCCCATTGTACTTTTAATACTTCAACAAGTTGTTTGTGTGGCATTGGGTTCGCGTCTGAGCGCAGCAAAGCAAGTAATTGAGCTAATTCAGGACTGAGTAAGTCACCGGCATCCATTGAAAGTAATTGCCCTAGCTTCATTGCAGCACCACGTAAATGTGAGAGCTGTATGGCTAGTTTTTCAATATTTTTAGGTTGTAGTAATAAACTTTTGTTATCCCAACCTTTGCCCGTTAGTGCGCTCTTAGCACCATCAACTAGCATGTTGGTTGCAACACCTGTTGCTAGTGAGCCTAATTTTGCAAAGCGAGAAAGTCGAGAGGTGGGAACAGTACGAGGAGCCGCCATAATATTAAAACCTTATTAGCCTGAGAGTCAGGCTAATAAGTACGTATATTTTAAGTAGGTCGATCTACTTATAGACTAGGTACTAGCTTAATTGCGCCTTCAACAATTTGTATATCAAGCGGTAGCTTGCTCAATAAAACCATTTTAGGATCGTCCATATTTAATGTATAAACAGGATTTACTGCTAAAAAGGCATTAATTACTTCCATTGCTTGGCTATCAAGTGCGCCTAAATTACCGCTAAAACCACCGGCATCTACACTCGAATCAAGTAACTTAATATTACGTAAAAACACCGCATTTTTCTCACTGTCGTAAAATGGGCTGCCTTCAATTTGAAGCTGTAAACGTACTGGGTATTTTAACGCAAAAGCGTTAATTTCTGCGCTTGTGTCCGCACCAAGTACAACCACATCACGATTTTCTGGACCAATGTTTACGCTCAAATCATTTACATCAAACTGAACTGGTAAGCCCATTAAGCTCACTTCTTCACTTAGTTTTGGTAATTGCTTACTAAGTACAGACTCAACCTCTGAGTTAGTAAATGAATATACTGATATGCCTTGCGTGGTATTACAGGCAGTTAAAAATAACGCTGCAATAATAACTAAAATTCTCATGAGAACCCTTTTATTTATAATGAAGTAATGATGCTTATAAAAAAGCCGCTATTAAAGCGGCTTATTAAAATACTAACCAGCATATATTACGCTGGTTCTAGGGCGTGTTGACCTTTGTGGATTGAAATTTGTTCAATCTAGGGTCGATTTAATCGCGGCGTGAGATTTGTAACCTAGCGGGCTAAGTCAAAACCGAGCAACAAAGAGTTAATCGTCCCTAGAGAGAACCCAAAGGGCAGCGCATGTTTGGCATTTATGCTGCGTTATCGCCTATTTATGGGGAATAACCACACTACATAGACTCTGCCTTACCTAAATACCAAACAGTCTGCTGCAAATTCAACCACGAAAGATCAACACGCCCTAGTGTATTAAGCTGCAAGTATCGCTTTAAGTCGCATTAGTGTGTCAGGTTCAACTGAACCGCCACTGAGCGCTAGTAACTGTTTTAAATAATAATTTAAATCAGCATGTTCACCACGATGCTTGTCATCTAGCATGGCTACTTGTTCTGCCATTCTAAGTGACTTATCAGTTGAGCTTACGTTCGCTAGTATTTCCATGCGCGTAATAAGCTGTTCAGTATTTAATGTTGTTTTAAGCGGTGCTTGGTACTGACTTGGTAACGCTTCATTGTTCTCAAGTGCTGTAATTAGTGCATCTAAATTAGCTTGCTCTGATTTGCTTGTAAGCAATGCAAGTTTATCTTCAATGGCCGCTAGTAGCTTAGTCACTTTTGGTGCTAACGATCTAAACTGTGCATACCCTTTCACTTTTGTTTCTAGGTCGTGCAACTGTGCTCTTTGATTTACATCGCTAAGTGCTGCTTCAAGCTCAGCAAGTTCTGCAACGGCTTGCTTATCTGACTCGTTTTGCTCAAGTTTTTGCTGTTCAAACTCACTACTACGCTTAGTAAATGTTTCATCGTTAAATTGACGAAATTTTTGCCATAACGCATTTTCAGCTTTCAAACCTGCAAAACCAATGGTTTGCCATTGTTGCTGCATTTGCTTCAACTCTTGGCATGCAGCGGCTAAATCATCACTTTGTGACAACTGCTCTGCTTTTTCTACTAACTCATTTTTAAGTGCAGCATTACTTTTATGAAATGCGTTTAATAAAGCCAGTACTTGCTGTTGCTCATTTTTATAACGATCATTTAATGTACGGTATGTTTTAGGATCAACTTTACCTACACTGCGCCAAGCTTTGTTCAAACGATTGTATTGGCTTTCATATTGCTTCCAATCAAAATCATCCTCAGCAGTAGGCTGTAAATGAAGTGCATGCATATCGCTAATAATACTTTCGCGTTGTGCTTTTGAGGCTTCGCGTTGTACTTCTTGCTCTGCGAAGTAACTACGACAAGGTGCAAATAACAGCTCGATTTTTTCATCAAACTGAATGCCTTGTTGCTTCTCTTCGTCTGTATCTAAACGACCTAACTCATTCCAACGTTTACGTAACGCTTTTACCTGCTCAGCACGTTGTTGTGGGTCTGTACACTCTTCGCTTACTAATGCGCTTACTTCTTCTAATAAGGCTTCACGCTTTGGTGCAGCAGCGTATTTTTGCCAATCTTTAGCATCTGCAAGTTGCGCTTCAAGCTCTGCTTTTATGTTTACAAGCGGCTGTTGGTATTGTTCAGTAAGGGTATTAAATAATTCTTCAAACCCTTTAAATACGCCAAAAGCAACGTTAAAACGGCCTTCTTCAATTAGGCGTTTAACATCACGTGCTTTGCGTTTTGCTTGGCTTTGGTTTTTTTCAAGCGGCTTAACTAGCTCATTCATTGGTGCTAAAAATTGCTTTTTATGGGCGTTTAACTGTGTTTTAAACGTACTTTGCAGTGCACCATCTAAAATATTTAAATGATTACGCGCTGCTTTAAAGCCATTGTTAAACTCAGTTAAAGTAGCATCGTACTGCGTTAAGTCTTCTGCTGGTTTAATTTCACACAATGCTGTAAAAGCGAGCTTGTACTCTTTAATAGCAGCTGTTAGCTCAGGTAGCTTAGCAACTTGAGTAAATAACTTTTCTAACTTACTTACAGCAAGTTTTGATTGCGTGTTATTAGCAAGCTCTGTTTCGCTAATAGCGTGCTTAGCTTGCGCTACTTTTGCATCAAGCCAATCTTGTTGAATTTGCTCTGGTGTTTCAAGACCAAGTTGTAAGGCATTTTCAATTTCTTCGCTTAACGCTTCAAGCGTTGCAAGTGCTAATAATTGGCGCTGTTGTTGCGCTAATTGTTGCTGCTCTTTATCGTGTACCGCTTGTAGCTGTTCAATGTGTGCATTTAACTTAGTGGTAATCGAAGTATATTTTTCATCAAGCAACTTAACACGGTCATCACTTAACCATTTAAGCTCAAGTGCTTGCCATTGAGCCATTAGCTCGCCTGCTTGTGGATTAACAACACCAAAGTCTGTTTTTTCACGCAAGGCATTTAACTTCGCTAAAATAATACGTGTTGCACCCTCTACTTCAAGTGGCTTTTCTATTGCTAGACGTTCATTTTCAATATGCGTTTCAAGTGCTGCTTTTGCTCCACCCTTCGCATGTTTTACTAATGGCTTAATTAATTGATGAGTAATAACAAGTTCAACTAATTGAGTTTGTAGCTCTTCGCTACCTTCTTTAAATGCTTTTTCTACTAGTTTTGGATTTGCTAAACGTTTTAATAATTTAACGCGTACTTGCAGCTCTTTTTCTGCAAACGCTAACTTTTCTAGTGTTTTTACTGGCGCAAAGCGCTCAATATATTCATTTTTAATTTGCGGTGTTAGTGCACTTTCGCTATTTAAAACAGCATTTGATATTTGCAGCTCTGCTATATCTTTTAATGCCTGATCTTGTTTATACGCTTTCCACCAAAGTGGTAAATCGTTTACTTTTTGTAGTGCTTTGCGGCGTATTTCAGCTGAGCTATCTTCAAGTGCTAACGTGTTTAATATGGTTGCATCACGTTCAATGTCTAATTTTTCGATAGCATCAAGACGTACTTGTTGCTTAGGGTGTTTCCACTTCGGTGTAAAAAGGTGCTTAAAGATCATGTTCACTAAACCTAGCTATTTCGTTGTCTGATTTGAATTCTTTTTGTAGTTGAGCTTTTGTCTTTTGGATCATTTCACCATTAGCACCAATCGTAAATTGCTCATTAGATTGAGCCACCTTTGCTTGATACAACATAACCAACTGCACTGTTTGTTGCTTTTGCTCATCTGATAAAACGGTGCCGTCTGGCCATTTGCCAGTAGAAGCACCGTATTGCAAGCGTTCGAATAATTCGGGAGTAATATTTTGTACAAGATTGTCGATATTCATGTCATTTTTTCTTTTTTAGAGTCACTAAAATAATACGGTTTATAATATACCAAATACAACCTACGCCAATTGCGGCAGTATAAGCATACCACTGAAGCGTTTCTTCTTGCGGTTGTAAAAAGTACAAACAGAAAAAACCACCTAAAAATAAGATAAGCGCCAAAAAGGAGTGATTTAGAAACATCTGCTTTTTTTTAATTCGCTGTTCGCGTTGGAGCTGTAAAACTTGCTCGTCGTTTAGCTCTGCAATGTTACTTTCGCAATGCGGACATTGTTTATGTTTATCTGAAATTGATTTTGCACATTTTGGGCAACGAATAATCGCCATACTTCTCTCCATACTACGCATAAAAAAAGCGCCTTTCGGCGCCTTTATTGTACTTGTTTTATTTCTCGTTGTCTTTTTTGAATTTAAACCAATAAGTGATTTAGAAACGATAAACATCCAAGTTACTCACTAAGTTTAATTACTCAGCGTCTTTTGACTGTTTTGCTAGGCGTTTTTCCCAAAAAGTGGCATTTTTAATACCCAATTTAACTGGGTCAAATATGATTTTTCCGCCCTTTTTCTTCTGTTCTTCATAATCACTTAAACATAATAAAGCAGGCTTAGCTACGAAGAAAATAGCTAAAATACCTAATATGTTAATCCAAGCCATTAAGCCAACGCCAATATCACCAATAGTCCAAATATAACCTGAATTGTTGACCATGCCGTATGCAACCATAAACATAATCACAAATTTCACGATAACAAGCGGGATACTGCCTTTAAAGTAACGATTTAAGTAAGCAATATTAGTTTCTGCAATAAAGTAATAAGCAAGTATTGTAGTAAAGGCAAAGAAGAACAATGCAATACCCACAAATGCTTGTCCAAAACTGCCAAATACACTAAATAAAGCCATTTGAGTAAAGGCTGCTGAGCCTACTTCAGTGGCTGCATCGACATTTTGTACAATAAACTGCCCTGCTGGTAACTCACCCACAACATTGTATTGCTGCGTTATTAAAATCATCAACGCTGTTGCTGTACACACAAAGATGGTATCAACATAAACAGAGAAAGCTTGTACTAACCCCTGTTGAGCAGGATGGTCTACTTCTGCAGCAGCTGCTGCATGAGGCCCAGTACCTTGGCCTGCTTCATTAGAATATATACCACGTTTGACGCCCCAACCAATAGCAGCACCAAAACCGGCCTGCGCAGTAAATGCATCACTAATAATTAGATAAAATATATCGCCCACTTTATCTAAGTTTAAAAATACAACGATTAGTGCCAATACTATGTAACCAAGCGCCATAAATGGCACTACTATTTGCGTAAAATTCGCAATACGCTTTATACCGCCAAAAATAATAAATGCTAAAACAATAAGTATAATTGCCAGTGCAACTAACTTAAAGCTACCTACGTCACCAAAGCTAGTAGTGACCATATTGCCATCGCCAAACACTTGGGTAAACGCATTACCTACCGCATTTGCTTGTACGCCTGGCAGAAAAACACCACAGGCAATAATTGCCGAAACAGCAAATAAAACAGCTAACCATTTTTGCCCTAAACAACGGTCAAAATAATATGCTGGCCCGCCACGATATTGCCCGTTTTCTTCTGTTTTATAAATTTGGCCTAAAGTAGATTCTGCGTATGCGGTACTTGCTCCTAGAAAAGCAACAACCCACATCCAAAAAATAGCACCTGGACCACCAAAACCGATAGCTGCTGCAACACCTGCGATATTACCTACACCTACTCGTCCAGATAACGATACTGCAAGGGCTTGAAAAGATGAGATACCTTTATCTGACGTGTTAGGACTAAATAATAGTTTACACATTTCTTTAAAATGTCTAACTTGAGCAAATCGAGTTAACACTGAATAAAACAAGCCTGCGCCTAGGCATAAATAGATGAGTGCATTACTCCAAACAACATCATTAACAGCGCTTACAAAAGCTTCCATGGATATCCTCTATAGTTATATTTATTATTTTTAATTACGAGACTCAGCTTTAGCTACTACGCAACATAAGTTTCACGAAATAAGGTTTTACCTTTCCCGTCCCGACTCATTATTTAATTAATCTTAACTTAAGTACCCCAACCTTGTTAACACTTAATTTTCAAAATATCTAATTACGTAGCTATTGTAATGCACCACGTCAGTTGTATTTAAATGAAAGTAGATTGATTTGTACCGATACGGTGATGATACGCCGCGAAGAAACGTTAAAAACGTTTTGAAATGAAGTTGCTATATGATTATTATTTTTTGTAAAAGGGGGTTTACTAAAAGTAAAAAGGGCATCAAAACTATTGATACCCTTCAAATAAACGTTTTATCTTAAATTATCAACAACATTAACAATAGCCGCTAATGTATCTTGACCAAACTGATATGAACGACGGTCAGACCAGCCGTAATCTGGATCTGGTAAATCGTTGTTATCTTTAAATGGCATTTCAATTGTGTACGTTAATGCTTTAAATTCTTCAGCTGTAGCTGATGAGCCTACTGTAAGGTTAGCTTGGCCGGGCTCATCTTTTGGATAGCCATGTTCATCTTGAAACTCTGGAGTAATAGTTAAAAGCGCTGCTTTAAAGCTATCTTCTAGGCCTTTAAGGCGTGCATCGTAACTTGGAATACCTTCACTGCCTGCAATAAAGTTATACGGGATAGCTTCATCACCGTGTATATCAAGGTGCATATCTAGGCCAGCTTCACGCATTTTATTAAGTACTAAGTAAACTTCAGGGCTATTTTCCATGCTTGGTGTTTGCCATTCACGATTTAAGTTAACACCTTTAGCATTAGTACGCAGATGTCCGCGTGCGCTGCCGTCAGGGTTCATATTTGGTACAACGTAAAATACTGCTTTAGATAATAGTGCAGCTGCATGTGGGTCTTCGTCATCAAGTAATTTGTGCAATAGCCCTTCTACATACCACTGCGCCATTGTTTCACCTGGATGTTGACGTGCTGTGATCCAGATGTTTTTCTTATCTTCACTTGGCTCACCAATTTTAAGCACACTCATATCGCGGCCATCTAGTGTTTCACCGAGCGTTATTAGTTGGCAAGCGCCTTGGCTTTGTGCCCAAGACAATAAATCTAAATGACGGTCGTAACTGTATGGTGCAAAGTAAGCAAAATATACGCTGCCGCACTCTGGTTCAATTTCAAAGCTTAATGTGCCATTTTCATAGTTTGATGGTACACGAAACCATGTTTGACGGTCATATGATGCAACGGCTTGATACCCTTCCCAACCATCTGGGTAAGCTGATTTATCAAGCTCATTAATATTTAACTTATGCAATTGGTAAGGTGTTGTTTCAAGACGAAAGTGAAACCACTGATAAAATTCAGACTGGTGATCTTTATTAATTTCTAATTGAATATTTAAAGGATCGGTGGCTTCAATAACTTTGATATTACCACTGTCGAAATTGCTGCTGATTTTCATGAAAAAACCTTTAGGTTGAATAAGTTTATCTGCTTATTAATTCACAGAACTGACATTATTTTGTAAATAGTAAAACGAATGTGCATTTTCTTAATTAAAGCCTATCACAAGGCATACGCTTTAAAAATAATACACGACCAAAAAAGCCAGCAACATGCTGGCTTTTAAGTCACTGCAAATAAATTAGCGAGGTAAGCTTGGGAATGACACTTCGGCCATATCGCGCATACAACGAACTACTTGGCAGCTGTAACCAAACTCATTGTCGTACCATACATATAAAACAATACGGTTATCTTCAACAATCGTTGCTTGTGAATCAACAACACCTGCGTAACGGCTACCGACTAAATCGGTAGAAACAATTTCCGTTGATGCTGTGTAATCAATTTGGTCACGTAAGTCTGAATGAAGTGCAGTATCGCGTAAAAATGCGTTTAGCTCTTCAACTGATGTGCTTGTTGCTAAGTTAAGGTTCAAAATAGCTAGCGACACATTAGGTGTAGGTACGCGGATTGCGTTACCTGTTAATTTGCCTTCAAGCTCTGGTAATGCTTTTGAAACCGCTTTTGCAGCCCCTGTCTCAGTAATTACCATGTTAAGTGCTGCGGCACGGCCACGGCGCTCTGCTTTGTGGTAGTTATCAATAAGGTTTTGATCGTTCGTGTACGAGTGTACAGTTTCAACATGGCCATTATTAATACCAAACTTATCGTTTAGTGCTTTAAGCGTTGGTGTAATTGCATTGGTTGTACAGCTTGCTGCACAAACAATTTTATCTTCGGGTAAAATATCTTTGTTATTAACACCATATACGATGTTTTTGATATTACCTTTTGCAGGAGCTGTTAATAATACTTTTGCAGCGCCCTTACACTCTAGATGCTGGCCAAGGCCCGCTTCGTCTTTCCAAATACCGGTGTTATCAACAATTAATGCATTGTCGATACCGTATTGAGTGTAATCAATTTCGCTAGGAGAGTTGGCGTAAATAACCTGAATGTAGCTACCGTTGGCTTTAATTGCGTTACGTTCTTTATCAATAGTGATTGAGCCATTGAATGGACCGTGAATTGAATCACGACGCAGTAAGCTTGCACGCTTTTCAAGATCACCATCTTTACCGCCACGCACAACAATAGCGCGCAAACGTAAATCTGAATATGGACCTGATTTTTCAATTAATAAACGCGCTAGTAAACGACCAATACGACCAAAACCATACAATACAACATCGCGTGGTTCTTTCGCTGGTAAGTCAGCTATTTCTGCAAGTTCATCTTTTACAAATTCTTCTACTGAGCGGCCTTTTGCAGCTTCAGTGAACAAATAACTATATGCAAGCTTACCAATATCAATACGTGCAGAGTTTAATTCCATTTTGCTGATAGCTTCTAAAAATGGGAAGCTTTCACGCAAACGTAATTTAGTGCCTTCAAACTGAGCAACGGTTTTGTGAGATTTGATAATATCTATAGTACTGGCATTTACGAGAGGACGGCCATATACAGCGATTTCAATACCACGATTACGGTAAAGTTTACCAATGATTGGTTGCATGCTTTCTGCGTAATCTTGGCGCTCTTGCCAACTATTTGTGTATTCTAACTCGTGAGATGAGGTCATTTTATTTACCTAAGTTTATCATTTTGAACGGATAGCCTTTAAAAATGCACTATATTTTGAGAGTAATGCACTTCAGGCTGGGCTATTCTAATTTAATCTGAAGTTATTCTCTACTGTTAGGCGTTAAATGATTGCGTTAGAATAACAAGGTAGATATTCATTTGGGGTTAAGGGATGCTTAAAAAAGCAAGTGTACTATTGGGTTTGCTAACGTTGACAGGGTGTGAAGAGCCCTTGACACTCGCACAAGTGTGCAAAGAAACACCTGGCTTTTGTAGCGACTTAAACAAAGACAGTCACTGCAAGGATGAGCGTTCTGATGTAATTATCAAACGTTACATAGAATACAAAGACCCTACTGATGAAAATAAATACCAATTACTCAAAGACTTTGAATCCTATAACCAATGTATAACTGTGGCTGCCAAAATTGAACATATTAAGTTAAAAGCTAAAAAAACGTCACGTATTGACGGTCAATTAACGAGCATTAAAGAAATGACTCGGTTATATCAAGATACCCAGAATACGAACCATCCAGGTTTGCTCTACTACCAATGGTCACGAAATAATAACCAAAACGCACTGACTAAATTATTGGCGATAGAAAATGACAAAAGTGTAACGCAAAGTGCCGAAATGCAATTTTTTTTAGCATCGTACTATATTAAGTTCGACGATGAAAAAACCATCGATTTGCTTTATAAAACTTTAGAACTCAATAAAAAAGACAACGTACCGAATCCTGAAGTGTATACATCACTTATTAGTCTTTTTTATAAACATGATAAATTTAAGCATGCATATATATTTTCTAAAGTAGCGCAAATGTCGGGGATTGAAAATATTGACGTGTTTGAAATTGAGCAGCAATTAATAACGAATGGTAAAAGCTTAGACAGCCTAGATGTACTTGCAGAGCAAACATTTCAGCAAATAATGGCAGGTGATTTTGTATCTCCTCGAGAGTTTTAATTTATAATCGCAAAAATAACCTAATACCAATCTGTTTATATATGGGGTCTATTTAACGTTAAGGAAATTACGCTAGAACTAGGCAAAAATTTTTGTATCTAGTTGTTCTAAATAAAACGTTTTTAACGACGTTGTAGTGCAATTTAATTCGTTAAATTGATCAAAGATTTATGCAGGTTGGTATAATTTAATAACTAGGTTATTCAGGCAAATAAAAAGGCAGCTTACGCTGCCTTTTTTTATTTTGCTTTGCTTGTGCCCACTTCTACGCGGGTTTTAAGCTTTTGACCTGGTCGAAAAGTCACCACGCGACGTGCCGAAATAGGAATATCTTCGCCTGTTTTCGGGTTGCGGCCTGGTCTTTCTTTTTTGTCTCGAAGATCAAAGTTACCAAATCCAGAGAGCTTAACCTGCTCGCCTTTTTCTAGCGCTGAGCGGATTTCTTCAAAAAACGCTTCAACTAAATCTTTGGCATCTTTTTTATTGATCCCGAGCTTTTCAAATAGGTGTTCAGCTATGTCGGCTTTAGTAAGCGCCATATCTAGTCCCTCAACGATGCATTAAACTGTTCGGCCAATTCGGCCACCACGTTATCAACTACTAGATTGATATCTTTCTCTTCGAGTGTTCTATCAACCGCTTGCAGTGTTAGAGCAATCGCCAAACTCTTATAATTTGGCTCAATACCTTTGCCCTTATACACATCGAATAAGTTTAGGTCAACCAATTGATTTCCGCCAACTTTTTCGATCACGCTTAAAATGTCGCCAGATTTAACGCTGTCTGCCACTAAAATCGCGATGTCGCGGCGATTTGAAGGGAATTTAGACACCCCTTCTGCTTGCGGTAAATTTCTTTTTTCTATTGCTGACATTTCAATTTCAAAAACAAAAGTTGCGTTGTTGATATCTAACGACTTTTGAGCTTGAGGATGTAAAGCACCAAAAAAACCAACCTTTTTGCCATCAACATATATTACAGCTGATTGACCAGGGTGAAGTCCATCTGACTGCTCGGCTTTAATTTCAAAGCGAGTAACGTCATTAGTAATTGCAAGTAAGGCTTCAACATCACCTTTTAGGTCGTAAAAATCAACGTTACGTTTTTCTTCAACCCAATGTTCACCATTTACAAGACCCGTAATAACGCCGCCAATAACCGGTACTTGGTAAACACCATTTTCTGCACTTTCGTCGCTTATAAATTTAAGACCATGTTCGAATAAACGAATACGAGGCTGTTGGCGATTTTGGTTATACGCTACAGACGCTAATAAACCCGGCATTAAACTTACACGCATCGCTGACATTTCAATTGAAATAGGGTGCGGTAATACCATTGCTTTACACTCTGGGTGTAAAATAGCTTGTGCTTTAGGGTCTACAAAGCTATATGTAATTGCTTCTTGGTAACCACGAGTCACTAACGTATTGCGGAACTTGCTAAGCGCAATAGTTGCTTCGTTATGTGTCGTCATTTTAAGTTTTGCAGTTGGTGCAACATTAGGAATGCTGTTGTAGCCGTAAACACGTGCTACTTCTTCAATTAAATCTTCTTCGATGCGAATATCAAAACGGTAGCTTGGTACGTCCGCACTCCAGCTTTCATTTTCTACTTTAACATCAAGACCTAAACGCATAAGAATATCTGTTACTTTAGCATCATCAATATGATGACCAATAACACGGTCTAAACGTGCACGACGAAGACGTACTTCAGTCACTTTTGGTAGTTTGTCAGCCGCAACAGCTTCAACTACTGGGCCTGCTTGACCACCTACAATCTCAAGTAGAAGTGCTGTTGCACGTTCCATTGCATCATGTTGTAGAGCAAAATCAACACCGCGTTCATAACGGTGTGAAGCATCAGTGTGTAAACCGTAGCTACGTGCTTGCCCTGCAATTGCTACAGGATTAAAAAATGCGCTTTCAAGTAATATATCAGATGTTTTATCTGTAACACCTGATTGCTCACCACCAAAAATACCTGCAATTGCAAGTGCTTTGTTATGATCGGCTATCACAAGTGTTGTGTCGTTTAATTTAGCGGTGTTACCGTCTAATAAAACAAGTTCTTCACCTGCGTTTGCACTACGTACTTTAATACCACCTTCAATCGCATTTAAATCAAACGCGTGCATTGGGTGACCAAGTTCAAGTAATACATAGTTAGTAACATCAACTACTGGGTCGATTGAACGTACGCCACTGCGACGTAATTTTTCAACCATCCAAAGTGGTGTTTCTGCATCAAGGTTAATGCCCTTTATCACACGACCAAGGTAACGAGGACATGCATCTTCATTAACTAGCTCAATTGATACTTTGTCATCAATTGTTGGAGTAACAGCTGGAATATCTAATACGTTTACGTCAATACTATTTAAAACGCCTACTTCGCGTGCTAGACCTTTTATACCTAAGCAGTCACCACGGTTTGGTGTTAAATCAACATCTATAATATTATCATCAAGACCTAGGTAGTCACGTAAATCAGTGCCTACTGGTGCATCGCTTGGCAATTCCATAATGCCGTCGCCTTCTTCGCTAATACCTAGCTCAACAAAAGCACATAGCATTCCGTTTGAAGGTTGGCCGCGTAGTTTGGCTTTTTTAATTTTAAAGTCACCAGGCAGTACAGCGCCCACAGTTGCAACAGCAACTTTAATACCTAAACGACAATTTGGTGCACCACACACGATATCAAGTAGCTCATCGCCACCTACGTTAATTTTGGTAACACGCAGTTTATCTGCATCTGGGTGTTGTCCACATTCAACAACTTCACCTACAACTACGCCATTAAATTTGGCAGCAGCAGGCTCAACGCCATCAACTTCTAGACCAGCCATTGAAAGCTGTTCCGAAAGAGCTTGCGTATCAATAGCAGGATTAACCCACTCTCTTAACCACTTTTCACTAAATTTCATTTTATTGTTTCACTCTTAACGGAACTGGTTCAGGAATTTTAAGTCATTTTCGAAAAATGCACGCAAATCGTTTACGCCATAGCGCAACATAGTTAAACGCTCTACACCCATACCAAAAGCAAAGCCGGTGTATTTTTCTGGGTCAATGCCCACAGACTTAAGTACATTTGGATGTACCATGCCGCAGCCTAGTACTTCTAACCACTTACCGTCTTTACCCATAACATCTACTTCAGCCGAAGGTTCTGTAAACGGGAAGAATGAAGGACGGAAACGAATTTCCATATCTTCTTCAAAAAAGTTACGTAAAAAATCATGCAAAATACCTTTTAGCTCAGTAAAGCTAACATCGGTATCAACCATTAAACCTTCAACCTGATGGAACATAGGTGTATGTGTCTGGTCGTAATCGTTACGGTATACACGTCCAGGTGAAATAATGCGCAGTGGTGGCTGCTCAGTTTCCATAGTACGAATTTGCACGCCACTTGTTTGAGTACGTAGTACTAACTTAGGATTGAAATAAAAGGTATCATGATCAGCACGTGCTGGATGGTGCTCTGGAATATTTAGCGCATCAAAGTTATGAAAATCGTCTTCGATTTCTGGACCAGATTTAACTTCAAAACCTAACTCACCGAAAAAGCTTTCTATGCGCTCAATAGTGCGCGTAACTGGGTGTAAACCGCCAGTAGGCATAACACGCCCTGGTAGAGTTACATCTATAGTTTCAGCAGCTAGTTTTTCTTCAAGTGCTTTACTTGCTAGCAACTCACGCTTTTCGTTGATAGCAGCTTGTACATCTTGTTTAGCTTGGTTTATAACTTGGCCTGCTTCTTTACGTTCTTCAGGTGCTATTTTACCTAACGTTTTAAGTAAGCTAGTGATTTCGCCTTTTTTACCAAGGTAATTAACCCTGATATCTTCTAACTGCGCTATTTCACTGGCACTGGCTACCGCCTCAAGTGCTTGCGCTAATATGTTTTCTAAGTTCATTCGATACCTGACCTTTCACAGAAGGTGATTGCTTAAGAGCGTGTTGGCCTTTCAAGATTGCTTTACAACAGTGTGGTTGGTTATTAAATAAGGTTAAGCATTGGACTGTAGTTTCCTACATAAGTGATGCAATAACGCTAAATAAAGACCAAACACATGCAGTTTGAAGTGTTTATCTCGGAGGCTACTTTCTTTGTTGTTCGGGTTTCGCATATAAATACTACGCTAAAGTCCTCACGACGCGATTAAAGCACTCTTAAGTTAAACAAATTCCAATCAGGAAAGGTAAACACGCTCTGATAATAGCTTATGATAACTGAAAGAAGGGTCTAGATTCTAGACCTACTACAGCTTTAACGTTGATTTTATAAAAGGAATAGTTAATTTTCGCTGTGCTGCCATAGATGCATGATCTAATTTGTCGAGTACATCTAATAAAGCACGCATATCACGGCTTAAACGGGTTAGTAAAAAGCGTGCACACTCATCACTTAATTCAAGGCCGCGCATATGAGCGCGCTTAACAAGTGCTTGTGCTTTATCATCATCACTCATAGAACGAATTTGAAAGGTTGTTCCCCACGTTAAGCGAGACTCTAAGTCAGGCAGCGAGATATTAAGCATGCTAGGAAGTAAATCGGCAGTTACTACTAACATTTTTCCGGGTTCGTTAAACCGGTTAAAAAAGTTGAATAGTGCTTTTTCCCATGCATCATTGCCTGCAACTAAATGCACGTCATCAATACATAGAACATCAAGCGCTTCTAAACCGTCTAATACCATAGGTCCAAAGTCAATTACTTCGCGCATAGACAGCAGCATATTAGATAAGCCACGCTCTTGTGCTTTAATGCAGGTTGCATACAAAAGGTGAGACTTACCCGAATCACCTAACCCACATAAATAAGTATACTGAAACTTTTTAGCTAACTTCGAAAAGCTATCTTTTAAATGGTTAACCTCTAACGAATCTTCCCCACCAAAGTACGATGCAAATGTTTCGTCATCCGGCAAGGTAACCGGTAATGCCATTTGCATCGGCTCAGAAGTTAGCATTATGGTGTTATCCATTGATACTCTAAGCTATTTTTATCAACAACATGATAAAAAGCGCGTGGATCCTCATAATCTTTAAATGAGGAGTCTAACCCTAACCCTTTTTTAAGATCGCTTAGGTTACCAGTGTGGTTTAGTTTAAATTCTACAAATTCTGGTGTTTTACGAACAATTTTAACTTGCGTAACAACGCTTAAGTTCAATAATCTTTGTTTTGCTAATTCAACATCAACAAAACTTTGCGTGCCTTTTAATGTTAGCGTGGCCGCGGCTTGTTCATAATAAGCATTTGGATCAATAGCGTACTCGCTTGCAAGGCCTCGAGCTAAGGTATCAATCATTTGACTCACTATTTGCTGCTTATCGCCCGTTAATCTATTTGAATCAAATTGATCATCATTAGTAAAACGCCAATCTAAAATCCAATTTTCGCTATCCGCTTCTTTATACATTCTTGCTGTAATACTTCGCTCAGCACTGTATCGTCTAGAGGCCTCTTCTACTGGTTCTGAAAAGTTACCCCATACCTCAGGAATACCTACTAAACGTCTATCTTGTAAATCAAGTAATGGCACAACGACAGGCAGACCACGGCGTCCTGCTTTGTCATAAATTAACTGCTCTAATTGCGGGTAACTTTCTTGTGTTACTAATTCTCTGCGCCAATTGTCTTCAATACCTAACCATATTGCGACTAATGGGCGTTGTACTCCCCATAAAGGTAAGTTTAACTCTTTGATTAGCGCGTTGATCTTTCGAGCTTCAAATTTAACAACGAGTTTCAATTGTCCATTTGCTCTCTCGTCATATTCAAACTTAAGCATATAATCAGAAATATCTTTAGTACGTTGCTGCGCTAATTTATTTTGATCCGCAGTTTCATCACCACTTACTTTCACTAAAACATTGAGCAAAGCTTTACGACTCGCAGCTAATCGAGTGTCTCGTGTTTTGTCATCCACTTTTAAAATATCTTGATATAGATCAGCTACTTCAACTGCCGACACAGAAAAACAAAATAAAATGGATATGGCGCTAATTAATAATCTATACACAGGCTGTTAGTTCTTGGTTTTAAACTGATTTGATCCTAAATCAAAGACAGTAACAAAGCAAAATTAAATTTGTTATCTAAGGAAATGAGAGTAATTAGCTTTTATAGAAAGTAAAAAAGATTAAATATGAATTAAGATAGTTAAATAAGTAGTACGCTATTCACCTACGTTTAACCTTACTACACTTTTCAAAAACGAGAACCTTTCGGGTTTAGTTTCATCATGAAGGTATTTAATGCAATTACTCGATGATGTTATGGCATTGATTGTTCGTTATTGGTTCACATTTTACTTTCTGCAGACGTAAAGAGCCCGAACTTTTAGATGTTGGCTCTCTACAATTTGAAGCTTGTATAATGTCATAGTGCCCACAGCGGTGGAGAGTCATAGTGAAAATGCTGCGCATTCATTGCTGAGCGGAGATTTTTCATGATTTTAGCGTCGGGAGTCGCTGCGCTCGCCCGACCTACGTGATAGGTGTTGATGTAGTGTGTGTTAATTGTGCGCATTTCACTTTTCTGCAGACGTAAAAAAGCCCGAACCGTTAGATCCGGGCTTTCTACAATGTGAAGCTTGTGTAATGTCATAGTGCCCACAGCGGTGGAGAGTCACGTAGTAAATGCTACTGTATTGGCCGACTGAGATATTGAGGGATTTTGTTGTGATTCTAGCGTCGGGAGTCGCTGCGCTCGCCCGCCCTACGTGATGGGTGTTGATGTGAGTGTGTATTAATTGCACGTATTTTACTTTTCTGCAGACGTAAAAAAGCCCGAATCGTTAGATTCGGGCTTTCTACAATTTGAAGCCTGGTAATGTCCTACTTTCACATAGCAAATGCTACACTATCATCGGCGCTGTTTCGTTTCACTACTGAGTTCG
>NZ_JADYXD010000072.1:0-500 GCF_015864475.1 Pseudoalteromonas sp. SWXJZ10B
TTTTAATTTCGTCATTTTTTCACCCAAATTTGTATGCTTATTAGCATAACATTTCTTTCTTAATGGGTGGCCAAAATCACTGTACCACTACAGTGAGTGTGTGTTAATTGCGCGTATTTCACTTTTCTGCAGACGTAAAAAAAGCCCGACTCTTTCGATTAGGACTCTCTATAATTTGAAATCGGTGCGCTACGCAGTAGAATGTCGTAGTGCCCACAGCAGTAGAAAGTCACGTAGCAAATGCTGCTGTATTGGCCGACTGGGGTATTGAGGATTCTTGTTGTGATTCTAGCGTTGGGAGTCGCTATGCTCGCCCGCCCTACGTGATATGTGTTGATGTGAGTGCGCATTAATTGCACGTATTTTACTTTTCTGCAGACGTAAAAAAGCCCGAATCGTTAGATTCGGGCTCTTTACAATTTGAAGCCTGGTAATGTCCTACTTTCACATAGCAAATGCTACACTATCATCGGCGCTGTTTCGTTTCACTACTGAGTTCG
>NZ_JADYXD010000073.1:0-500 GCF_015864475.1 Pseudoalteromonas sp. SWXJZ10B
CTCTTCGTTGCGGACATGAATCCAATCGATGCCGCCTTTGGCGGACCCGCCGGTGCGCCTCACCGCGTCGACGATGGGGTTGAGGCTGTCACCCGCGATTCCGTAGATGCGGGTGACCCCTGCGTGTTGTAGTTGGCCGATGAGCTGATCTGAGACGGTAGCTGCCATGCCCCCAGTTAACTCCTCCCACCTGCACGATCACAGCGAACTGACTCGGTTGCCGCAGCCATCGACGAGAATGCTTCGGGTTCGCTGAGCTTTGTGGAGAGCGAATGGTAACGATGTATCGTTGAGTATCGGCGAGGCCGCTCGTGCCCCGCATCCACCGACTGGAGGATCCGCATGAACAACTCATTCGGAACCGGCGGCCGGGATTCTCGCCGTCCGTTCGCAGACGCATTTGACCACGCAGGCAAAGGACTCTGGGACGCGCTCGACAACGTGCGCTCCGAGTTCGAACGTCGCGTAGTCCCCCGCATGGGCCGCGGAGACGTTCGCGT
>NZ_JADYXD010000012.1:0-114714 GCF_015864475.1 Pseudoalteromonas sp. SWXJZ10B
GATGGAGCAGTCTGGTAGCTCGTCGGGCTCATAACCCGAAGGTCGTCGGTTCAAATCCGGCTCCCGCAACCAATTCTACTAGTAGGTATTACCTTACTAATTTATATCGCGCATTCTAAGTAATGCGCGTTTTGCGTTTTAGACTATGTAGTTTAATTAGGTCAGTTTACTGACTCGCAACCAAGCTTGGCCCTAGGCCACACAGTTTTATGCTTTATTGGTGTGACGCCCCGCTTGGTTCGGGGCGTTGTTGTATCTGCACCTTGCGATTTGTGGCAATTGTCATCAAATTAAAACTTAAACTCAGTATTTTAGGGCTATAAGCCCTTTTTTTGTTTGTATGGAGGATTTTCGTGACAAAACTTGAACAAGATTTAGTAACCATGTTAACGCCTGCGGTAGAAATGTTAGGCTTTGAATTGCATGGTCTTGAATTTGTGCAAGCGGGTCGCCATTCTACCTTAAGAGTATATATTGCTCATGAGAATGGGATCTCAGTTGATAACTGTGCGGATGCAAGTCGCCAAATTAGTGCGATTTTAGACGTCGAAGACCCAATTACAAATGAATATGATTTGGAAGTATCGTCTCCTGGTGTTGATCGTCTATTATTCAAACAAGATCACTACGAGCAGGCGCAAGGAGAGGAAGTACGCGTGCGTACTAAACTTCCACAGGATGGTCGTCGTAATTTTAAAGGCGACTTAGTAGCAGTTAGCAGCGATATGATCACACTATCTAGCGATGGTGCAGAGCATCTGATCATGCTTAGTAACATCGAACGTGCGAATTTAATCGCGAAGTTTTAAATTCGAGTGCGAAGGAATAGGGCAAGCGAGGCATTACCCATGGCAAAAGAGATATTATTGGTTGCTGAAGCCGTTTCCAATGAGAAAGCGGTTCCAAAAGAAAAGATTTTTGAAGCTCTAGAGTTCGCTTTAGCGACAGCTACAAAGAAAAAACACGATGGCGAAATTGAAGTACGCGTAGCAATTGACCGTAAAACTGGTGATTACGATACGTTCCGTCGTTGGCAGATTGCCGCTGTATTAGAAGATGGTTCTTTAGAGAATCCATACAGCGAAATCACTCTAGAAGCAGCACAGGTTGAAGAACCTGATTTGCAAATGGGTGATTATGTTGAAGAGCAAATCGACTCAATCAAATTTGACCGTATTACAACACAAATGGCTAAGCAAGTTATCGTACAAAAAGTACGTGAAGCTGAGCGTGCTTTAGTTGTTGAAGCATACAAAGATCAAGTAGGTGAGTTGGTAACGGGTGTTGTTAAAAAAGCAACGCGTGACTCTATTGTTCTTGATTTAGGCAATAACGCAGAAGCAGTAATTTACCGTGATGACATGTTACCACGTGAAAACTTCCGCCCGGGTGACCGTATTCGTGGCTTTTTATATGAAGTTAAGCCTGAAGCACGCGGTGCACAATTATTTGTAACGCGCTCTAAACCTGAAATGCTAATGGAATTATTCCGCATTGAGGTGCCAGAAATTGGCGAAGAGATGATTGAATTACGTGCTGCAGCACGTGATCCAGGTTCACGCGCTAAAATTGCTGTTAAATCTAACGACAAACGCATTGACCCAATTGGTGCATGTGTTGGTATGCGTGGCGCACGAGTGCAAGCTGTATCGTCAGAACTTGGCGGTGAGCGTGTTGATATCGTACTTTACGATGACAACCCGGCACAATTTGTTATCAATGCAATGGCGCCAGCAGAAGTTGCTTCAATCGTAATGGATGAAGACACTCACTCAATGGATATCGCTGTAGAAGCAGATAACCTAGCGCAAGCAATTGGTCGTAATGGTCAAAACGTTCGTTTAGCAAGTCAGTTAACTGGCTGGGAACTAAACGTAATGACTGTTGAAGACATGCGTACTAAAAATGAAGCTGAATCTGATAAGTTACTTAACTTATTCACTGAAAATTTAGAAATTGATGATGAGTTTGCATCATTACTTATCAACGAAGGTTTCTCTACACTTGAAGAAGTGGCGTATGTACCAGCGTCTGAATTTTTAGAAATTGATGGTCTTGATGAAGAGACTGTAGATTTACTGCGTTCACGCGCAAAAGATGCATTGACTACTAAAGCACTTAAAACGGAAGAAAGCTTAGATGGCGCAGAGCCAGCTGAAGACTTACTTGCGCTTGAAGGCTTAGAACGTCACTTAGCATTTGTGATGGCAAGCAAGGGTGTTGTTACACTTGAAGACTTGGCAGAACAAGGTATTGACGAATTAGTTGATATCACAGAAGTTTCATCTGAAAAAGCGGGTGAACTGATTATGGCTGCACGAAACATTTGTTGGTTTGCAGACGAGTAATTTATTAACGGAGGTATTACACACTATGGCAGAAGTAAATGTTGAAAAACTAGCCGGCGATATAGGTACGACTGTTGATAAATTGCTACAGCAGTTTTCACAAGCAGGTATCACTAAGCAAGCAACTGATAATGTAACAGAAGCTGAAAAAGCAACGTTACTTGATCATTTAAGTAAGCATCATGGCGGTACAGGTTCAGATGGCCCTGCGCGCATGACTTTACAACGTAAGAGCAAAAGCACGCTAAGTGTGACTGGCTCTACGGGTAAAGCAAAAGATGTTCAAGTTGAAGTTCGCAAAACACGTACTTACGTGAAGAAAAGCGCAATGGAACAAGAGCAAGAGCAAGCACGCTTAGCTGCTGAAGAAAAAGTGCGCCTTGAAGAGCAGCAAAAAGCTGACCAAGAAGCCGCAGAATTAAAAGCGAAACAAGAGGCAGAACGCAAAGCGAAAGAAGACGCTGACCGTAAAGCCAAAGAAGAAGCTAAACGCAAAGCTGATGCAGAGCGTAAAGCGAAACAAAAGCAGATGACCCCAGAGCAAAGTGCTAAGTCTGAGAAAGATCGCATAGAAGCTGAGCGTCTGCAAAAAGAAGCAGAAGAGGCCGCATTGAAGAAAGCTGAAGAAGAAGCGAAACGTCAAGCAGAAGAAGCAAGAAAGCTAGCTGAAGAGAATTCAGCACGCTGGAAGAAAGAAGAAGAAGAACGTAAGAAACGCGAAGAAACAGCGGATCACCATCTTACGACTTCTACTTATGCACGTGAAGCAGAAGATGTTGCCGATGCTCGTGATGAGCAAGGTACACGCCGTGCTAAGAAAAAGAAAAAAGCGCCAGCAAAAGATAAATTTGCAGCGTCAAGAGGCCGTAACAAGTCTAAGCTAAAAGCGCCAGCATCATTACAACATGGTTTCCAAAAACCAACTGTTGATGTTAAAAATGAAGTGCGTATTAGCGAAACAATTACAGTAGCCGAGCTTGCATCACGCATGGCCGTTAAAGGCGCTGAAGTTGTTAAAACAATGATGAAAATGGGTGACATGGTTACTATTAACCAAGTGATTGACCAAGAAGCTGCACAATTAGTTGCAGAAGAAATGGGTCACAAAGTTATCATTGTTAAAGAAAACGAATTAGAGCAAACAGTACTTAATGACCGCCATGAAGATGGTAAGTCAGAGCCTCGTGCTCCAGTAGTAACTGTAATGGGTCACGTTGACCATGGTAAAACATCTACGCTAGATTACATTCGTTCTGCGAAGGTTGCTTCTGGCGAAGCCGGTGGTATTACACAGCATATTGGTGCATACCATGTTGATGTAAACGGCAATATGATTACGTTCTTAGATACTCCAGGACATGCTGCATTTACATCAATGCGTGCTCGTGGTGCTAAAGCGACTGATATCGTAATCCTAGTGGTTGCAGCAGATGATGGCGTTATGCCACAAACTAAAGAAGCGGTACAGCATGCACGTGCAGCTGGCGTTCCTTTAATCATTGCTGTAAACAAAATGGATAAAGAAGGCGCAGATCCAGATCGTGTTAAAAACGAACTTGCTGTACTAGACGTTATTCCAGAAGAATGGGGCGGCGATACGCAGTACGTTCATATCTCAGCTAAAACTGGCTTAGGTATTGACGACCTTCTTGAAGCAGTATTGAACCAATCTGAGCTTCTAGAGCTTTCTGCACCGACTGAAGGTATGGCGGCTGGTGTTGTTATTGAATCTCGTCTTGATAAAGGCCGTGGTCCAGTAGCATCAGTACTTGTTCAATCTGGTACGCTTAACCAAGGTGACATTGTATTATGTGGTCTTGAGTATGGCCGTGTTCGTGCAATGCGCGATGAAAACGGTAAAGACATTAAGTCTGCTGGTCCATCTATTCCAGTTGAGATTTTAGGTCTTTCTGGTATTCCAGCTGCGGGCGACGAAGCGACTGTAGTTAAAGATGAACGTAAAGCGCGTGAAGTTGCTTTATACCGTCAAGGTAAGTTCCGCGATGTTAAACTAGCACGTCAACAAAAAGCTAAGCTTGAAAACATGTTTACTAACATGACTGAAGGCGATGTTTCTGAAGTTAACGTGGTACTTAAAGCTGACGTTCAAGGTTCTATCGAAGCAATCTCTGATTCACTAACTAAACTTTCTACTGATGAAGTAAAAGTGAAGATTGTTGGTTCAGGTGTTGGTGGTATTACCGAAACTGATGCAACACTAGCTGCAGCGTCTAACGCAATTGTAGTTGGCTTTAACGTTCGTGCTGATGCTTCAGCTCGTAAAGTTATCGAGACTGAAAACTTAGACCTACGTTACTACAGCGTAATTTATGCCTTGATTGACGAAGTTAAACAAGCAATGTCAGGTATGTTAGCGCCAGAGTTTAAACAAGAAATCATTGGTCTTGCTCAAGTTCGTGACGTATTCAAGTCTCCAAAAATTGGCGCAATCGCTGGTTGTATGGTTACTGAAGGTGTTATTAAACGTAGCGCTCCAATCCGTGTACTACGTGAAAACGTTGTTATCTATGAAGGTGAACTTGAGTCACTTCGTCGCTTTAAAGACGATGTTGCTGATGTTCGTAACGGCATGGAATGTGGTATCGGCGTTAAGAACTACAATGACGTACGTGTTGGTGACCAAATCGAAGTATTCGAAACAGTTGAAGTACAACGTACTCTATAATTGTTACTAGGGAGTATTGAACGCTCAGGTTAACGCCGGACGTTCTACACACCCTACGCTAAGATTTTAAATGGGGGCTTAGCCCCCATTTGCATATCCATTATTTAGTTAACTTATTATTTAATTTCAATAAGTTATTATTTTAGGACAAGTATAATGAGAGAATTTTCTCGCACTGATCGTGTTGCACAGCAAATCCAAAAAGAGATTGCTGTAATTTTACAACGCGAAATTAAAGATCCACGCTTAGGTATGGTGACAGTGTCAGCGGTAGAAGTATCGCGCGATTTATCTTATGCCAAAATTTTCATTACTGTGTTTAACACACAAGATGAAGACGCAGCAAAGCAAAGCGCAAAAGTACTTAATGAAGCAACGGGCTATATTCGCTCGTTACTTGGTAAGCGTATCCGTGCACGTATAATGCCTGAGTTAAAGTTTGTAGTTGATAACTCATTAATGGAAGGTATGCGTATTTCTAACTTAGTGGATTCTATTATCCGCGAAGATAACGCAAAGCATGTAGATGAAGACGTAGAAAGTGTTGATGCTGCTGATGTTTCAGATAGCGAAGAAGGTACTGATCACGTAGACGATACAGATAGCGAAGAAGGCACTGATACAGATGGCAAAGCGCAGTAAAGGCCGTGCAGTTGACGGTATTTTGTTGTTAAACAAACCTGAAGGCATTTCATCAAATAAAGCATTACAGCAAGCAAAAAGTGTTTATTTTGCGCAAAAAGCTGGACACACAGGTGCTTTAGATCCACTTGCCACAGGTATGCTGCCAATTTGTTTTGGTGAAGCGACTAAGTTTACGCAGTTTTTACTCGATACAGATAAAACCTATATCGTTCGAGCACAACTGGGTGAGCGTACAACAACATCAGATTCTGATGGCGAAATTGTTAGCACTAAAGATGTGAACGTTACGCGTGAACAGCTAACAAAAGAAATAGCTGCTTTTGTTGGTGAGTCTGAACAATATCCGTCAATGTACTCAGCTCTTAAGTACCAAGGTAGACCGTTATATAAGTACGCGCGCGAAGGTATTGAAGTTCCTCGTAAATGCAGAAAAATAAACGTGTTTAGCTTATCGTTTGACGAATTTGATGAACAAAGCAACGTATTACAAATGACGGCCCATGTATCTAAAGGGACCTACATTCGTACAATCGTTGATGATTTAGGCGAAAACCTAGGCTGTGGCGCACACGTTATTATGCTCCACAGAACCGCTGTTGGTCAGTATCCGGCAGATAAAATGGTCTCGCTTGATGAGATTGAAGCGTTGCTTGCTAAAGCGAAAGAAGAAGAGCTTGCGCCTTCAACTTATTTAGACTCGCTATTGCTACCAATTGATACTGCTTTAACTGATTTACCCGTTGTTGAAATTACAAAAGAACAAGGGGGGATTTTTAGTCACGGGCAAGCTGTAGAATTATCAATCGCTTTACCTGATGGTGCAATTAAAGTTGTTGCGGATAATATATTTATTGGTACTGGTGAGCGCAACTCAAACGGTCATTTAAAGGTTAAACGTGGTCTTGCTAGTCAGCAAGACGATTACGTAAAGCCTGAATAAGCAACTAATGTGCCTAACGGTGGCTTATTAGTTGTAGTTGGGGATAATTAGCTTGTAGTTATTCCTACAGTTGGTAGAATACGCCCGCTTAATCGTTTTGGCTGAATTAGTGATCGGCTAAGACACCTTTTAAATTTAATTTTTGGAGTTACTATGTCACTAAGCAATCAAGAAAAAATCGATATCATTGCTAAATTTGCACGTGCAGAAGGCGATACAGGTTCATCAGAAGTACAAGTAGCATTACTTACTTTTGACATCAACAAGCTTCAAGGTCACTTTGCTGATCACAAGCATGACTTCCACTCACGTCGTGGTCTGCTTCGTAAAGTAAGCACTCGCCGTAAACTACTTGATTACCTTAAAGGTAAAGACATCACTAGTTATACTGCGTTAATCAAAGAACTTGGCCTACGTCGCTAAGAACTAGATTATAGAAAAAGGAGCTTTTTAGCTCCTTTTTTTGTGCCTAAAATTTGTGTTTCCAAATTAAGAAAATTCTTAAACCTATTGAATTATAATATAAAACCCCCATTTCATAGACTACCAATAGCTGTTGTATTTACCCGCTAATTAGCCCAGTTTAAATCTAGTAGCGAGTGTGTGTTGACCTTTCGTGATTAATTTTGCAGCTGTATGTTTGGTCTTTAGGCAAGGCAGCGCCTATGTAGTGTGGTTATTCCCCATAAATAGGCGATAACGCAGCATAAATGCCAAACATGCGCTGCCCTGCGGGTTCATCCTAGGGGCGATTAACTCTTTGTTGCTCGATTTTTACTTAGCCCACTAGGTTACAAATCTCGCGCCGTGATTAAATCGACCCTAGATTGAACAAATTTCAATCCACAAAGATCAACACACCCTAGACTCGCATTTTGAAGCAGCTTTGGTATATACTATGCGCGTAGGTAAAAAGGTTTATCTACGCTTATTCACATCATTGCCAATTGTAGTACTTAATTGATTTCCAACTGAATACAATTATGTACTGTAATTGGTACTTTGATGACAACTTATTAGAATACATTTAAGGAATATTTTAAGTGCAAGCAATTATTAAAGAATTCAAACTAGGTCAACATACAGTGACTCTAGAAACTGGTGCAATCGCTCGTCAAGCAGACGGCGCTGTACTTGCAAGCATTGGCGACACTTCAGTTTTAGTAACTGTTGTTGGTAAGCGTGAAGCACAACCTGGCCAAGACTTTTTCCCACTAACAGTTAACTACCAAGAGCGTATGTATGCTGCTGGTCGTATCCCAGGTGGTTTCTTAAAGCGTGAAGGTCGTCCTAACGATGGCGAAACACTTATTGCACGTCTTATTGACCGTCCAATTCGTCCACTTTTCCCAAGCGGTTTTGTAAACGAAGTACAAGTTATTGCTACTGTTGTTTCTGTTAACCCTGAAATCCAACCTGATATGGTTGCGATGATTGGTACTTCAGCAGCACTTGCTATCTCTGGTATCCCGTTCAGTGGTCCAATTGGTGCATCTCGCGTTGGTTACATCAACGGCGAATATGTACTTAACCCTACATTAAAAGAGCTTGAAGAAAGCCAACTTGATTTAGTGGTAGCCGGTACTGATAAAGCGGTACTTATGGTTGAATCAGAAGCTAACGTACTTGCAGAAGACGTAATGCTTGGCGCTGTTGTATATGGTCATGAGCAATCTCAAGCGATCATCACTGCAATCGAAGAATTTAAAGCAGAAGCAGGCAAGCCTACTTGGGATTGGACTGCACCAGCTAAAAACGTTGCACTAGAAGATAAAGTTGCAGCAATTGCTGCTGATAAAGTAGGCGCAGCTTACTTAATCACTGATAAAGTAGCGCGTAAAGAAGCACTTGGCGTAGCTAAAGATGAAGTTGTTGCAGTGTTAACAGCTGAACTTGCTGAAGGCGAGTCTTTAGATAAGCAAGAAATTGGTAAAATCTTCGGTTCACTTGAGAAGAAAATCGTTCGTGGCCGTATCGCTTCTGGCGAAAAACGTATCGATGGTCGTGAACCAGATATGATTCGTGCACTAGATGTAATGACTGGCGTATTACCGCGTACTCACGGTTCTGCTATCTTTACTCGTGGCGAAACTCAAGCGTTAGTAACAGCTACACTTGGTACAGAACGTGATTCACAGTTAATCGACGATTTAACGGGTACTCATAAAAACCACTTTATGCTTAACTACAACTTCCCTCCATTCTGTGTAGGTGAAACTGGTTTTGTTGGTTCTCCTAAGCGTCGTGAAATCGGCCATGGTAACCTTGCTAAGCGTGGTATTGCTGCTGTAATGCCAACATTGACTGAATTCCCATATTCAATCCGTGTAGTATCTGAAATCACTGAATCAAACGGTTCATCTTCAATGGCTTCTGTATGTGGTACTTCACTTGCACTTATGAATGCCGGTGTACCAATTAAAGCGTCTGTTGCTGGTATTGCGATGGGTCTAGTTAAAGAAGACGATAAATTCGTTGTTCTTTCTGACATCTTAGGTGATGAAGATCACTTAGGTGACATGGACTTTAAAGTTGCTGGTACAGCTGCAGGTATCACTGCACTTCAAATGGATATCAAAATCGAAGGTATCACTCAAGAAATCATGCAAATTGCGCTTAAACAAGCAAAAGCTGCACGTTTACATATCTTAGAAGTGATGGACGAAGCAATTTCTGCTCCTTCTGAAGAGCTATCAATGTTTGCTCCTCGCATATACACAATGAAAATCCCACAGAAGAAAATCGCTGAAGTTATCGGTAAAGGTGGCGCAACTATTCGTCAGCTTACTGAAGAAACTGGTACAACGATTGAAATCGGTGACGACGGTACGATTAAAATTGCCGCTACAGATGGCGAAAGTGCAGCTAATGCAATTAGCCGTATTGAGCAATTAACAGCTGAACTTGAAGTAGGTACTATCTACGAAGGTAAAGTTGTACGTATTGTTGATTTCGGTGCGTTTGTAAACATTCTTCCTGGTAAAGATGGTCTAGTACATATTTCTCAAATTAGTACTGAGCGCGTTAATAACGTGGCTGATCACCTTTCTGAAGGTCAAGAAGTTAAAGTTAAAGTACTAGAAGTAGATCGCCAAGGCCGTGTACGTCTAAGTATTAAAGAAGCAATGGAATCAGCAGCACCTGCAGCTGACGCGCCAACTGACGCGTAATTGTTAACTTATTAATCTAGTTATATTAGCTAGATGATAAAAAAGGGGCTGTTTAGCCCCTTTTTTTATGCTTTAATGAAACCTTATTGGACAAGGTCTGTCTTATATTAATCGCGATATATCTTGGTATTAAGGATTTTAATGATACTCAAACATTTAGCTTTGGCATCTTTTGCTATTTTGTCTTTAAGCGCTTGCCAAACTACAACAGAATCAGAACCAACCCCGATTGTTAATGTGCCATTTACTGCACCTTTAGCCTCTGACTTTAGAAGTGAAATTGCTATTGCACGCTACTCAGAGTTATTGAATAGGGCTGACTTAAGCGAAGAGCAACAAGCTAAGCTTTATTACGACCGTGGTGTACTTTTCGATAGTCTAGGTATGACCACTCTTTCGCGTATTGATTTTAACCGCGCAGTAAAACTTAAGCCTGATTTAGCTGAAGTGTATAATTTTTTAGGTATTCAACATACGCTTATGCAGCAGTACGAAAAAGCCTATGAGTTTTTCGATTCAGCTCTAGAACTTGATGAAGAGCATGAATACGCCTATTTAAATCGAGGAATTGCACTGTATTACGGCGATAGAGCTGGCCTTGCTAAAAATGACTTTAATGAGTTTTTAGCCCGTTCTCCTAACGATCCGTACCGTGTTTTATGGGTTTATTTAGCCCAGGCACAAGAGGATAAAGTAATCGCACTTGATGCCCTTAAACAAAATGCGACTGCGCTTGATGATTCACAATGGGCGTATCAGTTAATTTCTCTTTATACGGGCGATATGAGTGAACATGCATTTTTATCAGGCATTAGTGATGGTGTTAGAACTGAGCAAGAATATGCGCAACGTTTATGTGAAGCTTATTTTTACTTAGCCAAAATGCATCAAGCAGCGGGTGAGCTGTACTTAGCATCAGACTATTTTAGGCTTGCGCTAGCAACCAATGTACATGAGTTTATTGAGTACAAATATGCGCGTTTAGAACTTGAGTTGATGGAAGGTGTTGACGCAAGTTAAGCGTTTTAAATTAATAGGTGTATTACTATGTTGTTTGTTAATTACAGGCTCGAGTAATTACCTTGGCGCTATTGGCTTTTGGCATGTTTTAAATACAAAAGCCAATGTTCTACAAAGTTATTGGAATTCACCAGCTTATTTTTCTGATCACCTAGAGCAGTTACCAAAGACCTCTTTAGCTATACTTGCTCGCAGTAAAATTTCCTCAGCACAATATATGTATTCTCTTAAGCTTATTAAAAGCAGTCAGAGTGATACTGCAAAACAATTTTGGCTCTCCGCTATAAATGACTTAACAATCCCAGAGCGTAAAATATTAGCAACAAAGTTACTTGAGCAATCACGTTGGAGCGATTTAGAGTTACTCGCTAGTAAAAACAAATTACCAGCAGGGGATGTACTAAATCATCTAAAACTTCAGTTAAAAATACCACAGAGTAAAATATCTACCGCGTTTATCCACGATCTCGGTTTTTCATCTTTAAGAAATATAAGCAAACCTAATAAGCAATGTATGTTTAACGTGCTGACTATGAGCGATCATCGCAGTGGCTTATATAAACTTACAGAGTTTATTAATGCTTATAATAAACAACCAGAGCCCCGTGAAAATATTTTTTGCTTTTCAAAACCCGTTTACGTTGCGGGTATGCTTGAGTGTAAAAGTAGTACTAGTCAAATAGCAAAGTGTGACTGGCAATCATCTAAACTTAATAGCCAGCTTCCTAACAATTTTGATTTTATAGTGATGATGCCTAAAGATGGAACGGCTAATGTCACGAAGGGAACAATGCTAATAAACTCAAAAGCAAAATACAGTATATTTTTGCATGAGCTGATGCATTTTAACGGTTTTGAAGATGAATACGCTTTGCCTAAAATTAAGCAAGCATGGTTGTGTGCAAAAACGGGTTTTGTTGCACCTAATTTATTTATTTCTCATGGTGAGTCACCGCCAACAGGTTGGCATAAAGCAAAGAGTTGCCAGGTAGGAGGTATTGCTTATAAACCTAGTGAAAATTGGTCTATTATGCAATATCAGCAGTTAGGGCTCTCAGCGCAGTATAGACAACTTTGGTTGAAACATTTAGATATGACCAATGGTAACTTTCATCGTCACCCTGGCGCGCTTACATTTGCAAATAAGGCCATATTAAATTAACAATTATCAGTATTAATTAATTGTTTTTTTAGGCTTAATAAATTGTTAGTTCTTGTTTAAAAAACACCCATACAGAACCGCTTTTTATAGACAAAATCAGTGTTTTTCAGTATAACTATAGTCATTAATGTCGTTTAAAAACAGGCAGTAAAAGCATCACTTAGTATTAAAAAGAGATGCCCTAATAAACTTATGATAATAAAAGGCCCTACATTATGACTTTGCTCTGGATACCCTTGTTATCCTTAATTGGCAGTGTTATTTCTGCATGCACAGGTAAGTTATCCCGCAATTTAAGCACTAGTTTAACGGCTCTTGCGCCTTTGACGGCTTTGGGGATTACTCTATACCATGCACCTGCCGTTTTAGCGGGCGAAACCATTCGTTATTCTTTAGCTTGGATCCCGTCAATAGGACTCGATTTGTCTCTGCGGTTAGACGGCCTCAGTTTATTGTTTATGTTTATGATTTTAGGCATAGGCTTGCTCGTTATCCTCTACACCCGTTACTACCTAAGCGCTAATGACTCAATGGCTAAGCTATATAGTTACTTAATGCTATTTATGACTGCAATGCTTGGTATTGTTATGTCTAACAACGTCATTCAACTGTGGTTGTTTTGGGAATTAACGAGCATCAGCTCATTTTTATTAATTAGTTTTTGGTGGCATAAATCAGAAGCGCGAAAAGGCGCACGTATGGCGCTTGCTGTAACAGGCGCGGGCGGCTTAGCGTTACTTGCTGGATTGATGCTATTAGGTGATATTGTTGGTAGTTACGACCTAGATGTTATTCTAGCGAGTAAAGCAATAATTCAATCTCATGATTTATACGAAGTAGCATTGGTATTGGTGCTACTGGGTGCGTTTACTAAATCGGCACAATTTCCATTTCACTTTTGGCTTCCTCATGCAATGGCAGCGCCTACGCCAGTAAGCGCGTATTTACATTCTGCGACGATGGTAAAAGCCGGTATATTTTTGTTAGCACGTTTTCATCCTGCTTTAGCCGGCACCGATACTTGGTTCTTGCTCGTTGGGTTAACGGGTTTAGCTACGCTGTTGTTTGGCGCTTATATAGCACTATTCAAACACGACTTAAAAGGCTTGTTAGCCTATTCAACAATAAGCCATTTGGGTTTAATAACGCTATTACTCGGACTTGATACTGAACTTGCGACTGTTGCTGCTATTTTTCACATAATTAACCATGCGACGTTTAAAGCGTCGTTATTTATGGCCGTTGGTATTATTGATCACGAAACGGGCACGCGCGATATGCGTAAATTAAATGGTATGTGGCGATACTTACCATACACTGCAACGCTTGCGATGGTCGCGGCGGCTGCAATGGCAGGAGTTCCTTTACTAAATGGCTTCTTGTCTAAAGAAATGTTTTTTGCAGAAACGCTGCATCAGCAAGTGCTTGGTTCTATGTCGTGGTTAATTCCAGTACTGGCAACTGTTGCAGGTGCATTAGCTGTTGCGTACTCAGCACGCTTTATTCATGACGTGTTTTTTAATGGTGAACCAATTGATTTACCTCGTACGCCGCATGAGCCACCGCGCTATATGCGTGTACCAATAGAAATACTTGTTGTGATTTGTTTGTTAGTGGGTATGTTCCCGCACTTTACAATTGATGGCATTTTATCTGCGGCGTCTTTAGCTGTACTTGGAAAAGAAATGCCTGTTTACGAATTAGCTATCTGGCATGGGTTTAACTTGCCTCTACTAATGAGTGCGATGGCGATTGCTGGCGGCTTATTTATTTATATTAATCGTAAATATCTATTTCAATTTCAAGCATCACTACCACCTCTAAACGCTAAAAAAACGTTTGAACGTGTAATCTTAAATATTGTTGCTTGGTGTCAGTCAAAAGTAAACAGTACAGAAAATGGATCGCTGCAGCGCTACCTTGTAATTATGTTAGCGGTAGTATTACTGTGTGCAGGTTGGCCGTTATTTGAAATGCAACAACTTGCCGGAAGCATGCCACTTACCCCTGTTGATGTGCACAATGCAATTGGTGCAGGCTTATTGATTATTGGTGCTCTTGCCACCGTTATTTGGCATCGCTCTCGAATGGTATCGCTATTAATGCTCTCAATTGTAGGATTAATGGTGTCGGTTGTATTTACACGCTTTTCTGCTCCAGATTTAGCGCTTACGCAGCTAACCGTTGAGGTTGTTACTATTATTTTACTTATGTTGGCATTGTTTTTCTTGCCGCAGCATACGCCAAAAGAATCAAGTTCATTACGCGTACTTCGAGACTTAGCAATAGCCTCTACGTTAGGTGTAGTGATAGCGAGTATTTGTTACGCATTACTTACACGTCCATTAGATTCAATCTCAGACTTCTTTATTGCTAACGCTAAAATAGGTGGCGGTGGTACCAACGTGGTTAACGTTATTTTGGTCGACTTTAGGGGCTTTGATACGCTTGGAGAAATTACCGTATTAGGTATTGCCGCATTAGGTATATTTAAAGTACTTTCTCGAATTCCATTATTTATGCCAGCAAGCGACAGCGAAGGGCGCCCATGGGCTAAAGAACGTCATCCAATATTACTGGCGAGTATTTCACAAAGTTTATTACCGCTTGCGTTATTAGTTTCTGCATATATTTTCCTACGTGGACATAACTTACCTGGTGGTGGCTTTATTGCAGGACTGGTAACGTCAATCGCGTTTATTTTGCAATACATGGCGCATGGTACAGCATGGATAAACGAACGCTTTGATGTTAATTATCGCAAAATTATAGCCTCAGGCATCGGTATTTCTTTGTTTACAGGTGTGGGTAGTTGGTTCTTCGATAAGCCATTTTTAACAACTTGGTTTGACTACTTTGATATTCCGTTTGTCGGTAAAACAGAGCTTGCCAGCGCGATTGCATTTGACCTAGGTGTTTACTTAACTGTTGTAGGCGCTACGTTAATGATTTTAGCAAGCTTAGGTAATATGACAGCAGATACCCAGAAAAAAGAGGTAAATATTTAATGGAATTATTGTACGCATCTTGCGTTGGAGTATTGGTCAGTTGCGGTGTGTTTTTACTGCTGAGAGCTCGTACATTCCCTGTAGTACTTGGGCTTACTATGATTTCATACGCTGTTAATTTATTTTTGTTTTCAGCAGGTCGCCTTACTATTAATAAAGCGGTAGTACTTGGTACTGGCACAGAATACGCCGATCCTCTACCTCAAGCATTAGTACTAACTGCAATAGTGATTGGTTTTGCGATGACCGCATTTGTGGTTATTTTGGCAATACGTGGGCGCGCCGATTTAGGTAGTGACCATGTTGATGGTTATGTGCCTAACACCTCTGCAGATAATAAGGAGCAAAAATGATCCAACATTTAGCTTCGCTACCTATTTTATTACCTATGTTGACGGCAGTTATTTTATTGCTGCCGCCATGTGGTAAAAGCGTCAAAATTCGCCGCTTAGTTTCAATTGTAATGGCAATAGCTACTTTTGCCATTAGTGTGCTTTTACTTGTACATATTAATAATACAGGTATTAATGTTTACGCTATTGGTAGTTGGTCTGCACCATTTGGGATAGTCTTAGTCGCTGACATGTTATCTACCTTATTGGTTACGTTAACTTCACTTTTAGGTTTGGGCGCTATTTTATATGGTAGTGCTGGCGATGATGAAAAGGGCAGCTTTTATCATCCACTTGTTCATTTTTTAATATTGGGTGTAAATGGCGCGTTTTTAACTGGCGATTTATTTAACCTATTTGTATTTTTTGAAGTGTTACTGATTGCATCATATGCACTGTTAATGCACGCAGGTGATAAACAAAACACTCGTGCGGCACTGCAATATGTAATATTAAATTTAGTTGGCTCAAGCGTATTTTTAATCGGTTTGGGTATTTTGTACGGTGTACTTGGTACGCTTAATATTGCAGATATGGCGCAAAAAGTATCACAGCTTTCGGGCGATGATGTATACCTAGCAAAAGCAGGTGGTTTATTACTATTAATTGTATTTGCTTTAAAGGCCGCACTATTACCTCTGCATTTATGGCTTCCAAATACGTATTCAAGCGCTAAACCTGTGGTTGCTGCATTGTTTGCGATTATGACCAAAGTAGGCGTTTACGCCATGCTTCGTGTTTACACGGTGATATTTGGCGAACAAGCAGGAGCGCTTGAACATATGGCGCAGCCTTGGCTTTGGGGCTTAGCAATTGCCACCATTATAGTGGGTGCCATTGGCGTTATGGCAGCGCAAGACTTACGTAAACTCACCTCTAACTTAGTATTAGTATCGGTAGGTACGTTGGTTGCGCTAATTGCATTGCAAAATGTAAATGCCACTGCTGCACTTTTATATTATTTAGTGCATTCAACACTTGTTAGTGCCGCACTGTTTTTACTAGCAGACTTAGTTTCAATCCAGCGCGGTAAAGTTGGTGATAGGCTAGTAGCGGGTCGCTCTGTTAAACAACCATTTTTATTAGGTGTGTGCTTTATTGTTGCGGCTTTAACTGTAGTTGGTATGCCGCCACTATCAGGCTTTGTAGGTAAAATTTGGATACTTAAAGCCACATTAAATAGTGAGCAAGCTTTACTATTTTGGCCTGTATATTTAGTAACAAGCTTCGCGTTGTTGGTAGCGCTTTCGCGTGCTGGCACGACCTTGTTTTGGGAGCATAAAAGTAAAAATAGCGAAAACGCAGATTGTGCAAATGCACACCCGTTGCAGGTAATTGTAATTATAGGTTTACTTGCGTGTTCGCCATTGCTCGTTATTTTTGGCGGACCAATAAGTGAATACATGCTAGGTGCTGCTACTCAGTTACATGATATAAGCGGCGGTATTAATGCTGTACTTAAAGGAGGCATGTGATGAGATTACAAGCCCGTTTTCGTTGGTTACCAACGCCATTTCGTAGCTTATTTTTGTTTATGGTTTGGCTATTGTTAAATAATAGCGTGTCGGTAGGGCACTTAGTATTAGCGACTATTTTTGCAATACTTATCCCGATATTAAGTTTTTCGCTTCGCGAGCCTCAGCCACTAATTTTAAAGCCGGGCTTGGCTCTTAAGCAGTTGCTTATTGTGCTGTACGATATTGTCGTAGCAAATTTACAAGTGGCTTTACTTATACTTGGGCCATCTAAAAATTTGCGTCCGGCATTTATAAAAGTACCGATAGATTTAACTCATGATATGCCAATTACCATATTGGCCAGTAGTGTATCGCTTACACCCGGTACAGTGAGTGCAGAGGTTTACCCAATTGCTGAATCGTTACCTGAGGGTGAAGAGCCAACACAACGCTACTTATTAATACATGTGCTTGACCTTAAAGATGAAGAAGCACTTATCAAACAAATAAAACAACGCTACGAAGCTCCACTAAAGGAGATATTTCAATGTTAGACACCGTATTACTCATTGTTTTTTCGATGATTGGCTTATCATTATTGCTTAATTTATGGCGATTGATCATTGGTCCATCAGTGCCTGATCGTGTTTTAGCGCTCGATACAATGTACATTAACGTCATTGCACTGATTATTTTATATAGCATTAGTATGGATACAGGGCTTTATTTTGAAGCTGCACTGCTTATTGCCATGCTAGGTTTCATAAGTACAGTTGCAGTGTGTAAGTATTTACTACGTGGCGATATAATTGAATAAGGTGAAAACATGATCAGCGAATGGGTTGTATCAATATTATTGTTATTTGGTGGTACGTTTATTTTAATTGGCTCAATAGGCTTAGTTAAACTACCTGACTTTTTTATGCGTTTGCATGGGCCAACTAAAGCAACAACGTTGGGCATGGCAAGTATGCTAATTGCAGCTATGGTTTATTTTGCAAATTCAGGGCATGGCCTAAGTGTTAAAGAAATACTCATTACTATATTTTTACTAATTACGGCACCGATTAGTGGTTACATGCTAATAAAGTCAGCTATTCATCATAAGCTAAAAGCCAAAGAAGGCACTAAAGGCCTAGATAATGTAGAAGACGATTAACATAAAAATATATTTATAAAAGGCCGAATAAATTCATTTTACTCGGCCTTTTTAGTGATTGCTTGTACCCTTTACAAGACTAATTAATAATGTAACTATAAAACGATTATTTATATGAAAGGATATTATTATGGGTAAGGTACTACTTTTATCATTACTGATTTTTTCTAGTAGTTTATATGCTGAACAAAATACTAAGCAGCAAAAAATAGATGAACTTATTAGTGTAATGAATTTAGATTCAATGGTTGACTCTATGTACGGCCAGGTTGAAGGTATGATGAAAGGCATGTCAGACCAAATGGGCGTTAAGCCTTCTGAGCAGCCAATTTTTGATAAATACTACGCAGATATGACAGCAGTATTAAAAACGCAAATGAGCTGGGCTAAAATGCAGCCAATGATGGTTAACGTGTACGACAAGCATTTTAATGAACAAGAAATTGCCGATATGTTAGCTTTTTATAAAACAGATACTGGGCAAAAAATACTCGCTAAAATGCCAGTTGTAATGCAAGAATCTATGCAAATGTCACAAAGCTTAATGCAAGATGCAATGCCTAAAATACAAGCTTTAGCGCAGCAACTAAGTGACGAATTAAAAGTATCTCGCGAGGGTGAAAATAAGTAAGGCTGATATTTATCTAAACTTTTATTTTTCATCACATGGGCAGGGTTTACCAATATGGTAGCCCTGTACATAGTTAACACCGATAGTCTCAAGTATTTGGTTAATCTGTTCATTCTCTACAAACTCTGCAATGGTCTGCATTCCCATCATATGGGCTATTTCATTAATAGATTTGACTATTTGTTGATCTACTTGGCTGCGTTCAATATTTTTAATTAAACTGCCATCTATTTTAAGATAATCAGCTGGTAGGTTTTTTAAATATTCGTAAGTAGACGCGCCACTGCCAAAATCATCGATTGCGAACTTAATACCAAGTACTTTCATCTCTCTTATAAAATTTTGAACTTTAGTTATCTGAGATATAGCAGCTGTTTCGGTGATTTCAAAACAAATATTCTTAGCATTGATATCACTTTTTTTTATGAGTTTAATTATGTGTTGTACAAACGCCTCATTACTTAGGCTAATCCCAGATAAGTTAATAGATACAAGGGTATTATTATCAGGGAAAAACTCTCTATATCTCACTAATAAAGTACTCACTACCCATTGATCTATTAATGTTATTAAGCCATTTTTTTCTGCAGCTGGAATAAATAAATCAGGGGGAATTAGTTTATTATCAAGCGCTTTAAAGCGAATTAAAATTTCGTAGTGGGCTTGTTCACTTATAGAAGAGCTTAGTGGAGCTATTTGCTGTTTAACTAAAAAAAACTGATTATTAGTAATAGCTTGGCTAATATTCGCAATATAGCCTATTTGAAGTGCTTCGTTGTATAAACTATTGTTACCGTGATCGGTAATATAAACACGACCTCGGCCTAGTTCTTTAGCTTTATAGCACGCTAGATCTGCTTTACTAAGTAACTCTGTCGCATTTAGTCCATATGTTATAGGCACCATACCTATACTAATACCTGAGTCAAAAATTCGTTCATTCCATATAAACTTATAGCTTCTAATCGTACTAATTATTTTTTCACAGGTGAGCTGAGCTTGCTCTAAAGTTGAATCATTAACTAATAAAGCAAATTCGTCCCCGCCTAAACGTGCAAGTAAGTCTTTATTAGTAATGCTTTGCTTTATAAGTGTCGCGACTTCACATAACATGGCATCACCAACTAGGTGACCTGCGCTGTCATTAACTAATTTGAAGCGGTCTAAATCGAGTATACATAAAAAGCGTGGAGCTTGATTATTTTGCTTATTAGATAAGTAAGCTTTCAGTTTTTCATTAAAGGTTTGGCGATTTATAAGCCCAGTAAGTTGGTCATAGCTTGCTTGATATACGACTCGTTCCGAAAGCTGATGTTGCTGTGTGATATCCTTAATTATTCCGCGGTAACCCGAAAAATTACTGTTTTGATCAAAGGTTGGCTTAGCCACGAGCATTAAAATTTTAAGATCTTTACTGGATAATTTTATTTTTATAATTAGGTTTTTTATTTTATTTTTTTTCTCAGTAGCTACTTTATAATTTTCCCAAGGAAACTCAATATTATTGTTATTTTTCAATAATGACTCAAAGGTATGATTAAGCATTTTTTGCTGAGATAAATTAAAAAATAACGTTGTATTACCAGAAATATAGCAAAGTTCACCTAATTGATTTGTTTCCCAAAATACATTTGCGCCAGCTTGAGCTAAGTCTTTATAACGCTGTTGATTTATATTTAATATTTTTTGGTTTTGCTTTGTACGTCGAATTATTTCAGCCATTAATATAATGATGCACAGTGCTGTGCTAAATGCTGTAATAGTAAGCCAAACGTAGGTTTTGTACTTTTTATAAAAGCTTGTTTTTTGATTAATAAGAACTTTAGGTGTGGGGGTTAAAGCTAAATTAATACCAATTTCTTCTAATTTTCCAACATCTAAAACCCATATGCTTTGCGCCTGTAAAATAGGCTGTAACAGTGAAGCCTCAGTACCATTTAATATTTTCTTAATGAGCTGACTCGTCTGCATTGCGTGCTGAATACCGTCAAGTTCGTGTGCGCCAGTTGCGCCATTATTTAACGTAACTTTTGCAATAGTGAATATGGGTCTAGTAGTATGCTTAGCTAGTAAAGAGCTACTCTCGCTCCAGCGAATAAGTTCATTTCTTTGATTGGGATTAATGAGTTGTCCGATCACCAGTATTGGAATGTTTTTAGAGTATGGGGTAAGTGTTGTTGCAATATCTATTTCATTTAAATCGATGACCTCATAAATATGTTTAGGTGCTTTTGGGTCCTTATTAATTGCTCTAATTTTATTTAAGTTTATTTTACCGGTTATACTGCTGTCGGAAATAACAATTAACTGTTCTTTCCCCGTCATTCTCTTTATATCGAATACTGTTTGGGCAAGGTTTCTATTTTCGAAAACACCTGTCATGTTTTTTTTTGCTAAAATTTCAGGTGTAACTTGGTTAATACCACTGTATACAATTGGTAATGAAGGGAAAAATGTAGCCCTGTGACCTGTCACCCACTCGAGTGCAGAGTCATCTGTTACAGCAATAAGGCTTAAATTAGTAGATATGTATTTGTGTTGGAGGTAGGTCAAAAATTGTTCTTTAAATTTTCCTTGAGGATAGCGCTTAGCATCCATAAATTCATGGAATAAATGCGTACTTTTTTCTTCTTTAAAAGAATCTTCAAATCCTTTTTTAAGCATACTGGTCCACTCATGCTCACTATGATAAGAATGAATGATCAGAATATTATTTTTAGCATTTTCTGCTATGCCTAGATTGCTATATAGGCAACCTATAAAAATGATAAGGTATTTTAGCAAAACATAAAATAATCAATTTGTTAGGGAGTTTATAGTATGCGTTTAATTGCACTATATCCAACTTTCGATTAAAAATACGAGTTAAGTTTATACTATTATATTTTTTGTAGGGAAAAGTCATTGCATTTTAATGATGCTATTGACCTATGTGTTGCACCTAGGTTTATTATGAAACTACTGAAACATGACGGAGCTAAATTATGTATGTTAAACAACTCGCCAAGTTAATGGGCGTGACTGCCGATACTGTTCGTCATTACACGCGTGTTGGGTTACTTAATCCAATACGCAGTGAAGAAAATGGCTATCAAGAATATACAAAGCGAGACCAGCAACGTTTAAAGTTTATTATTAGCTCTCGTCAACTTGGTTTTTCACTCAAAGATATTCAACAGATTATAGGCGAGTCAGAGCAGGGGAATTGTCCTTGTCCGTTAACGCGTAAACTCATTACTAAACGCCTAGAAGAAACCGAAGCACTATTTCAAGAAACATTAAAATTACGAAACAGAATGCATGCAGCTCTGGAGCAATGGGATACATCAGCCGATGGTGCAAATACCAGTGACGTGTGTAGTTTAATAGAATCTTTTGTTGATCCAATAAACGATTCTGCAAATAAGGAGCAGCGTAATGACGACTAATACAAAAGACACCGCGCAAAACTTTATTATTGAAGGTGCTAATTGTGGCAGTTGTGTGGCCAAAATTGAAAAAGCCCTCAATAGTGTTCAAGGTGCGCAAAGCGTAGAAATGAACTTTGCTGAGCGTACTGTACGTGTAGAAGGTAAAGCCGACGAAAGCACGCTTATTAAAGCAGTCGAAAACATTGGTTATTCAGCTAAGCCAATGAGTAACGAATCTGATCAAGATGCACTTGATGAAAAAGCAAAGTCAGACGAGGCACATTACAAAAAGCTAATGCGTAATATGATATTAGCGTTAGGAGTCGGTACACCGTTAATGATATACGGGCTTATTTTTGACATGAGTGTAACCACCGACACACAACGAATAGCGTGGTTTTTAGTGGGTATAGTCACGCTTGTAGTTATGGCTATATCAGGTAAACAATTTTACAACGGCGCATGGCAAGCATTTAAAAACCATGCGGCAAATATGGATACATTAATAGCGCTTGGTACAGGTACTGCGTGGTTGTATTCGATGTTTGTAGTAATCGCACCAAATTTATTACCAGAAGTCGCAAGACACGTATATTTTGAAGCGTCATCGATGATCATCGGTTTAATTAGTTTAGGGCTCGCTTTTGAAGTAAAAGCACGTGGGCGAACCTCACAGGCAATTAAACGCTTAATTGGTCTGCAACCAAAAACTGCACGCGTAATACGCGATGATCAAGAGCAAGACATCGACATTAGTGATGTTGTAAAAAATGATGAAGTACGTGTTCGCCCGGGTGAAAAAATCCCTGTAGATGGCGACGTTATTGAAGGCAGCAGTACGGTTGATGAGTCAATGCTTACTGGTGAGCCAATGCCTGCCCGCAAAAAAACGGGCGACAAAGTCGTTGCCGGAAGTATTAATAAAAGTGGCACTTTATTATTTAAAGCCACGCACATTGGTAGCGAAACCACACTTGCCAATATTATCAATATGGTAAAGCGTGCACAAAACTCTAAGCCATCAATAGGGCGCTTAGCTGATGTTATATCAGGGATATTTGTACCAACAGTCATGATTATAGCAGTACTTGCTGGCCTTGCATGGTTAAACTTTGGACCTGAGCCATCAATTGCTTATGCCGTTGTTGCTGTAACCACGGTACTTATTATTGCTTGTCCTTGTGCGCTGGGACTCGCAACCCCTATGTCGGTTATGGTGGGTATTGGTAAAGCCGCTGAGTCGGGAATATTAATTCGAAATGGCGAGTCGCTGCAAACTACATCTAAAATCACCACCATGATTTTAGATAAAACAGGCACTATTACTCAAGGCACACCGCAAGTTACCGATGTGGTTACATTTAACAACAGCGACGAAAATACAGTAATGCAATGTGTTGCAAGCCTTGAAAGTAGCTCAGAGCATCCACTGGCTGAAGCAATTACGGCATACGCTAAAAAGCATGGCTTAACACTGAGTAAAGTTACCGACTTTGATGCCATTACAGGTAAAGGCGTAACTGGCAGTGTTGACGGGCAAACATTGTTATTTGGCAACAAAGCGCTAATGGATAAATACAATGTGAGTGTTGATGATGCAACCGAGCAAGCTCAAACACTTGCCAGTGATGCTAAAACGCCCATGTATTTTGCAAGTAATAATAAGCTCCACGCTATTATTGCTGTAGCAGATCCTATTAAAGAGGATTCAGTAGAAGCGATTAAACGCCTGCAAAATAAAGGTATCCACCTAGTTATGCTAACTGGTGACAACAAAGCCACTGCACAAGCTGTTGCTAAGCAAGTTGGTATTGATGACTTTATTGCAGAAGTAATGCCCGATGACAAAGTAAACGAAGTAACAAAACGCCAAGCCAATGGTGAAATAGTGGGTATGACTGGTGACGGTATTAACGATGCTCCCGCACTTGCGCAAGCCGATGTAGGCTTTGCAATTGGTACAGGTACTGATGTAGCAATAGAAAGTGCAGACATTACCTTAATGCGTGGCTCGTTACATGGCCTTGCTGATGCAATTGCCGTGAGTAATGCAACTATTTCAAATATTAAACAAAACCTATTTGGTGCCTTTATTTATAACGTGGCGGGTATTCCGATTGCAGCCGGCGTGTTGTATCCATTTTTTGGCATATTACTTAACCCCGTTGTAGCAGGAGCTGCTATGGCACTTTCATCGCTTACTGTGGTAAGTAACGCTAATCGCTTACGTTTTTTCAAACCAAATAAATCGTAATTTAAGCTAAGGAGTACATTATGTTGATGATTAATATAGGTGGTGCACTGTTAATAGCCGCAATTATTTATTGGTTTTGGCTATACAAACCAGAGCAAACACAAAGTGATGACAATAAAGTAACGATAGTCGTTGATAACGGTATCTATAAGCCTGGCCATATTCAAGTGGCTGCCAACAAAGAGGTTGTACTTACCTTTGATAGAAAAGACAGCGCACCGTGCGCCGAAACAGTGATATTTCCACAGCTTGATATAAGTAAAGCTCTGGCAATGGGTGATGGTAATACAGTTAAACTACCTGCGCTTGAAGCTGGTGAATATGACTTTCATTGCCAAATGCAAATGTACAAAGGTAAGCTAGTTGCGCAGTAACCTGAACTAAGTAGGTGTTGGGGTCGTATAGTTGCTTTATATAAGCTGTGATATTAGCAGGAGTCGCTATATTAAATGAATAAATTAAACCCTAAAAAATTATTGAATAGTAAATGGACCGCAACACCTGCTATAAATAAAGAAAAGCACTTTATTATTGTTGAGGTGGAATTTGATGAAGACGGCAATGTAATTGAGTGTATTACCGAGGCTGTTATGTCAAAAAATCAATATCCAATTAGTTGGCGAGATTTAAAAGACAACCAAAAGTGGCTACAAGGGTGGAAGTAGTTTAAATCTATATAATTTACCTCCCTCAAATAGTGGCACTTTTAGCGGTACTTTTGCAGATGGCTGGCACACGATGTAGGTTTGCTTAACTCAAGCGAACCTATATTTTACGGCGCATTAAGTTATGAACTCAATGCTATAACTTAGCTTTCACATTGCAACCTTTCTAGATAAATTCGCCATTTGGCAACAAAACAGTTAATTTCAAAATATCACTTCACAATTTTTATAAAATACCTCAAAAAAATATAACTATCTAATTTTAAATAAGTTTATTTTTTAATAAACTTGAATAAATCCTATGTAATTTCCATGTTCATATTCAGTTTATTTTGAAGACGAACCTAAATGCTCCCGTCACTGGCTTTTTAGCTAAAGTGTGTCTTTTTAATTAAAGTTAACTTATTGATTTATATTGGCTTATTTTTTTTAGTTAAATGACTGTTGCTAAAAAGCAACAAAAGCATCTCCCCAAATTTAGCTTCTCTCGCTTTATATTGTTTAACCCATTGTTTTTAAATAACAAATAAAAAGTGGCATCGAAGTTGTAATACCAAGAGTGTATTAAGCAAAACGTGATGAAAGCCAAAGGCCTTAATCGCAACAACCCAATGAAGGAATACTATTATGAAAACATTTCAATCAACATTAGTACTAATGGCGCTAGCTTCTTCATCAGCGGCTTTTGCAGCAACAGATTTTGATACGCTAGACGTAGATGGTAATGGCGCAATCAGCCAAGCCGAAGCTTCAGTAGATGCTGAGCTTTTAAGCAAATTTGAAGAACTCGATACAAACCAAGATGGTGAGCTATCTGAAGATGAGTTTTCTAAGGCCTAAAATTAAAGCCTTAAGCAGTTAATGCTCTGTGATGTTATCTAAATTCTGAGTTGCCAAAGACAACCTAAGTAGGCAAGGGAGCCTACTAAAAAGAATAACCAGGAAGTGACTAGAGAACACTATTGAGCAAATTTATTTAGGACACCGCATACTTTTGAAGGATTAAATTATGAAAAAGCTACAATCAATATTTGTGCTCATAGCTATTGTTTCCTCGTCAGTTGTATTTGCAAACACAGACTTTGAAACACTTGATACAGGCGGCAATGCTTTAATTAATCGCTCTGAAAAATCGGCGCAAGTGATAGAGCAATTTGACGAGCTGAATGTTCAAAGTAGTGGTGGTCCGACAGAAAATGATTTTTTTGAATATTAATTTATTCAAACTTTACTCCTAAAGGATCTTTGAAAAGGACTTCTTACCTCTCTCTTATCAGGCACAAAGCCTAAGGAAACGCTTATGAAAACATTACACAAAACTTTAGGGCGTATTGATCTTTGTGGATTGAAATTTGTTCAATCTAGGAACGATTAAATCGCGGCGCGAGGTTTGTAACCTAGTGGGCTAAGTAAAAACCGAGCAACAAAGAGTTAATAGTCCCTAGAAAGAACCCAAAGGGCAGCGCATGTTTGGTATTTATGCTGCGTTATCGCCTATTTATGGGGAATAACCACACTACATAGGCTCTGCCTTGCCTAAAAACCAAACAGACTGCTGCAAATTCACCCACCAAAGATCAACACGCCCTACCACTTGTAGCCCTAGCTTCTTCTTCAGCGGCGTTTGCTGCGGTAGATTTTGATTCTTTTGATACTGATGGCGACGGCGTAATTAGCAAATCAGAAGCACAAGTAAACTCGCAACTAGTACAGTTATTTGATCAATTAGATACAGATGGAAATGGCGAGTTATCTAAAGAAGAGTTTTCAACGGTTCAGTAACAGGCTTTATATTTGAGTTAGTTGTAAAACCTTACCAGTCATACTCACAAAGCAACTAAGTATTTAATACTTAGTTGCTTTTTTCGTAAAAATTTTTATAGTTTGTCACTATAGACAGATTTACTGTGCTAACTATTTTATTAATAGGGTGCAGGTAATCATGTTTAAAGTGGTACTTGGGCAATAAAAGCATTTATATATGGCTTAATGAAAAAACCCTCCAACTAGGAGGGTTTTATATTACTCAGTAATAGCTATTACTACTTATCTTGTGCGCGCTTAGCTTTAAAGTCAGACTCGCTAGTCCACTTTGGCCAATCGCCATTGTTTGCAAGTTGAGCGGCTATATCAACAATAAGATCTATATCTTGCTTAACTCCCCCTAGCGACCAATCAGCAGAGTAGTCGTCAGCTTCTTTATGGTATTTATGCGCAATGTACTCAGGGTCGGTATCGCCCAGGCTCATAAATAATAAACTAGGCACGCCTTGCTTAGAAAGCGAGAAATGATCAGATCTAAAAAACAAGCCATTTTGCGGGCGAGGATCCATTTTAACAACACGGCCTTGTGATTTTGCAGCCTTTGCTAAATAGTTTTCCATTGTCGATAAATCTTTACCGTATTGTAAAATGTAGTCAGTGCCATCAAGCACGTTCATGCCATCAATATTTAATAAACCGACCATTTTTTTTGTTGGTACAACCGCGCCCGATGCAAACTCTTCAGAACCAATTAATCCCGTTTCTTCTGCTGTAAAGTTAGCAAAAATAATTGAGCGTTTAAATGGTTTTTGCTTGTTCATTTCGCTCATGATGCGTGCAATTTCAAGAGTTGCTGCTGTGCCAGAAGCATTATCTACTGCGCCATTGTAAATTTTAGGACCAGTGTCGGTTTGCTTCGTACCAAAATGATCCCAATGTGCGCTTATAACCACGTACTCGTCAGGTGATTCGCTACCTGTAATTTGTGCAACGACGTTATGCGATTTGGCATGGGATATTTCGTTTTTAAAAACTAGGTTTGCTTTTAAGTTAAGTGGCGTCGCTTTAAAGTCATCACTTAATGCTGCTTGCTTTAAATCTTGATAGTTTAGCTTTGCAGCGTTAAACATTTGCTCGGTCGCATCAAGTGTTAGCCAGCCCATAACCGGTAATTTTGATGCGTTTAAGTTGTTATCCATTAACGTGTATTTAGTACCCGTGTTTGAGCTTTCAACTACGCCCCAAGGGTACGCTGCGGGTGCTGTTTCGTGGACAATAAATACAGCCTTTGCACCTTGGCGAGCCGCTTCTTCATATTTATAAGTCCAGCGACCGTAGTAGGTCATTGCATTGCCAGTAAATAAGGCATCATTTTGAGTCGCAAAGCCTGGGTCGTTAACTAGCACAACCACTGTTTTACCCGTTACATCAATATTTTTATAATCATTCCACTTATATTCTGGCGCATTAATACCATAGCCAACAAATACAACGTCAGAGTTACGTACATCAATTAATGGCTGAAGTTGCTCGGTACGTGCAGTGAAGTCTTTACCTGATTCAAAGCTTAAATCACCTACCTTTAACTGCATATCCTGATTAGCCGTCACCATTGCCATTTTTACAGGCTGTAAGTATTTACCCTTATAAGCTCCGGTTAAACCCAGCGCTTTATATTGCTCGCTTAAGTAGCCTACTGTTTTTACTTCGCCATGAGTAAGCGGGCCGCGGCCTTCAAAGTCATCCGAGGCTAGCGTTTTAATATGTTGTTTAATATTGCTAAGGCTTACACCAGGTGTGTTTTCAAGGTTGGTTTGCTCATCAACAGGGTCTGAGCAGCCAAATAAGGTAACTAGCAAGCTTAAGCTTGCGACTTTTAAAAGAGTCGATGCCATAGTCTTCATATTGTTATTTAATTAGGCTTTCAATATAAAGGAAGCACCGCAGCGATGTCGAATTTTTATCGAAAACTTTTCACGCAATTGCAGATTAGTTTTATAAGGTGTATAAATAACGAACAACCTAAAGGAGCATATAATGAGCCAATGTAAAAAAAGTGGGTATTTATTTATAGCTAGTGGGATTGCATTTCTTGCTGCTGCAATATTAGCTGAACAGGAGGCATTTTTTGTGCTGTCTGCTTCTTTTATAATATTGGGCACTATAAGTATAAAAAAAGCGGCTTAATAGCCGCTTAGTTTTATTTAAATGATTGCAACCACCACTTATCGTGTATGGGGGCATCATTTATTGTAAATATTTGACCAAACTGCGGTGTACTTAATGCAACGTTATTGGCTGTACTTGCTGCTGTCACTCGCTCAAGTGGGTCTATCCAGGTATGAAACGCTAAATCAAATGTACCATTATGAATGGGCACCATGATTTTACCTTGCAAGTCCAAGTGCGCCTTAACAGACTCTTCCGGCGTCATATGAATATCGGCCCAGTCTTTATCATAAGCACCGGTTTCAATAAGCGTTAAATCAAATGGCCCGTACTTGTTACCTATTTCTTTAAAGCCAGCAAAGTAGCCTGAGTCACCACTGAAAAAGAGGTTTTGTTCCTTTGATTTAATAACCCACGACCCCCACAAGGTATTATTTGTATCACTAATACCTCGGCCAGAAAAATGCTGAGTAGGTGTAAAGGCAACTAATGCATGCTCAGTTTCTTGTTCTTGCCACCAATTAAATGAAGATATTTTACTTGGTTCAATCCCCCATTTTTGTAAATCAGTTTCAACACCTAAAGGAACATAAAACTGCTTTGTTTTTGCAGCTAGTTGTTTTACAGCTGCTTTATCAAGGTGGTCGTAATGATTATGCGATATAAGCACTCTATCTATCTCAGGTAGATCAGTAATGCTAATTGGAGTGGGCGAAAAGCGTTTTGGTCCTAAAAACGAAAATGGCGAAGCGCGCTCACTAAATACGGGATCAAGTAGCCAGTATTCACCATGCACTTTTAATAGCACCGTAGAGTGCCCTAATTTGACTACGTGAATGGTATTATTGCTTAATTTATCTAGCATATCTTTTGTTAATGAGTGCATAGGTACCGGACTAGAAGGGCTAATATTGGTACGTTTTTCTTTAATATAGCGCGCTATTAGTCCCAGTGTTTTTTTCAATGTAGTCGGCTCAACTTTGGCATCGTTGTGAAACTTACCATTGTCAAAATGCTTAATATTAGCTGTATTTTCTAACCCATGAGCAACTAAACTTTTATTCACGCTATACACTCCACAAATAATGACGGCGATGATCACAACTAACCATTTAAAAAATGTCATCGTTAAACCTTAAAGTAAACTAGTGAGTGTAGTTTTTCATTATCTATATAAAAAGTAAACTACTTAGTGCATTTTTTTATTGTTTGGTTAAAATACATGTATAAGTAATTGAAGATCCCATTATGAAATTATCAGAAAAAAAACGCATAGATATATTAGAAGCTGCAGAGCAATTATTTTATGAAAATGGTGTAGAGCATACCAGTATGGATCAAATTGCTGCTAAAGCGGGTGCATCAAAGCGTACTGTGTATAACCATTTTATGACTAAAGACGAACTGTTTCAGGCTATATTATCAACGATGCTGGCTAAAATTAATCATGGTGATGTTATTTCCTTTGATAAAAATAAGCCTATTGAGCAACAACTTAGCGCTATTGCAGAGCAAGAAGTAGGGATGCTCACTTCCCCCGATTTTTTACGCATTGCTAAAATAGCTTTTATGCAAATGCTACAAGAGCCACAGTTAGCTAAATCTTTGAGCAATAATACAATGGGATGTATGAGCTACTTTGAAGGTTTTTTAAAAGAGGCTACAAAGGCTAATACTTTAAAAGTTGATGACTTAAGCATTGCAGCAAAACAGTTTGTGTATCAGTTAAAGTCTTTTGTATTTTATCCGTTGCTTTATGGGTTTGAAAAAGCTGAAGAGCAGAAAAATAATAAAGTAATAGAGCAAACTGTTAGTTTGTTTTTAGCTAAATATAAAGCCTAAATGCAATACTGTGCACTAAAAGCAAAAAACCAGCATTAGCTGGTTTTTTAGCATAAGTAGCAGTTAGCTTTAAGCGTCTGCAAGTTTTACGCGGATCTTACTTTTATCAACAGTAGATTGGTTAAGTGCTTTAATAGCGCTTTTACTTTCTATGTCGTTTGGCATTTCTAAAAAGGCAAAGCCTTTAGATTGGCCAGTTTCTTTATCAAGTACTAAGTTACAGGTAGTCACTTTACCGTGCTCTGCAAATAAAGTACGAAGCTCATGCTCAGTGGTAGCACGAGACAAGTTACGAACTAATAGTTTCATAATGAACCTAAATAATTATGTCAGTACTAATTATCTCAACTTAGATGGGTTTAACCTAATTTTATTTGATAAATGGTAAAAAAAATTTATCACATACAAAAATGCCGTTAGTTTAATTTATTAACTAACGGCATTTTTTACTATAAAAGTAGTTTAATACTTAAGTTTATTTATTTCACTTCTTTACCAGCGGCTTGTTGATCTGCGTGGTAGCTTGAGCGTACAAACGGGCCTGAAGCCGCGTGAGTAAAGCCAATTTCGTCTGCATACGCTTTTAAGCCATCAAACTCTACTGGTGGCACGTAGCGCTTAACCGGTAAGTGATGCTTAGAAGGTTGTAGGTATTGGCCTACAGTTAGCATGTCAACGTTATGCGCACGTAAATCGCGAAGTACTTCTTCAATTTCGCTAATTTCTTCACCTAAACCAACCATTAGGCCTGATTTAGTTTTTACTTCTGGGTGAGCTTCTTTAAAGCGACGAAGTAATTCTAAAGACCATTTGTAGTCAGCACCAGGACGAGCTAGTTTATATAAACGTGGCGCAGTTTCAAGATTGTGGTTAAACACATCTGGTGGCGTCTCGATTAGTATCTCTAGTGCGCGGTCCATACGGCCACGAAAATCTGGTACTAAAATTTCGATAGTGATTGTTGGATTGTGCTTACGAATTTCGCGAATACAATCAGCAAAGTGTTGTGCACCACCATCACGTAAATCATCACGGTCAACCGAAGTGATTACAACGTAGCTTAGCTTCATATCTTTAATAGTAAGTGCTAGCTTTTCAGGTTCAGTGGCATCAGGTTTTAATGGGCGACCATGGGCAACATCACAAAATGGGCAACGGCGAGTACATATTGCACCTAAAATCATAAAGGTAGCGGTACCGTGGTTAAAACATTCTGATAGGTTAGGGCACGAAGCCTCTTCACATACCGAGTGTAAGCCATGTTTACGTAGCGCTTTTTTAATGCCGTCAATGCGATCTGTTGATTTAGGTAAGCGAATTTTTAACCATTCTGGCTTACGTAACATTTCAGTTTTTTCTGTAGGTAAAACTTTTACTGGGATCAACGCCATTTTTTCTGCGTCGCGTAGTTTTACACCTGGTTCCATTTTGACTGGTTTATTCATTCGTTTTCAAACCCTTCAGTATGCTTAACCTGTGTTGCATTAAGCTTATTGATCATGTGTTTTACCAATCCTTCACCCGCACTTTCTAGGTTTTGAGGACCATCTAATTCTTTAGTTTGCACCATATTCATGCCCGCATAACCACATGGGTTAATGCGTAAAAATGGACTTAGATCCATATTAACATTTAATGCTAAGCCATGAAACGAGCAACCACGACGAACTCTTAACCCGAGAGATGCAATTTTGCTGTCGTTAACGTAAACACCTGGTGCATCAGCTTTAGCATACGCTTCAATACCGTACTCGGCGAGTGATTCAATAATGCACTCTTCAAGCCACGTAACTAGTTCACGTACACCAATTTTTAAACGACGTAGATTAAATAATACATACATCATCTGTTGGCCTGGACCGTGATAAGTTACCTGTCCGCCACGGTCAACTTTAATCACCTCAATGTCGCCAGGAGCAAGTAAGTGTTCGTCCTTACCAGCTTGACCTTGGGTGAATACACTCTCGTGCTCTACAAGCCAAATTTCATCTGGCGTATTTTCATCACGGGTGTCGGTAAAGTCCTGCATTTTTTGCCAAATTGGCATATAACGCTGGCGACCCAGTTGGCGTACGATCAAAGTGTTTTCGTTCACAACAAATCTCAACTATGGATTAAAGCATGTGGCGTACGTCATCAATATTGCTGATCACGTTGTAAATTTCTTCAATGTGTTTGCCACTAGTAACTGTTGCTACAAGGCTTACTGACTCGTAATTACCTTTGCTGCTTGGTTTTACTTTAGGGGCGTAATCGCCAGGTGCTATTGGTTGTAACTTAGCTAAAATTTGATCAGTTAAGTTTACATTAGCTAAACCCATTATTCTGAATGTAAATGGGCAAGGGTACTCTAGGTACTCATCAAATTTAGTATCTTTAACAGGTTGAACCACGACGGTGACTCCTCATACAAAAGTGTGGACTCTATGCAAGCTTGAAGCTTAATACAGATAGGCAATTAGCAGTCTTGCTTATATGGGGCGCATTCTAACATTTTTCAAGCAAAAAAAAACGCCTCACAGTGGAGACGTTTAAATTAGTTACCCACGTTAGTAGGGCAATTGTAAATTACTGCATTATCTGTAAACGTAAGTAATCATAAATTTTGCTAAAGAAGCTGCCTTCTTCCACTTCTTCAAGTGTTACTAGCGGGTATTGAGCAATATCTTCGCCCTCTAGTTGTAAGAATAACGTACCTACTTTAGTACCTTTAGCAAGTGGTGCTTCAAGCGTGTTATCTAGCTCAAAGTTAGCTTTAAGGTTTTTATGCTGACCACGTGGGATAGTAATCGGTGTATCTTCTAAAATACCTAAAGATACATTTTCTTTGTTACCCATCCAAATACGTTGTTTTGCAAAGCTATCGCCTGCTTTGTACGGAGTAATTGTTTCATAAAAACGAAAACCATAGTTAAGTAGCTTTTTACTTTCTACTTTACGAGCACGTTCGCTGGTAGTACCCATAACAACAGCAATTAAACGCATATCGTTTTTAGTTGCTGAGGTAACTAGGCTGTAGCCTGCTTCTGATGTATGGCCAGTTTTAATACCGTCAACATCTAAGCTTTCGTCCCACAATAATGAGTTACGGTTATATTGCTTAATGCCGTTATAAGTAAATGACTTTTGCTTATAAAGTGCGTATTCGTCTGGCACGTCACGAATAAGTGCAGCACCAAGTGTCGCCATATCGCGCGGAGTTGTGAAGTGCTCGTCAGTATCAAGGCCGTGGCTGTTGATAAAGTGGCTGTTGCTCATACCTAATTTAGCAGCATGTGCATTCATTAAATCAGCAAATGCGCTTTCGCTTCCAGCAATATGCTCAGCCATTGCAACACATGCATCATTACCAGATTGAATAATAATACCGTGGTTAAGCTGATCAACACTAATTTGCTTACCTACTTCAATAAACATTTTAGAAGATTCTGGGAAGTTTTTAGCCCATGCTTTTTCGCTTACCGTTACCATATCGGTATTGGCAATGTTACCGGCTTTAATTTCAGTACCAATTACATAACTGGTCATCATTTTAGTTAAACTTGCAGGTGCTAGCTGTGTGTCAGCTTCACCTTCAGCAATTACTTTACCAGTTGTAAAGTCGACTAAAAAATAACCTTTTGCATTAACTTGAGGTGGTGCCGGAATAATTTGGGCGCTGGCTGAGAATACGGCGGCTGTACAAACTAGGCCGCATACACCTTTGAGGATTTTATGTTTAATAGATTTCATCATACTCATTAATGGTTAAAGTTAAAGATTCGCGTTACGCCATTTTATACCCAAACTACCCTGAGATGCGAGCATCCTGGGGTAGTTTGGGTATTAGTCTTACTGAGTGTATAGCAAGAACGCATTTTGAAATTGATCTTGTTTTAATTTTTGTAATACTTCTTTTGCATGCTGGGCATCTTTAATAGGGCCGAGGTGCAATCTATAAATAGCGTCCTTTTGAACGATATTTGTTGGTAATTTATACTGACTTCTTAACGTGCTTGCTAGCGCTTCAATGTTTGTTAGTGTACTACCTGCAGCTACTTGAATATAGGTTTGATTTACAGCAGAGCCAGCAAGCGTAACGGCCTCTAGCTTAACCTTTGCTGTACCATGAGTGTAATAACCAAGCTTATAAGCGGCTGCGTACGAAAGGTCAATCACTCTATCGTCATGAAACGGGCCCCGGTCGTTTACGCGCACTATTACCGATTTACCATTTGCGGTATTGGTTACTTTAACAAAGCTAGGTAATGGCAGTGTTTTATGCGCTGCGGTCATGGCAAACATATCGTAGGTTTCACCATTTGAGGTGTGATAACCATGAAACTTACGACCATACCACGAGGCAATACCTTCCTCAGAATAACCTGTTTCATCAAGCATCGGGGAATAGCTTTTACCAAGCACTGTGTATGGGCGGCTAGCGCTAGCACTTTTAGTGGTTTCGGTTACTATAGCGTCTTGCATCTCAAGTGTAGTTGGGGCTCTTAATGGCGCTGCATCATGACGCATACTATAACGGCTACTTGATCCGCTACTACAAGCACTTAAAAGTAAAATTAATAATGTAGTAAATATAAGCTGATTAGTGTGTCGCATTATTTTAAAAGCATCCTTTTATCTGTTGCGATTGACATAATAATGCCAAATCCTGCCATTAACGTCACCATCGATGTACCACCATAACTAATCAGTGGTAAAGGTACGCCTACTACAGGTAATAAACCCGACACCATGCCTATGTTTACAAATACGTACACAAAAAAGGTGAGGGTGAGTGCGCCTGCGAGCAATTTACCAAATGCATCTTGTGCATTAACAGCAATGTATAAACCACGGCCAATAATAAATAAATAGAGACTAAGTAAAACACATACGCCAAATAAACCAAATTCTTCGCTTAAAACCGAAAATATAAAGTCGGTGTGGCGCTCTGGCAAAAATTCTAATTGCGATTGCGTACCAAGCAGCCAGCCTTTACCTTCTATACCGCCTGATCCAATAGCAATTTTAGATTGAATAATATGATAACCTGAACCGAGCGGATCGCTCTCAGGGTCTAAAAAGGTGAGTACACGCTGCTTTTGATAATCGTGCATACCGTAGTGCCAAAATGGCCATGCGGCAAGCGCTACAATAGAGCTTAAAAAGCCGATTAAACGCCAACTTAATCCAGACAAAAACAAAACAAATATACCTGAACTTGCAATAAGTATAGCGGTACCTAAATCGGGTTGTTCTTTAATTAATAATGTAGGGAGCATTACAATCATAAAGCCAATAATTAAGTGCATTGGCCGAGGGGGTAAGTGGTTACGCCCTATATACCAAGCTACCATCATCGGGACTGCCAGCTTCATTAATTCTGCAGGTTGAAACCGTGTCACCCCTAAATCGAGCCATCGCTGTGCGCCTTTTGAGCTTACGCCAAATAAAAGTACACCCACTAGCATTAATAAACCAACGCAATAAAGTGGGATCACTAAACGCTTTAATGTGGCAGGCGAAAATTGGGCCAAAACAACCATAGCAACAACCGCACCGCCCATACGAGTCATGTGCCTAATCATCATTGAAGAGTCTTGGCCGCTTGCGCTGTAAACAACCATTATGCTACCAGCCATCATTATGAGTAATGCAATAAGCAGTGGTAGGTCTAGATGCATACGCATCCAAATAGAGCGTTTATCGTGTAAAGCGGTCATGGTGTATCGTTCCTTGCAAGATTAACTGGATTGGCTGCAAAGTAGTAATCCATAAGTTGGCGAGCAATTTGAATACCACCGTGGTTGTTTTCTAATACAACAGAAACCACAATTTTAGGATCGTTGTAAGGTGCAAACCCTACGTAAATTGTGTTGTCACGCTGGCGCTCTTTAAGCGATTCTGCATCGTAGCGTTCACCTTGGGCAATACTAACTACCTGTGCAGTACCCGTTTTACCAGCCGAGTCGTAGTTAGTGCCTTTAAATGCTTTGTGCGCTGTGCCTGATATTTTTTGAACTGTATTATGCATTGCATCTAACGATACTTGCCAATGGCGTGGATCTTTTAAAATAACAGGGGGTTTTTCTTCGTTGTTAATTTGCGTTATGTCGCTATCTTTTTTTATTACTTGCACCAAATGAGGTGGATGATTAATACCACGATTAACTAATATGTTAGTCGCATTTGCAATTTGAATTGGTGTAGCAGTCCAGTAACCTTGACCAATACCTACCGAAATAGTATCACCACGCCACCAAGACTCTTTAAAGCGTCCTTCTTTCCATTCTTTTGAAGGTAGAATAGCAGTAGTTTCTTCATGAATATCAATACCTGACAAATCGCCGTAGCCAAAACGGGCCATAAAATCACTGATTTTAGTGATGCCTAATCGATAAGCCGCATCGTAAAAATAGGTATCGCACGACTCTTCAATCGCCTTGTATACATCCACATGACCATGGCCCCAACGTTTCCAATCTCGCCATTTGTGTTCAACATTTGGAATTTGAAAAAAACCAGGATCCCACATTGATGTTGATTCATTTACTATATTTTCTTCAAGCGCTAATACAGCCATTAAGGGCTTTACCGTAGAGGCAGGCGCATAACGACCTTGCGTAGTACGGTTTATTAACGGACGGTCTTGGTTAAGTAACGCTTTATAATTTTTGCTGCTAATGCCGTGTACAAATAAATTTGGGTCGTAACTTGGGTTTGAATAAAGTGCCAGCACGCCACCATCTTTTGCATCCATAACTACAACAGCGCCACGCATATCTTTAAGCCCATGCTGTGCAATTTGTTGCAAGCCAATGTCTAAGGTAAGTACTAAATCGCTACCAGGTTGTGGCTGGGTCATGCTTAGAGTGCGAATTACACGGCCACGGTTATTAACTTCTACCCGTTGTGAGCCCACTTTACCGTGCAATGTCTCTTCATAGTATTTTTCTAATCCGAGCTTGCCAATATCATATGTAGCACGGTAATTGGTTGCACGATCTTCTTGTTCTAATTGGTTTAGCTCTTTTCTATTAAGCTTGGCAACATATCCAAGCGCATGCGTTAGCGTGTCGCCAAATGGGTAGTAGCGAGCCAGACGTGCCTCAATACTAAAACCAGGAAATTTATGCTGATTAACCGAAAATTTCGCCACTTCTGTTTCGTCTAAGCGGGCTTTTAATACTTGTGATTTAAAACGACGGGTGTGTTTTATATCTTTTAAAAAGTCTTGTTTATCTTGCTCTGTAATCGCAATTATTTTACTTATTTGATCAAGCGATTCGTCAAGGTCATCTACCTCTTCGGGGATGACTTCAAGGTTGTAAACAGGTTTGTTTTCAGCAAGTAGCACACCGTTACGGTCGTAAATTAAACCACGGTTGGGTGCAATAGGAATAACTTTAATGCGGTTATCGTTGGAGCGGGTTTGGTAGTCTTGGTGATCTTCTACCTGAATAGTATAAAGATTAGAAAGTAATACAGCGACTAATCCTAATACAAAAACAAAACCCACGAATGCTCGCCTAGCAAATAAGTTTGCTTCTGCGGAGTGGTCACGAATAGTGGGTCTATGTTTTAGCATGGCAAGGGGTTACTCGCGATGATAAGGATGGTTGTTATTTAAGCTCCAGCCTCGATAAAGGCTCTCTGCAACAATTATACGCACCAAAGGGTGCGGCAATGTTAAATTAGATAACGACCATTTTTGCTCAGAAGCTGCAATGCACTCTGGAGCAAGTCCTTCAGGTCCGCCAATAAGTAAACTTACATCGCGGCCGTCGAGTTGCCATTTTTCCATATTTTTAGCAAGTTGGTGAGTATCCAGCGCTTTCCCTGTTACCTCTAACGTTACAATACGATTGCCTTTTGGAATAGCCGCTAATGTTTTTTCACCTTCAATGTGTAAAATACGCTTTATATCTGCATTTTTACCACGTTTTCCGGCTTGAATTTCAATTAACTCAAGGGCCATATCTTTAGGGAAACGGCGCTGATATTCTGCAAATCCCGTTTCTACCCATGCTGGCATTTTGGTACCAACAGCAATCATTTGTATTTTCACGTATTACTTCCAAGCATTGTCTAAAATAAGTGAGCGTTTAGCCCCACAGTTTTTCTAGATCGTAATAGATACGTGCTTCGCTTTGCATCACGTGTACAACCACATCACCTAAATCAACCAGTGCCCATTCGCCGTCGCCTTCACCTTCATAACCTAGTGGTTCTGAATCTGCATGACGCGCTTCTTTTGCTAAGTGATCAGCAATTGACTGTACGTGACGTTTAGAAGTACCAGAACAAATTACCATGTAATCTGTGATATCTGATGTCTTAGTTACGTCAATATGAACGATGTCACGCGCTTTCATATCGTCAATTTTATCCATTGCAAAGGCGAGTAGTTGTTTTGAATCCAAGGTTTTGTCTCAATTTAAAAATTTAATGGCGCGCATTTTAACACGCTAGGAGTTTTTAAGCATCAATTTGATAGAGCTGATGCATTTGTATGTAATGACTCACTGCATCGGGCAATAGTTCATTCTTTTTATTACTTATTTTTAGCTGCTTGCGAATAGTACTTGAGGCCGCATCGAGCATTTCACCGGGTAAAAAATAAAGTTTACCGGCAAGTGACTGCTTAAGTGTTGCTGCTTCGTCTACATTTGCGTGTTGCATATAGCTTTTTAGCTCGCCATTAACAGTGCAATGTTGAGCAGGGCGTTGGTAGACCACAATATGACAAAGTTGCGTTATTGCTTGCCACTCAAACCATTTATCCAGATTGTTAAAAGAGTCCATACCAATTAAAAATAAAATAGGTGTAGTGGGGTGCTCTTTATGAAGCTCTTGCAAGCTCAGCAACGAATACGATGGACCGGTTCGGTTAAGTTCTCTTAAATCGAGTTCAAAATGAGGATAAGGTGCAATAGCTGCGTTTAGCATATTAATTCGATGCTGCGTACTAATACCCGGCGCAGCTTTATGTGCAGGGAGTGCACACGGCATAAAATAAAGCGTATCTAAATTAAACGCATTAACGCATTGCTGCGCCATATTTATATGACCTAAATGAACTGGGTCAAAGGTACCACCAAAAATTGCGATCATTTAACACCCATTAGCTATTTATTAATTAGCCGTGTGGCACGGCATAGGAATGTTAAGCGGCTGGCAAAATTTAATGCAAATATGTGCAAGCGCTTGGTAAGGTGCTATTAACTTACCTTGCTTATAACTGGCATCAAACAACGCTACATCACTATTTATTTGCTCTAGTGTGTGCATTTTTAACCGGTTAATAGCATTTTGAACAGGGCCTTGTTGGTTTTTCCAAATAGCCTTTTGTTTAAATAAATTAGCGATAGGCTCGCCATTTAGTAAACCAAGTTGCACACTTATTAGTGTATTAAGCTCTTTGGTAATCGCCCACAAAATGCTCACCACTTCGGTGTTGTCGCTCGCAAGTTTGTTTAATACTTTTATAGCTTGTTTAGCGTGACCATTTAATAGTGCATCACTTAAATCAAAAATATCAAACTTGGCTTGATTTAAAAGCCCTTGCATCACTAATTGCTGAGTAATTAAAGCATTGCCGTGAAGTAGTGAGAGTTTTTCAAGTTCCTGAAAACACGCTAATAAGTTACCTTCAGTGGCATTAATTAAGCTTACTTTGGCGTCGTTTTGTACATTGAGCGATAAACGTTGGCATTGATCATCAAGCCATCGTTTTACATGCGTGCCTGTAAGCGGGTAACAAGGAACAAATACGCCTAGTTTATCAAGGGCTTTAAACCATGCACCACGTTGTACTTCTTGGCTGGCTTTAGCGCCTTTAACAATTAAAATAGTATCGGGATTAACCAGTTCAACCACTTTTTTAAAGGTGTTGCTGCCAATAACGCCTGGTTTTTGTTGGTTTAAATCAAGCTCAATAATAGTGCGCGCACTAAACAACGACATGCTTTGGTATTGAGCTATAATTTCTTGCCAATCGAACCCTTGCATTAAAGTAAACTTAATTACCTCATCAAACCCTTGCTGCTTAGCAGCGTCACGAATTTGCTGTACGCATTGCGCTTCTTGAAAAGGTTCTTCCCCAAACACTAAATAAAAGGGCTTTAGCCCTTTATTTAATTCACTCGGTAGTTGATTAGCGTAGCAGCGCATTATAGTTGCGACAGCTCTCTAACAATACGACGACTAGCTTGCTCACGAATCTCGCTAATGAGTAGCTCAAGCTCTTTTGCTTTTGCTAATGCATGATCCGGATCGTCTTGGTAATTACGGTAAAGCTCAAAGCGTTTTTCTATTGCTTTTTCGCCTGGTCGTTTAACTACATACGATACGCCATAAGCGAGCTCGTATTCAGCAACCTGACCATTTTGAAACAACGAAAGTGTTTGGCGTTCGATAGTTTCTTTACGTAAATACAACTGAGCTTTATCTTTAGCTGACGATACTAGCTCTACGTTACTCGCTTTAAGCTCTTTTTTAAGCTCAGTGAATAAAGTCGATTTTTCGTCATCGCCTACAAGTGTTAGCTGTTTTAAGTTATCAGGTAAGCTAGAGGCTTTTTTTAAATGAAATCCACAGCTTGATAACAAAAAACAGACTAGCACTAAGGCTAGTCCATTTTTAATGGCGTTAAATGCAGCCATATTAGTTAGCTACCACGTTAAGTAGTTTGCCTGGTACGTAAATAATTTTACGAATAGTTGAGCCATCAGTAAATTTAGTGACGTTAGACTCAGCAAACGCAAGGGCTTCTACTTGCTCTTGAGTTGCACCAGCTGCCACTGTTAACTTAGCGCGAAGCTTACCATTTACTTGCACGATGATTAGTTTTTCATCTTCAACAAGTGCCGACTCGTCAACTTTTGGCCATGCTGCATCTAAAATCTCGCCTTCTTTACCAAGCTCTTTCCAAAGCTCATGCGATAAATGCGGAGTAATAGGTGCAAGCATAATAATTAATGCTTCAAGTGCTTCATTAGCAATGGCTACATCTTGCTTGTCGTTTAATGGTGCTTTTAATAACTTATTAGAAAGCTCCATAATAGCGGCAATAGCGGTGTTAAAGGTTTGACGACGTTCAACATCATCAGTCACTTTAGCGATTGCTTTGTGTAAGTCGCGACGTAATACTTTTTGTGGGTTAGTTAGCGCTGATTTATCAAGTGCTTGGTAACCTACTGTTTTAACGTCTACCGCGTATTTCCATACACGTTTTAAGAAACGGTGTGCGCCTTCAACGCCCGAGTCCGACCATTCAAGCGTTTGCTCTGGTGGTGCTGTAAACATCATGAATAAACGTACTGTATCTGCACCATACTGGGCAATTACATGTTGTGGGTCTATACCGTTGTTTTTAGACTTAGACATTTTGCTCATGCCTGATGAGAATACCGGCTCGCCATCTTCTTTGTGCCATGCTTTAGTTACACGGCCTTTTTCGTCGGTTTCGGTGTTTACATCAGTTGGCGAAATCCAAATGTCGCCGCCTTTTTCATCTTTACGATAAAATGTTTCAGCAAGTACCATACCTTGACAAAGTAAGCGGTCAAACGGCTCGTCTGAATTAACTAAACCAAAGTCACGTAATAATTTATGGAAAAAGCGCGAGTACAATAAGTGTAAAATTGCATGCTCAATACCACCAATGTATTGGTTTACTGGTAACCAGTAGTTAGCAGCCGCAGGATCTAGCATACCTTCGTCGTAGCGTGGGCTACAGTAGCGTGCGTAGTACCAAGACGATTCCATAAAGGTGTCAAACGTATCAGTTTCGTGAAACGCAGGTGCGCCATTTACTGTTGTTTTAGCCCACTCTGGGTCTGCTTTAAGCGGTGACGTTACACCGTTCATTACGACATCTTCTGGTAAACGAACAGGTAGCATATCTTCTGTTGCAGCAAGCTCTTTACCATCTTCATCGCTAAGCATTGGAATTGGAGAGCCCCAATAACGCTGACGGCTCACACCCCAGTCACGCAGGCGGAAGTTTACTTTACGCTCACCAACGCCTAGTGCTTCTAATTTGTCGGCAATGGCTTTAAAACCAGCTTCAAAATCTAGACCGTTAAATTCACCCGAATTTACAAGTACGCCTTTATCAGTAAACGCTTCTTCTTTTAGGTTTACTTCAAGATCTGAACCTTCAGCCGGTGCAATAACTTGTTTTATATCTAGGCCGTACGCCGTTGCAAATTCAAAATCGCGTTGGTCGTGTGCAGGTACTGCCATTACAGCGCCTGAGCCATAATGCATTAATACAAAGTTAGCGACCCAAATTGGTACTTGCTCGCCCGTTAATGGGTGAGTGGCGTAAAAGCCTGTTGCTATGCCTTTTTTCTCCATTGTTGCCATGTCTGCTTCGGCAACTTTGGTGTTTTTGCATTCTTCAACAAACATTGCAATAGCATCGCTATTTTTAGCGGCTTCTTGTGCAATAGGGTGGCCACCGGCAACAGCAACATATGTAACACCCATAAAGGTATCTGGGCGAGTTGTGTATACGCTAAATGTTTCGTCGTTATCTGTGCGTTTAAATTCAATATCACACCCTTCAGAGCGGCCAATCCAGTTACGCTGCATTGTTTTAACTTGCTCTGGCCAATCTTCTAACTTGTCTAAATCGTCAAGTAGCTCTTGTGCGTAGTCAGTAATTTTAATAAACCACTGTGGAATTTCTTTTTGCTCAACTACAGCACCCGAACGCCAACCGCGACCATCAATAACTTGCTCGTTAGCGAGTACTGTTTGATCCACTGGATCCCAGTTAACTGTCGACATTTTTTTATACACTAGGCCTTTTTCGTAAAGCTTAGTGAAAAACCACTGCTCCCACTTGTAGTACTCTGGATGACACGTCGCAATTTCGCGATCCCAGTCATAACCAAAACCTAATTGCTTAAGTTGGGTACGCATGTAATCAATATTTTCGTATGTCCACTTAGCGGGTGCTGTTTTGTTTTTAATAGCAGCGTTTTCTGCAGGTAAACCAAACGCATCCCAACCCATAGGTTGCATTACGTTTTTGCCTTGCAGGCGCTGGAAACGAGAAACAACATCACCAATGGTGTAGTTACGCACATGACCCATATGCAGTCGACCACTCGGATAAGGGAACATAGAAAGGCAGTAATACTTTTCTTTGCTCTCATCTTCAGTGACTTTAAATACCTGGTTTTCTTCCCAGTAGCTTTGTACTTTTGACTCTATATCTTGCGGGTTATATTGCTCTTGCATCTATGGTTCCAGACTTCTTGCAAACTAATAAAAAATTGCCATTAGGATACCCCAAATAAAACACTATTCACAGCGTCAAAAACATGCTTTTATTAAATTGTAACTTTCAGTGCAGGTTAACCTGCTTTTTTATAGTGTGGTTAGCTAAAGTCATAAGTTACAGACTGATTTAACAGCAATTTTGAAGGAGTAAAAAATGACTGATTACAAAACATGGCTTAGCAGTTTTACCCATTGGATAAAAGATGTGAAAGAGCATGGTTTAAAAGATGTGGTTTCTGGGTTTGTTGAATCTGAGCAGGCGCTTAAAGATTTAAGTCAAGAAAGATATGAGCTCTATAAAAGCTATTTAAAGAATGATATTGAACATATAGTAGAGAACGAATCACACTATAATTCGCTTGCATGGCAAGAGCTTAAAGAGTCTCTTTGGTTTGAACTTTCGCACATAGAAGATAAAACCCAGCTTGAGTGGCAATCTTTAAGTCAAGATTTTAAGCACAATGGTGTGTATCACGCAGGCGAATGGATAGCCATGGGCACATTAGTATGTAAGAATTGCACCCATAGTTACGATGTTTATCACGCTACACAAATTACACCGTGTATTGAATGTGATGGAATCTATTTTAGTCGTAAGGCACTGCACCCTTAAATATAAGTATTAAGTGGCTGCGGGCCACTTAATACGCCCAAAGGCCAGCGAATATGCTGGTAAAAAAAGAAGTTAGAATGACGAAAAAATTGCTGCCACTATCTGTTTCAAAGCTCGCACCGAGTATATCTACTAATCACGTAAACACGTGCATGAGCAATCCATACCCAGAGCAACTTACGTTTATAGGCCAACAACGCGCCCAAAGTGCTTTAGATTTTTCATTAGGGATGGAACTGCCGGGTTACAACGTTTATGTAATGGGCGAGGCTGCTCACGGGCGCTTTACGCTTGTTAAAGATAAACTTAAGCAACACGCAAAAGACCGCTCAACGCCAAACGAATGGTTATACGTAAATAATTACGATGATCACAGAGAGCCCATTGCGCTGTTTATGCAACCAGGACAAAGCAAGCAACTTAGTGACGACATAGATTCATTTTTAGATGAAGTGCTCGACACCTTTCCTGCTGCATTTGATAACCCAGCGTATCAGCGTAAGAAAAAATCAATCGACCGTGAATTTAACGATGCCTACGACAGTGCTATTACCGCAGTAGAAATTGCGGCGTTTGAGCAAAGCGTTGCATTAGTTGAAGAAAAAAATTCAGTAGGGTTTGCACCACTTGTAGATGGTAAACAATTAAGCGACAGCGAATTTGGCGAACTTGAAGAAACGTTACGTGAAGAGTTTTTTGAAAAAATTGAAAAGCTAGAAGATTCATTAATAGAAGCATTAATAGAACTGCCACGTTGGAAACGCGAATCAAAAGAAAAGCAACGCAATCTTAAAAAATCGACTGCAGAGCAAGCCACTAAACCACTTTTAAAAGACTTAGAACATAAATACGCAACTCATATTGGCGTACTGCGTTATTTAAAAGATATTCGCGTTGAAATTATAGACGCGGTACTTGAATGGCTAGATGACGAAGATGAAAGTGAAGAAAGCAAAGAAGACTTTGACCGCAAAGGCATGCTTACCGACTTTTTTGCACCTAACATTTTAGTTGAGTTTAAAGAAGACGACGCAGCACCGGTTGTGTACGAGCCAAACCCAACGTTTGGCAATATATTTGGCAAAATTGAGTACTCAACATCGCAAGGCTCTTTAATTACATGTTATCGATCAATTCAGGCAGGTGCATTGCACCGTGCTAATGGCGGCTATTTAATTATGGACGCTGAAAAAATCATGGCAAACCCACAAGTGTGGGATGGTTTAAAGCTCGCGTTAAAAACACACCAAATTAAAAATGACTTACCGTACCAAGACAGCACAGTAGGGACGAGCTTTACACTTCGCCCGCAGCTTATACCGCTTGATGTTAAAATTATTTTATTAGGCTCACGCGAGTTGTACTACACCATAGGTGAATATGACGAAGAATTTGCAGAGCTATTTAGAGTATTAGCCGACTTTGATTACTACTTGCCAAGTAGCGATAAGTTGCAATATCAGTTTATTACCAAAGTGACTGAGTATTGCGAGCAAACATTAAAATGCACCGCTACAGAGGCTGCTATGGTCCGGTTACTTAAATTTAGTTACCGCCAAGCTGAGCATCATAATAAACTCTCGGCGCGCTTTGCTGATGTGCTTGAATTAGTTGCTGAGGCGAGTTATTACGCGAAACAAGATAACTTAACGGTTATTGATGCATACCATATTGACGAAGCCATTGAAGGCAAACAATATCGTACCGGTCAGATCAGCGAAAACATGCTTAGCGATATAAAAGAAGGCCATACACTTATTGCAACTGATGGCCAAGCTATAGGTAAAGTAAATGGTTTAACAGTACTACACATTGGCGATACCTCGTTTGGTACACCTGCGCGTATTACGGCAACTGTTTATGCAGGCGCCGATGGCGTAATAGACGTTGAACGCGAAGCCGAACTAGGTAAAGCTATCCACTCAAAAGGCGTGATGTTGCTTACCGGCTATTTAGGTAATAAGTACGCACAGCAGTTTAGCTTAACGCTTAGTGCTAATATTGCCATAGAGCAAAGTTATGGTTACATAGATGGCGATAGTGCATCTTTAGCAGAGCTTTGTGCGCTTATTTCATCTATTACAAGCCTCCCTATTAGCCAATCTATCGCGCTGACAGGCTCTATTAACCAACATGGTGATGTACAAGCCATTGGTGGTGTAAACGAAAAAATAGAAGGCTTTTTTAAACTGTGTAAAATGCGTGGTTTAACCGGTTCGCAAGGCGTTATTATTCCTAAATCAAACCAAGTTAACTTAGTACTTGATGACGAAATACTTAATGCGGTAGAGGCGGGTAAATTTAATATTTACGCAGTTGAAACCGTAGATCAAGCGCTTAACTTGTTAATGGATATAGAAGCTGGCGATATTATTGATGACCAGTATCCAGAAAACTCAGTAAATGGCATTGCGCTTGCTCGTCTTAAAGAAATTGCCGACATAGTTAATGGCGATGATGACGACGAAAAAGACGAAGAGCCAGATAACGAAAAGTAAAACAACGAAAAAGGTTAATGATGATCAATATAATTTTGGCGGTAGTTATCGCCATTTTTTGTTTTTTAATATTTCAAAATAGTAAAAAAGCAAAACAACAAGCAGGCATAAATGCACAAATAGGTGCAGACTATTTAGCCGCTAACGCAAAGGTAGAAGGTGTAGTAGAAACGACTTCTGGCTTGCAGTATAAAGTAATCCATAAAAGCGATAGTGAAAACACACCAACCCCAAAAAGTATGGTTAACGTGCATTACCACGGCACACTAATCGACGGCACTGTGTTTGACAGCTCAGTAGAGCGTAAAACACCGATTAGCTTTGGTTTGCACCAAGTTATTAAAGGCTGGACTGAAGGCTTACAACTGATGAGCCCAGGCGACAAATACACGTTATACGTACCGCATCAATTAGCGTACGGCGAAAAACGGGTAGGGAGTATTCCTCCTGCCTCAGTACTTATTTTTGAAGTAGAGTTACTGGCAATTGAGTCGTAATTTTATTCAAGGTAATAAATAGCTAAAGCCCTACTTTAATAAAGTGGGGCTTTTTGCTTTTAGCTAACAATAAAATTTACTCAAGGATTTTAATACGAGGTCGATACCTATAATAGTTACAGAGCTATTTTAGGGATAAAATAATGAAGATTTCACCGACTCCCATTCCATACCAAGTAAACAGCTCTAATACTCAACCTTTAGCGCAATCAGATAAACTACCTGTTGAAAAAGCGAGTGAAGAAAAGAGCGGGGAAGAGAATGAGGAAGAGCCAAAATATGTGTTATCTAAGTTTCTAGATACCAAAGCGCAAGAATACAGTGAAGATAACGCTACGTTTAGCAATCAATATAAAAACCTCGAAAAAGTATACAAGCACTTCACTGGGCGAGTTATTGCGCTGCAAGAACAAATTAACAAACTTAAACAAAGCCCAGCACAGCGAAGTTTAACCATCGATAGCAGCGCCAATGAGATAAATAAAAGTGATGCCAATTTAACTTTAGATGCAGAGCATCTAGGTGCAAAACAATATAAAAACACGCAACAACAAGAGCAAATAGACATGCTAGAGCTGCAACTTGGAGAGTTGAAATCAGAGCAAGCGGCAGTAAAGCAACAAATGGTTGAGTTGGTTATTAGTGAAATGAAAAGGCGAGGTGACGACTATACTATTTAGCGCCACCAACATGCTGGTGGGCTAGCTTTTAAACTCAATTTTACTCACTTCTAGTTCAAACTCACCTTCTTGCTTACCTGCAATCATAAAGCCTAGCTGTTTTATATCGTCAAAATCAATAGTTGGTTGTTGCTCAAGCATGCGACCGCGATACGTTAAAGTAAAATCACTTGGGGCAAAATTTATATTTACCCATTCATTTTTTACTGTTTTAAATGAGTGAGTATACGCTGCGCCATCAAGAGAATTAGTTGTTCTGAGCCTGAGCTGATAAGTTTGCCCGTCACCTTTAACACGCAGCGCTACAGCTTTAGTATTTTGGCTTTGGGTATTTAGCTCTGTACGTATTGATGCAAAACCGCCGTTATTATCAAGCGAAACATTGCCTGTAAACAGTAAACTGCCTTGTATTTGTGTGAATTGGCTATTAGATACACCGCCCATTACTGAGTCGTTAACAACGTACCAGCGCTGGTTTGCATTAGCTTGCGCACTTACAACTAATAAATTAAATACAAAAAGTGATGATAGTTGTTTGGTGATCATGGCTTACTCCTAAGTACTTTAAGCTTATCAATACGGGTAAACATATTATTTGTTCACTTATTTAAAGCTAATTATTTTTACGACTCCATTTTTTCATGATTTTTTCAAACATAATTTCTTTATCAGTTTTATCCTCAGGACAGGGTTTACCGCTACTTTGAGGCATGCCATTACTACCAAATACAGTTGAAGTATCAATTAAATAGCATTTACCATTAAATTTTTCTAATCGTCGTGTGCCTGTTGTATTTTGGCTAATAACTTCTGATTTATCAGACTTTACTGGTGTTTTAATTGTGGGCTTATTGTTTATCTCATCATTTTCGGAGCTTTTATCTTCATCAAAGGAGACCATTTTTTTATGAGTCATATTATTTACAGGAGAGCCAAATAGCGGCGCGTATGGATTTAGCTTTTTAAATGTTTGAGAAACTTTTGTTGTAGGCTCTGAAGGCGCGGCTAACTGGGGTTCAACAGGTTTTACAGGCTCTTTTTTAAGCTCTGTTTGTGCCTTTGGTAACGTGGTGGTTTTGGCTTGCGTTTTTTTAGTCACCTTTACTTTGGCTTTTGTAGAATCTTTTATTATAGGTGTAGTGTTGGAGGTCGCTGCATTTGGTGCATCAGTTTTAGTATTTACAGGTTTTATATCAGGCGCATTAGTTGTGGTAACAACTGAGCTTGGCTTAGGTAGGCTTGCTAAATTAACCGTAACATAGGCCTGTATTATAGCGTTTTTCTCCTCCTTTGGCGGCGCAACTTTAATAGATTGCGAAAACAAAAAGTACAACACAATAGCGTGTATACAAAACGAGATGACCCACGGCCACGCATTCCCTTTATTCACATCAAACCCTCAACTTAATAGTGCTGTTAAGAGTCAATAAAATACATTTAGTTCACCTAAACTTAATGTGTTTTACTTTGTGGCTTTATTGCAAATACAACAAAACTATTTTGCAGTTTTTGTTGTTTTTGCATGTGCTTGGTTACGTTATTATGAGCGAAATCAAACTTAGGAGGCATTATGACATTACTTTTTGAACCAATAGAACTTGCAGGTAAAACATTAAAAAACCGTATCGTTATGCCCCCAATGACTCGCTCGCGTTCAACACAACCTGGCGATTTAGCTAACGACTTAATGGCAACATATTACGCACAGCGCGCAAGTGCCGGGCTAATTGTAAGCGAAGGCACACAAATTAGTGAACTTGGTAAAGGTTACGCTTGGACTCCGGGTATTTATTCAAATGAGCAAGTTGTAGGTTGGAGTAAAGTAACAAGCGCAGTACATAGCGCTGGTGGCGTGATGTTTGCTCAGCTTTGGCATGTTGGCCGCGTAACTCATAGTGACAACACCGGTGGCGTGCAGCCTATTTCAGCCTCGGCCATTGCTGCAAAAGACGTAAAAGTATTTGTAGATACAAATGGCGCGCCGGGTTTTGTAGACACCCAACTACCACGCGAAATGAGCAAACAAGATATTACGCAAGCCATAGGCGAATTTCGTCAAGCTGCTAAAAATGCAGTTAATGCAGGATTTGATGGCATAGAGCTTCATGCTGCAAATGGTTACCTCATTAACCAATTTTTAGACTCAGAATCAAATGCTCGCACCGATGAATATGGTGGCAGCGTGCAAAACCGAATACGTTTTTTAATTGAAGTGGTAAATGCTGTTAGCGACGAAATTGGTAGCAGCAAAGTAGGCGTAAGACTAGCCCCGTTAACAACTCTTAATGACACAGTAGACGAAAACCCTGAGGAAACTTATTTAGCGGTTTCTGAGGCATTAAATAAGGCCGGTGTAGGTTACATGCATATAGCCGAAGCCGATTGGGATGACGCACCTTTAATGAGTGTTGAGTTTAAACACGCTATTCGCAAAGCCTACAGCGGTGTATTAATTTACGCAGGCAAGTACACCAAAGAGCGCGCAGACAACGCACTTAGCGAAGGCTGGACCGACATGATTGGCTTTGGTCGCCCGTTTGTATCAAACCCAGACTTACCAGCACGCTTAAAGCAAGGCAAGCCTCTTAACAGCCACAACCCCGACACTTTGTTTGGTGGTGCAGAACAAGGCTATACCGATTATCCAACGGTATAATTACTAGTAAGTAATTAACATTGAGTAAAAACATAAAGGGCTGCATTTTATGCAGCCCTTTTTTGTGCACTGATTCTATTAGCTTTACCTTGAGCAAAAAATAAAAAACGCGTAAGTTAACCGGGTTACCTATTTTAATAACAAGAATATAAATGAAAGCCAAAGAGATAGAACAATTAGAATTATCAAATTCTGAAACCCGAGAAGTTGTTACCCCCTACGCCTTTAAAATTGACAGGGCTTTACTGGGCTTGCCTTTAGCTTCGCCAATTCGGCGTGCACTAGCAATTATTATTGATGTAGCGCTGATATTTTTAGCCGCCAAACTCAGCGCGGCTTTAATAGCATTTGTCGCTGCAATGGCTTTTTATAAAGGTACGGCGCAACAGTACTTACCTAAAATGTCGAATGTGTGGCGAAGAATCTTAAAAATAACGGCTGCAAGTATTTTATTTGTAAGCGCACTTACTGTGCTTTCAATTGGCATAGATTACTTAGAAGGCGATAACGCTGATCAAGGTTTGGCTGTTCAGGGCGTAAAAATACAAGATGAAATTGAGCTTACCGCCACAGAAAAACAAAAGGTAAATACTTATTTAGCGCAAACAGCCGATGAAAGCTGTGATCAACCCTGCCAACAAAATGCGCTGGATAATTTAATAGGGGAAGTACCCAAATTAGCAAAAATGGATGACCTACAAAGCCCACAACTTGCTACCGTATTTTTACAGCTATTAGTGCTCAGTGAAAATAACGAAATACAGCCTGCACAGTTAATAGAAGAAAAGCCAGCACAAACAACTACAAACAGTATTTTGCAGTGGAGCAAAGGCATTATTCAAGATTTAGGTTTGGGTTTTGGCTGGGCTGCTGTTTACTTTACGTTGTTCTCATTACTTTGGCGCGGGCAAACACCGGGTAAAAAAGTATGTAACATCCGCGTAGTTGCACTGAGCGGTGAGCCATTAGGTTTATTAGATTGTTTTGGTCGCTACGGCGGCTACGGTGCAGGGTTTGCCACTGGGCTGTTAGGGTTTTTGCAGATATACTGGGATCCAAACAGACAAGCTATTCAAGATAAAATATCAGCGACGGTGGTTATTAAAGGTAACTTGAATCAACCTGTGAATGTTGAAACCGTTGTAGATGCAGTGAAAGAGTAATAAAAACTAACAAGATTATAAAAAAGAATAGCTATAAATAAAAAAAAGTCTAAAATTAGGGCTTAATTTAGTTCTTTTTAGGTGTTTTATGAGACAAGTTTTAGCTGATTGTTCGGCAAGTATTTCAGAACTTAAAAAAAATCCAACAGCGCTTTTAAATGAAGCAGATGGCGCTGCAATAGCCATATTAAATCATAACAAGCCCGCAGCTTACTTAGTACCGGCACCAATGTATGAGCTAATTATGGAACAACTGGATGATTATGAACTAACTAAAGTTGTTGAGAGCCGCAGAGGCGATTTATCTCAAGCGGTTGAAGTCAGTATAGATGACTTATAAGTTAAAGTTTTTGCCTGCGGCGTTAAAGGAATGGGGGAAGCTAGCGGCCCCACTTAAAAGTCAGTTTAAAAAGAAGCTCATTGAACGCTTAGACAACCCACATGTGCCTGCATCCAAGTTGCGAGGCTTTGATAATGTTTACAAAATAAAATTGCGCACGGCAGGGTATCGCCTAGCTTACGAAGTTATTGAAGACGAAATTGTGGTCTATGTACTTGCAATTGGCAAGCGCGGTAAAGATGCGATATATAAAAAGCTGATGAAACGTAGTAAATAAATGTCGCAAGGATGGATGGAAATCGCATTGGATATTTCGTGCGCTTAACTTATGCGTTATTATTTTTCCAAATCAGCTTGCTAATATCACTTAAAAATTCATTAGAAATACGAAAACCCTCGCTTTGCGAGACTAGATCCTCGCGATTCATTGTAATTAGTAATGATGCAATTATCTGTCGATGTACCTTAGCATAATATAGGGGGTTATCTTTTTTAGTACAGATTCTTGCTCCACCTTGAATAGATATTAAGTCTTCTTCAGGGATTTTTAGGAATGAGTCAAATACAGGATCTTTAGGCCCCAATATAGAGAGATCAACAAAGGTTTGGTTTATCCAGCTTTCTGTTAATTGCTTTCCTTTAGTTTTATTTCTAACATCATGGCCTCTTTGAATTATGTCTTTATAAAAGACTTGAAGTATTTGATTATGCGATTTTATTTCTTCAACTTCCTGATTACTTGGTTGATATTTCCCCCTGATAAATACTCAAGTATTAATCCTTCAGTGTAAATGTTGACCTTCATTTCTTCTTCAATTTTTTTTATTCTTTTTTCAAACCTTTCATATAACTGATAAAACTCTTGAGATTGAAGTTGCTCAGCTTGCGATTGAAAGACTTTTTCACTTAAGTCATTTGCTTGTTTTGAAATTAAGTAAGATTTATTCGCAATCAATATCGAAATCACAGACGTTAAAAACATTAACACGCTAATAATTGCTGAAAGAATATGCTCAGGTTTAAGTCCAAGTTCATTATCCACAATTAAGGCACTTGGGAAAAATGCAGCAATAAACACCAACATCAGCGCACAGCACATCAGCAGTGAAATGGTATTAGAGTTTTGAGCAATTGATTTAAAATACGGCACTTCTTCCATCCTTGAAAACGATGATTATTATCCATTAACTTGTTGGGTTTCGTGGCACTCAACCCAACCTACGAATAAACTGGCTTACGGCTTACGGCTTACGTCTTCTAGCAATACCTATAACTCCCAACAACAACACAAATCCCCACACAAACATGTTTCCGTATTGGCTGTACACGCTGTCGCCTTTTATAAGCTTAATATCGGCTTTTAATGTAGTAGCTTCAAACTGAGGCATGGTTTGTTGTGTGTGGCTTATAGGGTCGTATACGGCGCTTACACCATTGTTAGTAACACGCACTAGAGGGCGTTGTAGTTCGAGCGCGCGCATACGGGCTATTTGCATATGTTGCAAAGGCCCAATGGAGTCGCCAAACCAGGCATCGTTACTTACAGTAAATAGTAGGTCGGAATCGCTTTTGTAATTACCGCGTACTAAATCGGCAAATACTATTTCGTAGCAAATAGCGGGTAGTAAGTTAAAGCCATTGGCGCGTAAGTTGTTTTGCACCCTGTCGCCACGCGTAAACGACGACATAGGTAAATCGAATAACGGGGCAATAGGGCGCAAAAAGTCTTGAAACGGTACAAATTCGCCAATAGGTAGTAGCTGGTGTTTTTGATAGCGGTTTTTATCTAGGTAATGGTAATGCCCGTGCTCGTCGCCGCGTTCTTTATTACCGACCACAATAAGTGTGTTAAATATGTTTTTAGTGTCGCGTTGATAGTCAACAATACCGGTTACAAGGGCGGTTTTATTAAACGAGGCTGCACTGTCTAAATTGGCTAGGTAGGAATCAGCAAGCATTTCTATTTCGGGCACGGCGGCTTCTGGCCATACTATTAAGTCGGCATCCCAATGAGGGCGCGTCATGTCTTGGTATTTACTCATGGTGGTCCAAAACTCACTTGGCTCAAAGCGCAGGTGTTGTTGTATGTTCCCTTGAACGAGTAATACCGACATGTTTTTATCTGTGTAATGAATACTGCCTGTGGTACTTGCGCCTGTAAAAATGAGCGCAACAGCTGTCGCAGTAACCGCCGGGGTTTTAAAATCTTTTTGGGTTAAGCGATAAAGTGCAAAACCAATTGCGATGCATACGAGAGTTAAGCCAAACTCGCCAATATAAGGGGCAAGCAGCCTGAGTGGTCCGTCGGTTTGTGTGTAGCCAAAACTTAACCACGGAAAACCAGTAAGTACTGTTCCGCGTAAATACTCACTAATTGCAAAGCAAGCAATGAGTAATGCACCAAAGCTTTTAGGGCCAGTGGCAAAGCGTGTGGTTGCCCAAAAGGCAAGGGCTGGAAATAACGCTAAGTAGGCGCACAAAAATGCCATTAACGAGAGCGACGCTATAAGCGGCATTCCGCCAAAGGTGGCAATAGAAACATGGACCCAGCTTATACCTGCACCAAACCAACCTAGACCAAATATAAAGCCATATTTAGCAGCGGTTTTTGCGTGTGCTTTACCGGTATTATTAGGGTTAATGCAAAAAATTATGGCTCCAAGGCTAATAAATACAATGGGCCAAATTTTAAAGGGGGCATAGCCAAAAGTTAAAACAAGGCCCGCAACCAGTGCGAGCCATGCTTTTTTATCTTTTGCTAATAGGGTAAGTCTAGTTAGCAGTTTCTTCACTGTCGTTATCATCATCCTTAGGAACGGTGACTTGCAGTTGCAAAATACGACGATTGTCGGCGTTGGTTACTTTAAATTGGTAACCTTCTATGTCAATCGTTTCACCACGGCTTGGCATGTGGCCAAATGCGTGCAGTACAGTTCCACCAATAGTATCGGCTTCGTCTGTGCTGTAACCTGTTTTAAAATGCTCGTTAAAGTCATCTACAGGTGTGAGTGCTTGCACTACGTGAACATGTTTAGCAAGTCGACGAATATCTTGATGTTCTTCTTCTTCGTCGTGCTCATCTTCGATTTCGCCAACAATTATTTCAAGAATATCTTCAATCGTTACTAAGCCCGATACGCCGCCGTATTCGTCAATAACAACAGCCATATGGTAGCGTTGCTGACGAAATTCGTTTAGCAGTGTATCAACACGTTTGCTTTCAGGTACTACCATTGCTGGGCGTAAATAATCGCGTATTGATGGTAAGTGCTCGTCTTTATTTAAGATCAGTGGTAATAAATCTTTAGCGAGCAAAAAACCTTCTACATGATCTTTATCTTCAATCACCACCGGAAAGCGTGAGTGAGTTGAGTCAACCATCATTGGAATTAGCTCTTCAAGCGGCTTGTCGATCTCAAGAGTGATCATTTGTGAGCGCGGAACCATTATGTCTCGCACTTTAAGCTCTGACACGCCAAGCACACCTTCTATCATCTCTTTTGTTTCTGGATCGATTACGTCTCGTTCTTGCGCATCGGCAATAACTTCGACCAGCTCTTCTCTATTCTGGGGTTCCCCTTGCAACATTTGAGCTATTCTGCCCAACCACGTTTTGCCAGAAGAACCCTGGCTAGATTGCGAGTTACCGTCGCTCATTGCGTCTAATTGCTCCGTTAATTTAAATATCGTCCCGGTATGGGTCTGCTATGTTCAGCTCTGCAAGTAATTGCTTTTCTATGCTTTCCATCTCTAAAGCATCGTCACTCTTTATATGGTCAAATCCAAGCAAATGCAAGCATCCGTGAATAACCATGTGGGCAAAGTGGTCATGAAATGACTTCTCTTGCTCAATTGCTTCAGCTAATACAATGGCTGGGCAAATAATTAAATCACCAACCAAGGGAATATCTATTCCTGGTGGTGCTTCAAATTCGAACGACAGTACGTTGGTCGGTTTATTTTTACCACGATAGTCGTTATTAAGCTGTTGCGATTGCGCTTCGTCGCTAATAACAATACTGAGCTCTGACTCATCACGATATTGGCTAAGGGCTTTGTCGGCCCACAGTGCAAATTGCTCTTCGCTTGGGAGGTTGTCAAACTCACACGCTATTTGTAAATCAAGTTCGGTTGTCAAAGTATTACTCTTTAGTAGTAGGCTGTTGAAGAGCAGCAAGTGCGTCTTTTGCATTTTGCTTTTCAATGCGCTTTAGTCGCTCGCTTTCATCATTACGCTCGTAGGCTTCAACAATGCGTGCTACAACAGGGTGGCGTACTACGTCTTGGGCTTTAAAGTAGTTAAAGCTAATTTCGTTTACGCCATCAAGTACTTCCATTGCATGGCGAAGGCCTGAACGTGTACCACGTGGTAAATCAACCTGTGTAATATCACCTGTAATAACCGCTTTTGAGTTAAATCCTATGCGGGTTAAAAACATTTTCATTTGCTCGGCGGTGGTATTTTGGCTTTCATCTAAAATAATAAAGGCATCGTTTAAAGTACGTCCGCGCATGTAAGCAAGCGGGGCGACTTCAATGATATTTTTTTCGATGAGCTTTTCTACTTTTTCAAAACCTAGCATTTCAAAAAGCGCGTCGTAAAGAGGACGCAGGTATGGGTCTATTTTTTGACTTAAATCGCCAGGTAAAAAACCAAGCTTTTCGCCGGCTTCTACAGCAGGGCGCGTTAGTAATATACGGCGTATTTCTTGGCGCTCAAGGGCGTCAACGGCGGCAGCAACAGCAAGGTAGGTTTTACCAGTACCAGCAGGGCCAATACCAAAGGTAATGTCGTGGTGTAAAATATTAGCCACATAAACACCTTGGTTATCGTTACGTGGTTTAATTACACCACGGCGCGTTTTAATCACCATATCTTTGCCATAAGCGCTGCTTGATGCGTCTTGCTCTAGGGCTTTTGATTCGGTAATAGCTAAATGAACGGCGTCGGGTTCTATTTCGCCTAACACACCACGCACTGGCTGAGTATCAACATAAAGGTTTTTTAAGATTTCTACAGCGCCGGCGCAGTTGTGTAGTTTACCGGTTACTTTAAAAAAGTTGTCACGGTGAATTATTTCAACAGCCAGGTGGCGTTCAATTTGTTTGATGTTTTCGTCAAACGGGCCACATAAAGAAGAAAGGCGTTTGTTATCGGCAGGTTCTAAATAAATCTCTAATGTTTTTAACTGATTACTCAAAATTGCTTCCTATAGTACTGCGCCAGCGTTAACTGGCGCTAATAGTGTGACTAAGGAACGAAAGTAGCTACGCCAATTTCGTTAACAGTGTCTGGTTTTGGCTCTGCAGCTGCAGCTTTAGTTAAAATAGCTGAAGGAGCGATTTCACGTCGTAAGTTCATTTCTGATTCTGTACGAATTAAGTCACCACGTAAAGAATTAGGTAGTGCTTCGGTAATACGTACGTCAACAAACTGTCCGATCACTGTGTGCGGGCCAACAAAATTTACTACACGGTTATTTTCGGTACGGCCACGTAATTCCATTGGGTTCTTTTTAGAAGGACCTTCAACAAGTATACGTTGCTCTGTATCGAACATTTGACGGCTAATTTGCTGCGCCATTTGTGTAATACGGTTTTGTAGTAAGTATAAGCGTTCTTTTTTCTCTTGCTCTGTTACGTCATCTGGCAAATCTGCCGCTGGCGTACCTGGGCGTGCACTGTAAATAAAGCTAAAGCTCATATCAAAACCAATGTCGCTAATAAGCTTCATGGTCGCTTCAAAGTCTTCTTTACTTTCGCCTGGGAAACCAATAATGAAATCTGACGACATGCTTAAGTTAGGACGAATTTTGCGTAACTTACGAATTGTCGATTTGTATTCAATTGCCGTATGGCCACGTTTCATTAGGTTTAATATACGGTCTGAACCACTTTGTACTGGTAGGTGTAAGTGATCTACAAGCTCTGGTACATCAGCGTAAACGTCGATTATATCAGGCGTAAATTCTACCGGGTGCGATGTGGTGTAACGAATACGGTCAATACCATCAATAGCGGCAATAAGACGAATTAAATCTGAGAAATAACATATTTCGCCATCGTGTGTGTCGCCGCGGTATGCGTTTACGTTTTGGCCTAGTAGGTTTACTTCACGTACGTTTTGCTCAGCAAGCTGTGCAATTTCAAGTAGTACGTCATCTACTGGGCGGCTAACTTCTTCGCCGCGAGTATACGGTACAACACAAAAAGTACAGTATTTAGAACAGCCTTCCATAATTGATACAAACGCAGATGGGCCATCCGCTTTTGGCTCTGGCAGGCGGTCAAACTTTTCAATCTCTGGGAATGAAATATCAACAACCGATGAGCCTTTGTTGCCTTGCACTTGTTTAATCATTTCTGGTAAACGATGCAATGTTTGCGGGCCAAAAATAACATCTACAAATGGTGCGCGTTGGCGAATAGAGTCACCTTCTTGTGAGGCAACACAACCACCTACACCAATTATTAAGTCTGGCTTGTCGTCTTTTAACAATTTCCAACGACCTAACTGGTGAAATACTTTTTCTTGTGCTTTTTCACGAATTGAACAGGTGTTAAGTAAGATTACGTCGGCATCTGTTGCATCATCAGTTAGCTGGTAGCCGTTGGTGGCATCTAAAAGTTCAGCCATTTTCTGAGAGTCGTATTCGTTCATCTGACAACCCCAGGTTTTAATATGCAGCTTTTTGCTCATTGAAATATTGCCTCGTGTTCAATTCGATAGTGGCACAAAAATGTGCTAGAAACAGGATTAAGGAGCAAGCATGCTCACTTAAAGGAGGCGTATTTTAGCTGGATACCCGCCCAGATCCAAGTATAGTTTTCATGTTTGTGATCTCAAATCAATACAGGGCGAGTTTAATGTGCTGTTAGGGATATCCTCTGGTATAAAACAAATTAATTTTGATACAATCAAAACAGACTCAAGTAATAATAAAATGATGAAAAACATGACCAAAAATAATGTGATAGTGGTTGGGGGGGGCATGGTTGGCGCGGCTATGGCGATAAAGCTGGCTCAGCAAGGCTTTGGCGTGCGCATAATTGAAAAACACCTAATAGACCCATCGCACATTCTTAGTAGCGATAAGGTGGATATTAGAGTGTCTGCTATTAATCGTTTTTCAGAAAATTTACTTGATGAATTAGGGGCAATGCCTCTTTTAAGGCAAAACCGCATAGCACCTTATCAACAATTAGAGGCTTTTGAGCGCGGTGGTGACAATTTATTATTTGATTGCGCCGACATAAACACGACACATTTAGGCCACTTGATTGAAAATAGTTTAATTCAAGCAAGTTTGTGGCAGCAATTTGGGCATTATAAGATTGAGGTTATTGAGCAATCATTGCCGGTAACTAAAATAGAGCAAACGGATGATTTAATTACGCTTGTGTATGGTGATCAAACCTATACAGCTGATTTAGTAATTGCCGCCGATGGTGGGCAATCGCAGCTGCGTGCTAAAGCTAATATTGGTATTACGGGTTGGCAGTACCAACAGCATTGCATGGGGGTATTAATTAAACTCGATGCACCGCAACAAATTAAAACATGGCAACAGTTTACACCAAGTGGGCCGTTAGCATTTTTACCAATGCAGGCACCGTACGCTAATTTAATTTGGTACGACGATGCAAATACATTGCAAGCATTTAAAGGGCTAAGCCCAACTCAGTTAAAAACGCACATACTGAATAAATTCCCAGAACTTGCTGGAGACTTTGAAGTACAAACCCATGCAGTATTTCCGCTTACTCGCCAACACGCTAATAATTATTCGCAAGGGCGCTTGGTTTTAGTGGGCGACGCTGCACATACAATTAACCCACTTGCAGGGCAGGGCGTTAATTTAGGTTTTCAGGACGTAGTGGCACTTGCTGAGGTTTTAAACGAAGCAGGAGATATAGGTTGCCCACTAAAACTTAAAGAATACGAGCGAGCTCGCCGCAGGGCTAATTTATTAATGATGAGCATGATGGACGCGTGTTACTTTGGGTTTTCTAATCAAATTACGCCACTTAAATGGGCACGCAGCCAGTTTTTAAAAATGGCTAATAATACGGGGCCAATAAAAAACTGGGTTTTAAAATACGCAATTAGTGGTGATTTAGGCTAAATTTAAAGTAGATATTAGAAAGGCTCATTTATGAGCCTTTTTTTATGTCTGTTTTTAAGTCAGCAAATAGTGACTCGGCTATATTGAACACGGTTTTAATTTAACTGGTGTTACATCACTAAATCGCAATTTAATAACTTTAAAGAGCCTGTGTGTGGATAATTTTTTTACAGTAATAATTATTTTAGGTGCGCTACTGCTTGTTGCTAGCTTAAAAACAACCGTTAAAGTTTGCAAAAAAACATCGCAAAGAGCATGGAGTGTACTGCTATGCGCTATTATTTTTTTTATTATAGGGTATTGGTGGATACTCTATTATTTTTCAAACCACGACATTGCACCCGTCGTTATGAATATGGTGGCTATGTTGTTACTTGGCGGTGGTGGGTTTGTTTTTTTAGTTATTAAACTGAGCTTAAAAAGTATTCTTAAAATAGAGCAAGCAACGCAGTATCAAAAATATCAAACTGAGCACGATAACTTAACAACTCTACCTAACCGCGATAAATTTTTTAAATCTTTAAGTAAACAAGTTGAATATCCTTCCCCATTTTCACTATTTTATATCGACTTAAATAACTTTAAACAAATTAATGATGCGTTTGGGCATCAGTGTGGTGACCAACTCTTGGCTGCATTTGCCAATAAACTAAATAAAGAATTATGCGGCATTGCTAAGTTATATCGAATAGGTGGCGATGAGTTTGCTTTTTTATTGCATACCGATACAGATGAAAGCATGAATTATTGTGTAAACATTATAAACTCAGCCGTCAAAAGTCCGTTTTGTACGAATGAGCAAATGGTTAAAATACAATTAAGTATAGGCGTAAGCCGTTTTCCTGATGATAGCCGATTGCCCGATCAGCTATTAAAAAAAGCTGACTTGGCACTGCATGAAGCTAAAAAAACATTTCAACCTTTGGTAAATTACTCATCTGCAATAGGTAAACGAGCTGAGGACTTTTTTGATTTATCAGCCAAAATTAAAGTGGCATTACATAAAGATGAGTTTGAGCTTTATTTACAACCCATAATGGACTCTAAAGATCTGCAATTACATGGCCTAGAAGCGCTTATCCGATGGCCGCAAGATGATGGTAGCTTTATTAGTCCAGAAAAGTTTATAACCGTAGCTGAGCGTACAGGGCTTATTTTTCCTTTATCGAAATGGGTTGTACAAGAAGCCGTTAATCATATTAGAAAGCTCAAGCTATTTGGTTTCACCGGTACTATACATGTCAATTTATCAACGAAAGATATTGAAAGCAGCGAGTTTTACGATTTTATAATTAGTTTACTCGCAACCGACCCTACATTAAGCGACTCGTTAATTTTTGAAATTACAGAAGGTGCAATGATGACAAATATACCGGCTGCTAGAAAAATGATGCAACAGTTGAGTATGCGCGGGTTTAAATTTAGTGTTGATGACTTTGGTACTGGCTTTTCGTCACTGTCGTTATTAAGAGAGCTGCCAATTAATCAAATAAAAATTGATCAGTCGTTTGTCAAAGATATGCTTACTAACTCACCTGATTACGCCATTGTAGAATCTACATTGTTTTTAGCGAGTCGATTAAATTGCGATGTAGTTGCTGAAGGAATAGAAACTAAAGAGGTAGAACAGGCGTTGTTGAGTCTTAACTGTGATTATTTACAAGGGTATTTATATAGCAAACCAATAAATATAGATGAATTTATAAATGTTTATTTAAGTGCAGAAAAAGTAAGTTGAATTTAATGAGTATTGAGAAGTTTTAGACAGGGGAATCAAATTGGCTGGGATACCAGGATTTGAACCTGGGAATGCCAGGATCAAAACCTGGTGCCTTACCGCTTGGCGATATCCCAACAAAGAATTTATAGTTTTAGTTCTTATAAGAACATGGTGCGGAAGGAGAGACTTGAACTCTCACAACCTAAGTTACTGGAACCTAAATCCAGCGCGTCTACCAATTCCGCCACTCCCGCATCACTAAGTTGCTAATTTAAACTCTAAGCTAGAGCAATTCTTTTATCCAACTTTCCTTGGTAGAAGAAGTTGGCTGGGATACCAGGATTTGAACCTGGGAATGCCAGGATCAAAACCTGGTGCCTTACCGCTTGGCGATATCCCACCAAAGAATTNTGATAGTTTTAATTCTTATCAAGAATTATGGTGCGGAAAGAGAGACTTGAACTCTCACATCCTAAGATACTGGAACCTAAATCCAGCGCGTCTACCAATTCCGCCACTCCCGCATCATTTGTACAATAAAGTACAGGTAGTTATTTTAAACTCTTCATTGAGCAACAAAAAAATAATGGTGGCTAAGACGGGATTTGAACCTGTGACCCCATCATTATGAGTGATGTGCTCTAACCAGCTGAGCTACTTAGCCATCTTTTTTTGTTAGCACTTCATCGCTGAGTGCGGGGCGTATTATGCTGATATGACCCAAATTCGTCAACACCTTTTTTGCAAAAAAACACTTAACTGTGTTTGTTTGCAGGAAAATTAAGCTAACAGGCTAAAATTTAATAAAAATGCTGTTTTTTTAGCTGCCTTTAAGGCGCGGAATCTTAATTAACCCTGTACTTCTTTAATTAAGCGATATTACAAAGATAGACTAGTTGAGGCTAATTATTATTTTTATAATGCTTAAATACAAAAAAGGCTCGTAAAAACGAGCCTTTAAAAATTATTACCAAGTGAAATTGGTTTAATTTGTACTTATACGTTGAACAAGAAGTTCATTACATCGCCATCTTTAACAATGTACTCTTTACCTTCTTGACGCATCTTACCTGCTTCTTTTGCGCCACTCTCACCTTTAAAGGCAACAAAGTCGTCAAAAGCAATAGTTTGCGCACGGATAAAGCCACGCTCGAAGTCGGTATGGATTTTACCCGCTGCTTGTGGTGCTGTTGCACCTACAGGGATTGTCCATGCGCGTACTTCTTTTACGCCAGCTGTGAAATAAGTTTGTAATTGTAGTAATTCATAACCACCACGAATAACAAGGTTAAGACCTGGCTCTTCTAGACCAAGATCAGCCATAAACTCTAGCTTGTCTTCGTCATCTAGTTCTGAAAGCTCAGACTCGATAGCGGCACATACAGGAACAACAATCGCATCTTCAGCTGCGGCAATAGCGCGTACGCGGTCAAGGTATGGGTTATTTTCAAAACCATCTTCAGCAACGTTTGCAATATACATTGTTGGTTTAATCGTTAAGAAGTTAATAGAGCTGATTGCTGCTTTTTCTTCTTTAGTTAGTGCTAGACCACGTAAAGTTAAGCCTTCGTCAAGATGCACTTTTACTTTTTCAAGTACAGCATTTTGCTCTTTAGCGTCTTTATCGCCACCTTTTGCTTTTTTTGAATTACGGAAAAGGGCTTTTTCAGCGCTATCCATATCAGCAAGTACTAACTCAGTGTTGATTACGTCAATATCGTCAGCAGGGTCAATAGTGCCTGCTACGTGGATGATGTTTTCATCTTCAAAACAGCGAACTACGTGGCCAATTGCATCGGTTTCACGAATGTTAGCTAAAAACTGGTTACCAAGGCCTTCACCTTTAGATGCGCCTTTTACTAAGCCAGCAATGTCTACAAATTCCATACTGGTGGTAAGAACTCGTTGAGGATTAACTATTTTAGCAAGTTCGTCTAGACGAGGATCTGGCACAGGTACCACACCTGTATTAGGCTCAATGGTACAAAAAGGAAAGTTAGCGGCTTCAATACCCGCTTTAGTTAGTGCATTGAAAAGCGTTGATTTACCAACGTTAGGCAAGCCAACGATGCCACATTTAAAACCCATAGTAAGATACCTTGTTTAGAATTCGTTTAAACGGTGTACTTGGACCCAAGTTACTAGGGTTTAAACGAATGTAGTCTGTTTTGTGCTTTTAACACACCATCTTTTGCAAGTATTTCCATGCAACGAACTGCTTCATCAACAGCAGCATCCATTTTTTCTTGGTCTGCTTTGACCGCTTTTCCAAGCACCCAACCAGTAACCATTTCACGATGCCCCGGATGACCTACACCAATGCGCAAGCGCATAAAGTCTTTTTGATTTGCCATTTTTGCAATAATGTCTTTTAAACCATTATGACCGCCATGCCCGCCGCCTTTTTTTAACTTGGCAACGCCTGGGTCTAAATCCAATTCGTCATGGGCAACTAAAATGTCCTCGACAGGGATTTTGAAAAAATTAGCTAAACTACCGACCGCTTTACCACTTAAATTCATGTAAGTAGTGGGGATCAATAATTTGAATTCTTGGCCTTGAATGATCACTTTGCCTGTAAGGCCGTGATATTTAGGATCGTATTTTAGGGTGCAGTTGTAGCGTGCAGCGATTTGCTCGATGAACCAAGCACCTGCATTGTGGCGTGTGTTTGCGTATTCGGGGCCTGGATTAGCCAGGCCCACAAGCATTTGAATAGAATTCAAGGTTGCGAGACCTTAAAAATTATTCTGCTGCTGCAGCGTCGTCTTCAACTGGAGCTGCTTTGTTTGCTTTGATAGTCAGGATAGACTGATCATGGCCTTCGCCTTTACCTAAATCTACAGAGCTAACGCCTTTAGGGAAAGTAAGGTCAGAAATATGAACAGAATCGCCAACAACAAACTTAGAAACATCTACTTCAATGAATTCTGGAAGTGCTTTTGGAAGACACGTAATTTCAACTTCAGTTAACTGGTGAACAACAGTTGCGCCAGCTTTAGTTACAATATCTTCACCGATGAAGTGAAGAGGAACTTTAGTTTGAAATTTATGAGTAGCATCTACACGTTGGAAATCAAGGTGAGTAAGCTTAGGCTTGAATGGGTGACGTTGGATATCTTTTAAGATTACTTCAACAGCTTCGCCATCTACGTTAAGCGTAAGGATATGCGTGTAAAAACCTTCGTCTTCTTGTGCTTTGATCATATCTTTATGAGCAAAAGTAAGAGATAAAGCTTCTTTGTCAGCTCCGTAAAGGATTGCAGGAACTTTGTCTTCGCGACGTAGGCGGCGGCTCGCACCAGTACCAGTTTCTACGCGAAGTTCAGCGTTATATGTATAAGTTTTGTTAGACATGATGTCTCCAGTTATTAAAATGTGTAGGGCCTTTGCGACCAAGGTCCCTAGCCAAAAGGCGCGCTATCATACCACCACGCCCAGACAAAATAAACATCGCTTACAAAAAAAGCGCCAAAAGGCGCTTTTATACTCAGGAATGTTTAATTTTAGTGTTCAAACATCGCTGAGATAGATTCTTCGTTACTAATACGACGAATAGTCTCTGCTAACATGTCAGCAAGCGTAAGTACCTTAATTTTATCAAGGGCTTTAAGCTCGTCAGATAGCGGAATTGAGTCAGTTACAATTACTTCGTCAATCATCGAGTCACGTAAGTTTTCTGCTGCTTTACCTGAAAGAATAGGGTGCGTTGCGTATGCAAATACGCGTTTAGCGCCATGTTCTTTAAGTGCTTCTGCGGCTTTACATAACGTACCACCGGTATCAATCATATCATCTACGATAATACAATCACGACCTTCAACGTCACCAATAATGTGCATTACTTGAGAAACGTTTGCTTGAGGGCGACGTTTATCAATGATTGCTAAATCGGTATCGTTTAGTAGTTTTGCAATTGCACGTGCGCGTACAACACCACCAATATCTGGAGATACAACAACGACGTCTTCAAAGTCGCGTTCTTTCATATCTTCAAGTAATACAGGGCTGCCAAATACGTTGTCTACTGGTACATCAAAGAAGCCTTGGATTTGTTCAGCGTGTAAATCAACCGTAAGAACACGGTCAACACCAACGCTTGATAAGAAATCGGCAACAACTTTAGCGGTAATTGGAACACGGGCAGAACGTACACGACGGTCTTGGCGCGCATAACCAAAATAAGGAATGACGGCAGTAATACGACCTGCAGATGCACGACGTAGAGCATCAACCATAACGATAAGTTCCATTAGGTTATCGTTTGTAGGGGCACAGGTTGATTGCAAGATAAAAACGTCCGAGCCACGAACATTTTCATTTATTTGAACACTGATCTCACCGTCGCTAAAACGGCCAACAACAGCATCGCCTAATTCAATATATAAACGTTTTGCAACTTTTTGAGCTAACTCAGGTGTTGCGTTACCAGCGAAGAGCTTCATGTCAGGCACGGTAGGGTTCCTCAGGCACTGAATATTTGGACTAACGGGCAATGATAAATACCACTGCGAGTTAACTTATGATTACTTGTACGTTACTTCATTGATCGAATATGGCGGTTAACTCCGTATGAGCAGGTGAGACATTTGCGCTTGAAGCCACAAAACCCTGCCAAGTATGGGGGAGATTTTCAAGTACATCTTGTGCTTGAACTTGACTAGCAAATTCGACAAAACAACATGAACCTGTTCCGGTCATCTTCGACGGTGCGTATTTTAGCAACCACTGGAGGGTTTTTTCAACCTCGGGGCAAAGCTTTTTAACTAAAGGCTCACAATCGTTGGTTAAAGTATGGTGTTTCCAATCGCCTATTATTTTTGGTGTGTCGCGTTTTAAATCTGGATGTGTAAATATTTTTGCAGTACTTACATGTTGGTTTGGGTGTACAACGCAGTACCATTTTTGTTCAAGTTTTACCTGGTGTAATTTCTCACCAATACCATGCGCTATGGCGCTTTGCCCTTGTATGAACACCGGAACATCAGCCCCTAATTTAAGTCCTAATTGGGCTAGAATTTCTAAATTTAGTTCTAATTTCCATAATTTATTTAGCGCTAATAAAGTACTTGCGGCGTCGGATGAACCACCTCCAACACCTCCGCCCATCGGTAAGCGTTTAATTAAATTTATTTTTACACCTAAAGAGGTTTTACAGTGTGTTTGTAATAATAAAGCCGCTTTATAGATGAGATTATCATTTAGGGGTATGTCTTTAGTATCACCCCCGACAGAAATACCACCGTCTGTTGTTAGCTCAAAATGCAATTCATCACCAAAATTTAAAAAAGTAAATAAGGTTTCTAGTTCATGATAGCCATCTTCTCGGCGAGCATTTATATGTAAAAATAAATTGAGTTTTGCCGGAGCAATAAGGGAAAAAGAGGTTTTGTTATTCATGTTTATTTAAATTGCCAATCGTAGAGTTGAATCTTAATTTTTATTTGTTGATGCTTTAGCGTCAGTTTAGTTGGTAACCAGTAACCTGCGTTTTGTACGTAAGTGCCGTAATCTATTTGCCATTTTTTGCCTGTATTATCAAACCATAATACTTGCTTTGCGCGGCCTAACTCATCAACAACTAAACTTTGGTCATCAATAGTCCCTTTAAGCCAATTATCGGCATTATCAACAGGGAGTGTAAAACCCGTTAAGCGCTTTAAAAGCTCTGAAGCGTTAGTATCAAAGTACTCATCGCCGTCAAATTCTAATTCAGCACCGTTTGCTGTTTGTTTAAGCGACAAAATACGCGTACCAATAAAGGTAGTCAGTATTAAATTATTGGAATTTGTTGTTTGCTGCCAATTTAAGTTTGCAGATTGACGCTCTTGTGGGCTAATAAACGCGAGTTTACCCTCGACCTGCCAAGTTTTTTGAGCAGCTAAACGTGGTTTCCAATCATCATAAAGTGTTGTTTTTGTATCAATTTGATGAGCACAGCCACCTAAAAACAAAAAAAACATGAATAAAATCAAATATTGTCGAATCAAATGTTGTTCCTTACTTTCCATATTCCGCTGATTTTTGGTAAAATTACCGCCTTTGAAGTAGGGCTCAGCAATATTTGGCAAATATGACCATAATAGCACTAGGTATAAATCACAAAACCGCATCCGTAGAATTACGTGAAAAAGTGGCCTTTTCGCCTGAGCAAATTTCAGAGGCGTTGCAACAATTAAGCGGCCATGCCGACTTTAATGAAGCGGTTATTGTGTCTACCTGTAATCGAACCGAGATCTATTGTAGCCTCGCTCAGCAAAATTCCCAAACACTGTTAACGTGGCTTGCCAGTTTCCATGGTTTGGATGAACATGAACTGAGCAGCAATATATACTGCCATGAAGGTAATGACGCCATTAACCACTTAATGCGCGTAGCGTGTGGGTTGGATTCTTTGGTGTTAGGCGAGCCGCAAATTTTAGGGCAAATAAAGCAATCGTTTTTTAGTGCTAAAACCCACGATGCAATAGGGGTTACTTTTGATAGGTTGTTTCAAAAAACCTTTTCGGTAGCGAAGCAAGTTCGCACTGAAACAAATATAGGCGCAAGTGCCGTGTCGGTTGCATTTGCGGCTGTTAATTTAGCAAAACATATTTATGGCAAGCTTGATCAAACCAATGTGTTATTGATTGGTGCTGGTGAAACCATTGAACTGGTTGCTAAACATTTATATCAAAATGAGCCTAAAAAAATAACGGTAGCTAATAGAACAATTGAACGTGCTCGCAGCCTTGCTGATGAAGTGTCTGCAGATGTTATCGCACTTGCACAGTTACCAGAACGTTTACATGAAGCCGATATAGTCATTAGTTCTACCGCCAGTACTTTACCTATTATTGGTAAAGGGGTGGTTGAGCAAGCGCTTAAGCAGCGCCGTCACAAGCCTATGCTATTTATAGATATTGCGGTTCCGCGCGACATAGAAAGCCAAGTAGGTGAGCTAGATGCTGCCTATTTATATTCCGTTGATGACTTACAAACCATTGTAAGCGAGAATATGGCAGCGCGTGAGCAAGCTGCACAGCAAGCGCAAATAATTATTACTGAACGCACCAAAGAATTTGCAATGTGGATGCGCTCACTCGATTCGGTAGATTTAATCCGCCATTATCGAAATGATGTACAAACAATTAAGTCAGAACTTGTAGAGCGTGCTGTTAGTCAGCTAAATACAGGTAAAGATGCAGAAAAAATTATATTAGAGCTCGCCAATAAATTAACCAATCGCTTAATGCACGCGCCTACCCGTGCAATACAAGACGCAGCGAAAAAAGGTGAAGTGGCGCAGCTAAACCAGTTGAAAAAAATGTTAGGTATTGATCAGGAATAACCGTTAAATGAAAGAGTCTGTTTATAATAAATTAGAAACCTTAGTAGAGCGTTACGAAGAAGTACAAGCGCTACTAAGCGACCCGTCGGTCATTAGTGATCAAAATCGTTTTCGTGGGCTTTCAAAAGAATACTCTGAGCTTGAAGAGATTGTAAAAACGTTTTTAACTTACAAAGAAACGCAAGATGATTTAGCCAGTGCAGAAGAAATGCTTAAAGATTCTGACCCTGAAATGCGTGAAATGGCGCAAGAAGAATATAAAGAAGCTAAAGCACAAATTTTGGCAATTGAAGATCAAATTCAAGTATTAATGTTGCCAAAAGATCCGCGAGATAATAACAACGTGTTTGTTGAAGTACGCGCTGGAACAGGCGGTGATGAAGCGGCTATTTTTGCTGGCGACTTATTCCGTATGTACAGCCGCTATGCAGAAACTAAAAAATGGAAAGTAGAAGTTGTGAGCACCAATGAAGGTGAGCACGGTGGTTACAAAGAAGTTATTGCAAATATTAGTGGCGAAGGCGTTTACGGTCAATTAAAGTTTGAATCAGGTGTACACCGCGTACAACGTGTGCCAGAAACTGAGTCACAAGGGCGAGTTCATACCTCTGCGTGTACTGTTGCGGTAATGGCGGAAGTACCAGAGGCAGAAGCGATACAAATTAATACCGCAGATTTAAAAGTTGATACATTTCGTGCATCAGGCGCAGGTGGTCAGCACGTTAATAAAACAGATTCTGCTATTCGACTTACACATATACCTACCGGTGTTGTGGTTGAGTGTCAGGATCAACGTTCACAGCATAAAAACCGTGCTAAAGCGATGTCAGTACTTGCAGCACGTTTACAACAGGCTGAAGATGAAAAGCGCCATGCGGCAGAAGCATCTGAACGTCGTGATTTAGTAGGTAGTGGCGATCGTTCTGAACGTATCCGTACTTATAACTACCCACAAGGTCGTATTACCGATCACCGTATTAACTTAACACTTTATCGTTTGAATGAAGTGGTAGCGGGTGATTTAAGCTGCGTTATTGACCCATTAATGCAAGAACATCAAGCTGACTTATTAGCGGCTATGGGCGACGAGTAATCGTGAGCCAAACTCTTGAACAAGCAATTGCTGCAGGCGCTAATTTATTAGCACCTAGCAGCGAAAGTGCTAAATTAGATGCACAAGTTTTACTTTTACATATTCTTCAAAAACCTCACAGTTACCTTTTTACTTGGCCAGAGCATGAGCTTAACGCTGAGCAACAACAGCAATTTGATAACTTTTGCCAAAGACGTTTAAACGGTGAACCTGTTGCACATATTACGGGGCAACGTGAATTTTGGAGCTTATCGCTTGAAGTTAATGCAACAACTTTAATACCTCGACCAGATACTGAAACATTAGTAGAGCAAGCACTTGAAGTGGCTGTACCTGCTACATCTAAAGTGCTTGATTTAGGCACGGGTACTGGTGCAATCGCACTGGCCCTTGGTAGTGAAATGCCTAACTGGCAAATTATTGCAGTAGATAGAGTAAGCGATGCAGTTGCACTTGCTACACGTAATCAGCAGCGACTGGCAATTAATAACGTGCGCGTTAAGCAAAGTAATTGGTTTAGCGAGTTACATGGCGAAAAGTTTAACCTAATTGTCACCAATCCCCCTTATATTGAAAGCAGTGATATACACTTGAATCAGGGCGATGTGCGCTTTGAGCCTTTGTCTGCGTTAGTGGCCGATGATTGCGGAATGTCTGATATTAAACAAATAATTACACAATCACGTGACTATTTGTTATCTAGTGGCTATCTTTTAATAGAACACGGTTTTGAGCAAGGTGAAGCTGTACGTCATTTTTTTAAAAAAATGGCATTTGTTAATATTAAAACAGTGAAAGACCTCGGTAATAATGACCGTGTAACGTTTGCACAGTGGCCCTAAAGAATAATAATTGCTTGCTAGTGCGTTAAATAATGCCATGAAGGAATTTCGACTATGATGGGTGATTTTTTATTTTCAGATGAGCCAGAAGAGACAATCGATGAGATTGAACACGGTACCTGGAAAGTATTAATTGTTGATGACGAACCTGAAGTTCATGCTGTTACAAAACTAGCGTTGAGTGATTTTGAGTTTCAAAATAAACGCTTAGAATTTATCAGTGCTTATTCGGGTGCTGAAGCCAAAGAGCTCATAAAAGAGCATCCAGATGCAGCCATTGTGCTACTTGATGTGGTAATGGAAACCGATGATGCCGGTTTACAAGTTGCGAAGTTTATTCGTGAAGAGGCTAAAAATAATCATATACGGATTATTTTAAGAACAGGGCAGCCTGGACAGGCTCCTGAGCGCCAAGTAATTATTAATTATGACATTAACGATTACAAATCAAAGACAGAGCTAACCGCTCAAAAACTATTTACTGTAATTATGTCGAGCCTACGCTCGTATCGCGATATTATTTCGATTGAGCAGTCACGCGAAGGGCTTGAAAAAATAATTATAGCGTCTCGTGATATTTTTTCTGCGCATTCAATAGAGCACTTCATTGAAGGCGTTATGCAGCAATTAACATCTTTATTAGGTATTGCTGATCAAGCCATGTATGCCACTACTTTGGTTGCACAGAATCCAGAAGATCAAAATAATAAAAAGTTGATTGTGTGTTCTGGTACTGGCGATTTTGAAAAAAGTGAAGGGAAGGAGCTTGATGAGGTGCTACAAATAGAGCAGTTAAGTGCCTGCCATCAAGCGCTCAACGAAAAAAGTATTGTTTATAAGGATAATTACTTATTTGCATACTGCAGTAGTGAATATAATCATAACTCGATGCTGTTTATATCGGGGATCCCAAAAGATTTAACGGATACTCAGCGCCATTTAATTAAGATTTTTTCTCAAAACGTGCAACTTGCGTTTGAAAATGTACAACTTCAGTCTGAAATAGAAGCAACGCAACAAGAGCTTGTTTACAGGTTAAGTGAAGCGGTAGAGCAACGCTCAACAGAAACGGGTAATCATGTTAAGCGTGTAGCACATATTTGTCATATATTGGCACAAGGGTATGGCTTATCTAAGCATGATGCTGATTTAGTAAGGTTGGCGTCGCCTCTTCATGATGTAGGCAAAGTGGGCATTCCTGATGCGGTATTAAATAAACCAGCAAAGTTAGACGCCCAAGAATGGGAAGTGATGAAAACCCATACTGATAAAGGCTATACTATTTTAAAAGACTCGCCGCATGAGATTGTTAGTGCAGGCGCAATTATTGCAAAAGAGCATCATGAAAAATGGGATGGCTCTGGTTACCCACAAGGTTTAAGCGGAAACGCAATTAATGTATTTGGTCGTATAGTTGCACTTGCTGATGTATACGATGCACTTCGCCATAAACGATGCTATAAAGAACCTTGGACACTGCAAAACGTAGTTGATGAAATTAACGCTCAAAAAGGCACACACTTTGAACCAAAATTGGTTGAAGTATTTAACGAGAAGCTTGATGAGTTAGAAGCGGTTCTTAACCGTTTTCCTGATTAAATTTTTATAAAACAGAAGTACAGGGGCATATGGATTATTTAGCAGTAAAGCATTCACACATGGCAATTGCGATGTTGAGTGTGATTTTATTTTATGTTCGCGCATTTTCGCGAATGGGCAGTGGTAAATTAGCAAAAAATAAAGCGGTAATGATTGGTAGTCATAGTATAGATACTTTGCTATTAGTGTCTGCACTTACGCTTATATTTATGGCTAAAATTAACCCGTTTGAACAATCTTGGCTATTAGAAAAAATAGTTTTAGTGGTTATATATATTGGTATTGGGGCTAAAAGCGCCAGACAAACTAAAATGACGGCTAAAGTTGCTTACGTTTTAGTTAACACTGCTGTTATTTTAGCGATAGGTTATTTAGCGACGTCTAAATCAGCTTTTTTGCTATAAGTAATACCTGACTATTTGAGCTTTATAGTTGTTTTATAAAGCTCAAATACGACTCCCTCTCAGAAAATATTCAAAAACATCTCTATATTGGTATATAGCTTTAAAGTTAGGTAAACTACGCCTTCGTTTTCTAAAATGTTGCAGTATTAATGACTACCCTCGGGTTTGACGAACACGATGAATCTTATCTTGATGATGCTTACGATGAATTTACACCTCCAGCGATTTACCGCTGTATTAAAGCAGAGTCAAAATGGGACCCTCAGATAGATTTAACACCATGTTATGAAACTTTAACTGACTTTGAACAGCAAATTTCAGCGCTGTGTTTAAAAGTGAGTGATGAGCACGATCGCTTCGAAAAATTATTAGATATGTTTTACAGCGATTGGCTATTTAGTGCCTCAGGCTTAAAAGTGCCAGAATACAAATTAAATACATTAAGCTATACGCTTTCTATGCGTAGTGGCTCACCAACAACGCTTGCAATTATACTTTGTCACTTTTTACAACAAGCTAACTTTGATGCAAATCTTAGTCTTACGCTGGGTGATGTTGGTGTTCATGTGGCGATAAGTGATGAAGAGGGCTACATAATTGAGCCAAGCAGCGGGCAACAAAGCTGGTATATCATCCCTGAAAACGCAGATGAAGATGATGGGCAAGAACAAGAGCCTTTAGAGTTAATTTTTGATGACGAAGTATATAAGCTATTTTTAGCTCAGCAAAAATGGTCTTTCATTAGCGAAAACAAATTTGGTCATGCTTTGACCTGTGTAGAGATGCTAATGGAGCTAATAGGCGACGACCCGTATGAGAGACGCGACAGAGGTTACTTATTAAATCAGCTCGGTTGCCCTAAAATGGCACGTGATGATTTACAGTTTTTTGTCGATGAGTGTCCGGACGATCCTGCAATAGAGATTATTCAACACCAAATAGAAGAACTAGAAGATAATAATAAAACGCACCATTAAGAATAGGAATAATTATGGTTGAAACTCAAAGCGCATTAATTACAAATGATGCCGTTGTGCTTGGTTTGCTTGCTATTATTTTGGGGTTTATTTTTAAAACCTCAAACAGTGAGCGTCCAGCTTTAAAACGATTTTATAAATACGTACCTGCTTTACTACTGTGTTACTTTTTACCTTCGTTATTAAATACCTTTGGTATTGTAGATGGTAATAAATCCAATGTTTATTATGTGGCTTCGCGCTACTTACTGCCTGCTTGTTTAATACTGCTTACCATTAGTATTGATTTAAAAGCTATTATTAACTTAGGCCCTAAAGCGCTCATTATGTTTTTAGTGGGTACATTGGGCATTGTTATTGGTGGGCCATTAGCTATTTTAGTCGTGAGTGCATTTGATCCAAGTATTGTTGGTGGTCATGGGCCCGATGCAGTATGGCGCGGTATGACAACCGTTGCGGGTAGCTGGATTGGCGGTGGTGCTAACCAAGCATCAATGAAAGAGATGTTTGAAGTTGGTGGTGATATATTTTCTGTAATGATTACAGTAGATGTAATAGTCGCGAATATTTGGATGGCTGTTTTATTGTTAATGGCAGCAAACCATAAAAAGATTGATGCAGCTACGGGTGCTGATACAAGCGCAATTGAAGATTTAAAAAAACGTGTTGAAGCCTATCATGCTGAACACGCACGTATTCCTACTCTTAACGATTACATGACGCTGCTTGCAATTGCATTTGGTATAACCGGTTTAGCGCATTTTTGTGCTGACTTTTTAGGTCCGTACTTTGGCACTACTTATGAGTGGGCAAAAGAGTACAGCTTAAACAGTAAATTCTTTTGGCTAATTGTTATATCAACAACGATTGGCATAGGCTTATCGTTTACTAAAGTGAGACAAATAGAAGCGTTTGGCGCTTCAAAAGTAGCCTCTAGCTTTTTGTATATTTTAGTTGCATCGATTGGTTTGCATATGAATGTAACCGCTATTTTTAATAACCCAGGGTTATTTTTAGTTGGTGCCATTTGGATGTTAGTGCATGCAAGCATAATGTTAGTAGTAGCTAAACTAATTAAAGCACCGTTATTTTATATGGCTGTGGGCTCGCAGGCTAATGTGGGCGGTGCAGCGTCTGCACCTGTTGTAGCATCAGCATTTCACCCTTCGCTTGCGCCTGTTGGTGTCCTGTTAGCTGTACTGGGCTATGGTGTGGGTACTTATATGGCTTATATTTGTGGATTAATGATGCAAGCAGTTGCACCGTAAGGAATTTAAATGAAAGACCAAATTATTAAAATTAATGAAATTGAACTAGCAAACAACAAACCGTTTGTATTGTTTGGTGGTATTAACGTATTAGAATCTCGTGATTTAGCAATGCGTGTTGCAGAGCATTACGTAGAAGTTACGACGAAACTCAATATTCCTTATGTATTTAAAGCGTCATTTGATAAGGCTAACCGTTCTTCAATCAATTCGTACCGTGGTCCTGGTATGGAAGAAGGTTTAAAAATATTTGAAGAGATTAAAAAGACTTTCAACATACCGCTTATTACTGATGTACATGAACCGCATCAAGCAGCACCTGTTGCTGAAGTTGTTGATGTAATTCAGTTACCAGCCTTTTTAGCACGTCAAACAGATTTAGTTGTGGCGATGGCTAAAACAGGTGCAATTATTAACGTGAAAAAACCACAGTTTTTAGCGCCGCATGAAATGCGCCACATCATTACTAAATTTAATGAAGCGGGTAATAATAACATCGCACTTTGTGAGCGTGGTTCTAGCTTTGGTTACAACAACCTAGTGGTTGATATGCTGGGTATGGATGACATGAAAGCAATGGCGCCTGTTATTTTTGATGCAACACATGCGCTACAACGCCCTGGTGGACGAGCTGACTCTGCTGATGGTCGTCGTGCACAAGCTGCAGAGCTTGCACGTAGCGGTATGGCGCTAGGTATTGCAGGTTTATTTATTGAGGCGCATCCAAACCCTAACGAAGCTAAATGCGATGGCCCATGTGCGCTAGCGCTTAGTAAGTTAGAAGGATACTTAACGCAAATGAAAGCGGTTGATGATTTAATTAAAAGCTTTGCCCCACTTGATACAAGTGCAAGCGATTTATAATTAAGCATGATGTTTATTAAAAAGCGACTCAGGTCGCTTTTTTTATGCCTTTAATATACACAAACTTATATGATGTATATAATCTCACGCATAAGAAAAACTAATTCTAAGCTTGGTTATTATGTCAAGACGGGTACCTCCATTAAACGCATTAAAAGCCTTTGAAGCGGCTGCGCGTCATTTAAGTTTTACTAAGGCTGCAGAAGAGCTCTATGTAACGCAGGCGGCAGTAAGTCATCAAATAAAAACACTTGAAGAGCATTTAGGTTTAAAGTTGTTTTTACGTAAAAACCGCTCATTATTATTAACTGAAGAAGGCCAAGGCTATTTTTTAGATATAAAAGAGATTTTTACTCAGCTTATTGATGCAACTGAAAAGCTATTAGCCCGTGGTGCTAAGGGCTCATTAACGGTTAGTCTAACACCCAGTTTTGCTATTCAGTGGTTAGTGCCTCGTTTGAGTTTGTTTAATGAGTTACACCCAGAGATAGACGTGCGAATAAAAGCACAAGATCAAGATGAAAACTCACTGACTGATGACGTAGATATTGCTATTTACTATGGAAGAGGTCATTGGAATGGCGTACAAGCGTACAAACTTCATACCGAGTATTTAGTACCACTTTGTAGTCCTATGTTATTAAGCGGATTAAAGCCGCTTGATCAACCTAGTGATTTAGCGCATCACACTTTATTGCATGATACCACACGTAAAAACTGGAAAACGTGGATGAAAACTGCAGGCGTGCGTAACATTCAGGTAAATCAAGGACCTATATTTAGTCACTCATCAATGGTGTTACAAGCTGCAGTACATGGGCAAGGTGTGGCAATTGGTAATAGTGTATTAGCTAAACCCGACATAGATGCAGGGCGTTTGGTTATTCCGTTTAATCACAGTCTAGAAAGTAAAAATGCATATTACTTAGTGCTTCGCGAATCGCAAACAGAGCTTGGTAAAATAGTTTCGTTTAAAGAGTGGATGCTGAGCTTAGTAGAGCATGAACAAGAACATGAGTATTAATAATGATTGAATGGTTTAAAAGCACCGCACAACCTGCAATTGCACAGTTTATATTTGCGCATGGTGCAGGTGCCGGTAGCGATTCTGACTTTATGCAACATATGGCAAAATTAATAAGCGAGCAAGGTGTTGATGTTGGTTTATTTGATTTTGAATATATGCAAATTGCTAAACAAACTAATAAACGTAGGCCTCCAGAGCGAGCGCCAAAGCTACTTACTTATTATGAGCAAGTGCTTGGTCAGGCGCAGCCAGATTTACCGTTATTTATAGGCGGTAAATCGATGGGCGGACGCATGGCATCAATGCTTGCGTGCAGCACAGAGCAAAGACTTTCGGGTGTTATTGCATTTGGTTATCCATTTCATCCGCCGGGTAAGCCAGAAAAGTTACGCACCGATCATTTTGCTGATATTGTTTGCCCTTTTTTAGTATTACAGGGCGAGCGAGATACATTTGGTACACGTGAAGAACTGCTTACTATGGAAATGCCAAAACAGCCTTTACTCACATGGCTGACTGATGGCGATCATTCATTAAAACCACGTAAAAAAAGTGGCGTAACTGAACTGAAAAATAGAGAAACAGCAGCGTTAAGTGCCGTTGAATTTATTAAGCAACAAGTAGAGATGTGTTAAGACTCGATTAGGGGATTAGATGATTAAATTATTTTTAATGGCCGGCAGTATTTTTTGTATGCTCTCGGTTATGTTAGGTGCATTTGCTGCCCATGGTTTAAAAAGCCGTTTATCGGAGTATTCATTAGGGGTTTTTAAAACAGCTGCTGAGTATCAAATGGTGCATGGCCTTGCACTTATTGCGGTGGCTATTTTAATTAAATGGGGCATAAACCTGAGTTGGGCTGGTGGCTTTTTTATAACGGGCACACTACTTTTTAGTGGCAGTTTATATTTACTCGCTCTAACAGATATGAAGTGGCTAGGGCCGATAACACCGCTTGGTGGATTGTGCTTTATTATTGGTTGGATTGTTATTTTAGTGCAAGTCGCACGATTTAAGTTTTAAAGAGTTTAAGGGTTAATATGTCTAGTGTTGTGATTTATTGTCGTAGTGGTTTTGAAAGCGATGCCGCTGCTGAAATAACGTTTCATGCTGCAGAGCAGGGTTTTGCAGGGTATGTAAAAGCAAAGCCAAATACAGGTTATGTTGTTTACGAATGTTTTGAAGCGCATCACAGCGACGAAATAATCAAAAAAGTCGATTTTAAAAATATGGTGTTCGCACGCCAATGGTTTGCCGGTACATTACTTGAAAACATGCCAGTAGAGGACCGTGTAAGTGCAGTAGTTGAAGCTGCTAAAGATTTTACATTGTGCTCAGAGCTGCGCGTAGAAACGCCAGATACAAATGAAGGCAAAGAGCTTTTAACGTTCTGTAAAAAAATATCAACGCCGCTTAAAAAAGCCCTCGAAAAACAAAATACAGTACTGCGTGAGCCAAAAGCAAACCGCCCAGTAATGCATGTCATGTTTTTAACAAACAATACGGCTTATGTTGGTTACTCGTATAGCTTTAATAATTCTCCATTTTTCATGGGTATTTTACGCCTTCGTATGCCAAGCGATGCACCGAGTCGTTCAACGTTAAAACTCGACGAAGCGTTTAATGTATTTATTCCTGAGCAACAACGTGAATCACGCGTGGCAGCAGGTATGCGCAGTGTTGATTTAGGTGCATGCCCGGGTGGTTGGACTTATCAGCTTGTACGCCGTGGTATGTTTGTAAGTGCGATTGATAACGGCCCAATGAATGACGATTTAATGCAAACGGGTCAAGTTAAACATTTTAGAGCAGATGGTTTTAAATATCGCCCAGAAAAAAGAAATATTACTTGGTTAGTGTGCGATATGGTGGAAAAACCAACCAAAGTGACTACGCTAATGATTGACTGGGCAGTAAATGCATACGCAAAAGAGTTTATATTTAACTTAAAACTACCTATGAAAAAACGCTTTGATAGTGTTTATGAATGTCTTTCGATGATAAGAAAAGAGCTTGAGAAACATAGCATTAATTACGAGTTACAAGCTAAACATCTCTATCATGATCGTGAGGAAATAACCGTTCATTTAAACGTTACTAAGGTGCCACAAAATTTGTATAGTTAATATGTAGAGGCTAAAAGTGGTAAAAAACAATATTAATAAATGGCTAAGTTTACTTTTTTTATCACTTTTAATCACAGGTTGTGGCGGCGGCGGAGAAGGTAGTGATTCAACTACGCCCTCTGGTAACACTGCGCCCAGTGTTACGCTCTCTGTTAGTAGTAACGTTATTGTCTCTAACCAATCGTTTACTATTACTGCGCTTGCAAGTGATAGTGACGGGCAAATAGCCAATTATCAATGGCAACAACTTAGTGGTCCTGAATTTACATTTATTGTTAATGGCAATACGCTTACAGCTACTGCACCGAGTGTAACCACTGACACGACCTTTAGTTTTTCAGTTACTGTTACTGATAATTCAGGTGCTACTGCACAACAAGTATTTTCAGGCACTATCACTTCTCAAAATAATGCACCTACAGTTAATATTACAGGCCCAAGTAGTGCACTTGCTAACACACAAGTAAGCTTAGTTGCTAACGTTCAAGATACAGATGGAACCATAAGCACTATTAGTTGGATTCAGTCTGTGGGAGATAATGTTGATTTTAGCCAGTCAGATGGTGTACTTAGTTTTACTGCACCCAATGTATCTGAAAATACAACGCTAGGCTTTAGCGTAACCGTAACTGACAATGCCGGTAAAAGCGCTCAAGCGAGTAAAACGGTTTTAATTAATCAAGTAAATAGCGCGCCAACAGTCATTGTTACAGGCCCAGAAGAAGCTGAAAAAGATGACAGTGTAACCCTAGTTGCAGATGCACAAGACCGCGATGGCAGTATTAATAGCATAACCTGGCAGCAAACAAGTGGCCCTGTAGTTGAACTTACCCAAACAGAAACAAGTATTAGTTTTAATGCGCCCACTGTTGCGCAAAATACCAATGTAACGTTTGTAGTAACTGTTACCGATGACGATAACGCTACAAATAACGCCCAGAAAATAGTTGTAATATTAGCCCCAAATAACCCACCGACTGCCGATGATGTAAATATAAATGTGCAATATAACCAAGCCACAGAATTTAGCTTAGTGGTTAGCGACGCAGATAACGATAGCGTACAGATTGACTTTGGTGATGATTTAAATGGAGCGCAAATCAGTGTTATTGATGACCAAGCCTTACGTTTTAGTTACACACCTCCTGCAAACAGTATCACTCCACAAAGCTATACGTTAACGGCGACTGATACAAAAGACACAACTGAATTTGTATTGAATGTTACCGTTGTTGATTCAACGCCCGCTACAATTAGTAATGTAACGCCCCAAAATAGTAATGAACCAGTATTTGTAGATAGCCCTGTTAGCATTACATTTTCAGATATTATGCTCGTGAGTACTTTAGCCGTTAACTCTAGCAGTGGTACTTGTACTGGAAGCGTACAAGTGTCAGCAGATAATTTTACTACTTGCTTGGCCTTAACTATTGAAAGTTTGTCGGGTACTACCAGCGACACAAGTACTTATTTTCATACTGTAAATTTAAGCGCAAGCTTTGATGAAGACACTCAATATATTGTTCGTGTTACAGCTGATTTAGCTAATTTTGATAGCACAACTATTTTGGCGCAAACTGCCACCTCGTTTACAACTTCTAGCCAAGATATAAAAATAACAGAGCTTTCATCTGTGCAATTTAGTAATGACTTACCTTGGATTGAACTTTATAACGGCACCGGTGCGACAGTAAATTTACAAGACTACTCTCTTAAAGCTCGCAGTATTAATATGTCTGATAGTACGTTGAGTGGTGAGCAAATATTTACGCTGCCTAATAAAGAGCTTTTAAATGGCGCCTATATTATTTTACAAAGCCGCTTTGGCGATGACTTTTTAGCAAGTGCGTCATTAAATAACACTAAGCTTGTGCTTGTTGGTAGCGCGAATGATCAAATTAGGCCTTATTGGTACATAAATGGTTTTGCAGAATTACTTAATAGTGCGGGTACACAAACTATCGACTTTGTTAAGTTTGGAAATTCAACCCAAGAGCCTGTAACAGCCTCGCAGTGGCAAGGCGAAAATGCTGCACAAATACCGCCAGAGCAGGGCGCCAGCTTAAAGCGTACGCTCGGCGCAACCGATACTAACCAAAATACAGACTGGAACTACTCAGTATTCAATACTCCGGCAGGGCCTAATGATATAACTTGCTCAATAGATGATGATGAAGACGGTATTCCAGATTGCGCAGAGGTAGAGGGGGCAACATTTGGTGGACTGCCTTTATATGAATGGGGAGCGCGTACTTCACAAAAAGATATATTTATTGAAATAGATTATATGGATAGTAGTGATGTTGGAATAACGCCTCATCGAACAGCACTTGAAAAAATTGTTAGTGTATTTGCAAGTAAAGGCTATACCGTTCATTTTGATGTAGGTGACTTATTTGATCAAAATAGCGATATTGCGCTGCAAAACTTTGATTTAGGTGGCGGAAATGTTGTCCCTTTTAATAGTTATACTCCGTTTGAGTACGATTTAAGTTGCCCTAATTTATTTGCTTATAAAATGGAATATACCGATATAACCCGCAGACCCATTTTTCATTACTTATTAATGGCAAGTAGTGGAAATGAAGATGGCAGTATTAGTGGGTCGGGTATTGCTGAGATCAGCGGTAATGATTTAATGGTAACTATGGGGGGCTGGGGCTTAACGCTCGATACGCAAATAGCAACCAATGTAACTTATAATTATCAAGCATCAACTATCTTTCATGAGCTAGGCCATAACTTAGGCTTATACCATGGTGGCGATGAAGAGGTTAACTTTAAGCCTAATCATTTAAGCTCTATGAATTATTTATATCAATTAGCGGGTTTATCAACAATAGGTAATAACGAAGGCGATCGTTATTATGAGCGTTTTTATCCAGGCAATGCTAGCTGCGATATTACACCAAATACTAATAGTCATTTAGGCTCTACAGATGATTTTATTATTGATTATTCAAGTGGTAGTTCAGCAGATTTAAATGAGAGTACAATACTTGAAGCACAGGGGTTAAATCGAAATGCCTCACTACCTGTTGATTTTAACTGTAATGCAATTAACACCGAAAGCTTAACCAGCTTTGATACTAATCAAGATAATACAATATCAATACTTAGTGATGTAAATGAGTGGAGCATGCTTAATTTGCAGTTTTATATGCAAAGTGCAGGTAATCGGTTTGGCGTGCCAAATACTAATAATAGTAAGGTGTATAATTTACAAAGCTCACCTACTAATATTGAAACGCTGCCCAGTTATATAAAAGAAGCGCAGCCAAGTAGTGCAATTATTGCTGAGTTAAAAGCAATTAAAGAGCATTAATATGAAACTAGGGTTAAGTATTAAGTTTATTGTTGGTAGTAGTTTTTTAAGCTTACTAATAGCGTGTAGCGATACTAACAATGCACGTGAATGGTTACTAAAAAATGACAATTTATATTACAAAAATACAGCTATTGACTGGCGAGTTGAATTAGTAAAGGGCTGTAAGGCATGCGTTGTAAGCCAAGATGTTGTTTATCAGCCTGAAGGCATTAGTAGTTATAATACGTTAATGCAGAGTCAAAATTGGGTGGCGGTACATGAGTTAAGTAAAATCAATGTTATCCGTTTAAAGATGCCAGACCAAACACCTTACTTATTCGTAGAGCGTATAAAAGGGCGAACACTAAAGCTGTTTGATCAGCAGCAAAACTACAGTATAAAAATTGGTGAAGTTACAGCCGTTAATTTTAACAATCAGCGCTTTAGTATTTTGATTAAAAAATTTGAAGAAGTAGATAAACAAAGCGTCGCATTACCAAGGCGTGCATCGCTTGAGTTTATTGTTTTAAAAATAGATTAAAAAAGCACCTTAGGTGCTTTTTTATCTCGGGTGCGGCGTCCTTTGAATATTGAAAAGTCAGCAACCTCTTAATTAACTACGGTATTTTGGTCGATAATTATCGACCCACAAACGTGTTGCACCACACACAGCTACAGGCATAACTATTAAGTTTACAAAGGGTATAGCCGTTAATAACATAACAGCAAAACCAAACCCGTATGATAAACCTTGCTTAGATTTTAAATCGTCTTTCATCTGCTTAAAGCCAATTTTATGGTTATCAAACGCATAGTCTTCATACTGCACCGCGTACATCCAACAGGTAAACAAAACCCATAGTATTTGGCCAATGACAGGTAAAACCCAAAGTAGTATGAAAAAACCAATAGCGCGAGGAAGGTAATAACATAATTTTTTCCACTCACGGCCAAGCATTCTAGGCACATCTTTTAATAAATCGGCAAAGCCGTCATCATTAATTTTTTGACCCGTTAAATAAAGCTCAACTTTTTCGCTTAATAAAGCATTAAAGGGGGCTGCAATAAAATTAGTGATGACTGTAAAGAGCATACTATAGCTAAATAGCACGACTAATACTGCAATTGGCCACATTAGCCATTCAAGCCAGCTTAACCATTCTGGTAGCATGTTGTTAATGTAGCTAAAGCTATCACTTAACCATCCAAACAAGAAAAACAACGAACTACCAAACAGCAAAATATTAATTAAAAGCGGGATAAGTACAAAACGCTTTAACCCCTTTTGGCTAATTAATTTAAATCCTGAAAAAAAATATTCCATACCTTGTGTGATCTGCACTGTAACCTCAAAAAATATTCACCATTAGTGACAGTATAAATAGCTTAATAATTTTAAACAGTATTTTTAGGTAACAAAGTGTTTAAGTTAAGTAATAACAACGGCCAGTTTACTATTTTTTTCTCCCAGCTTAATAAGCGATAATTAGTTTACAAGCCTTATAAATTGGCTCTATGGCGTAACCAAGCGCTAACTTACCTTGATTTTTTGGTAGTGCAAAGCGTACTATAGCCACTCTAGGCTTAGGCATCGTTTTGATGCATTGTGGAGAAATTAGTAAAGTTGCCGCGTCAGTGCGTTGCAAAAATAAAGGGTATAAATAGTGATGTACAAAAATCAGGAAGTAATTTTACGATTGCGCGCTAATATTCCAGCGTTTGAATGCGTAAAAGGATGCCACGACTGCTGCGGGCCAGTAACAACGTCTTCAGAGGAAATGTCGCGCTTACCGGTAAAAACAGATGCGGAGCATGAAGCGGCGTTAAACGAGTTCAATTGTGTGCATCTTGGCCCCAATGGCTGCACTGTATATGATGAGCGCCCATTAATTTGTCGCTTATTTGGTACTACGCCAAGAATGCCTTGCCCGAATGATCGTCGACCAGATGAGCCTGTTGACCCTAAAATTGAGCGCGAAGTACATCACTTTATAGCAAACACGCGTCAAGTATTAGTGTAAGTATCGTATTTATCAAAGTAATAGGCGCTTATTAAGCGCTTTTTTTATGTGTGTTATACGCGTTGCTAATAATTTAAAAACTATCAATAAATTTACCCAAAATATTATCTTAGTTATTTTTACAAAAATACTATCAATACATATTAAATATATTGCGAGATTAATTATGCATTTGACTATTAATATACTTAGCCTTATGTATCTTGTTCTATCGCTGTACTTTCCATCTCTTTATTTATATTGCTATTTCTGTTTTCCTAACCCCTTCAAAATTGTTGTTTTATATTTGTTTATTATTAAAAATAGCTGTAAGCAAGGCTTTACTATTGTGTAAATTCACTATTAATAATTAGAGTACCGTTGGATTAGGTGGCTGAAAAGGGTAAAATATTTACAAGTTGGCAGTTAAGATATTTGTTATGGCATTTTCTAAACTCGGAATAAAGTAAGATCGAAAGATAATTTAACCTTTTGATTCGCGTCGCTTCATTTCGTATTTAGGGTGGGTGTTGTGGTATGTCGCTATGTCGGTAACTAAAAATCCATCAAGAGACGATAAATGAGCACTACTGGAGTAACAAAACAACATGAGGATGAGCATTCATCTACAATAAAGTATTTGGTAGGGGTAGATATACCGGTATTTTTAATCAGTGGTGGCATTCTTGTGCTATTTGCTGTGCTAGCACTTTATGATATTGATTTGATGTCGGGCTGGATCAATATCGCCTTTGCTTTTTCTACTAAGACGTTTGGTGCCTTTTGGCAAATATTATTGCTTTCGACCTTTATAATTGGGTTGTTTTTAGCCTTTGGACGTACCGGAAAAGTGGTATTAGGTGGTTTAAAAAAGCCAGAGATTAACACCTTTAAGTGGATCAGCATTATTATGTGTACACTCCTTGCTGGTGGTGGGGTGTTTTGGGCTGCTGCTGAGCCCATGGCGCATTTTATTTCGCCGCCGCCAATTTTTGGTGGTGAGTCAGGGATTAAAGAGGCTGCATTTAATGCTTTAGCGCAAAGCTTTATGCATTGGGGGTTTTTAGCCTGGGCTATTTTAGGCAGCCTTACAGGCATAGTTTATATGCATTTACATTACGAAAAAGGTTTACCGCTTAAGCCACGTACTTTGTTGTATCCGGTATTTGGTGAGCGCGTAATGAAAGGCGCATTTGGGGCTATTGTCGATTCGTGTTGTGTTATAGCTGTAGTAGCAGGCACGGTAGGCCCTATTGGTTTTTTAGGGTTGCAAGTAAGTTTTGGTTTAGAAAAGCTATTTGGTATTCCAGATACTTACACCACTCAAGTGGCTATTTTATTTGGTTTAATTGCAATTTATACTCTATCTGCTGTAAGTGGCGTCACTAAAGGAATTCAATTACTCAGTCGCTTTAATGTAATTTTAGCCGTAGCGTTAATGCTGTTTATTTTGCTGATGGGGCCTACAGCTTTTATTTTTGATAGCTATATTCATTCGTTTGGGCTTTATATTAATAACTTTATTCCTATGGCCACTTTTCGTGCCGATACCGCCTGGTTAGACTGGTGGACGGTATTCTTTTGGGGCTGGTTTTTAGGGTATGGACCTTTAATGGCTATGTTTGTTGCACGAATTTCACGCGGCCGTACTATTCGCGAAATGATCACGCTTATCTCAATAATTGCTCCTGTTATTACTTGTTTTTGGTTTACGATAGTGGGTGGTTCAGGTATATTTTTTGAGTTAGCAAACCCGGGTGTTATTTCAGAACCCTTTGCGGGCTTAAATTTACCCGCTGCACTGTTGGCTATTACTGAGCAGCTGCCTATGGGCTTTGTTATATCGGTGTTGTTTTTAATTTTAACCACAATATTTGTAGCAACCACAGGTGACTCCATGACCTACTCGGTATCTATGGTAATGACGGGTAACGATCATCCGCAAACACCCGTTAGAGTGTTTTGGGGCATTATGATGGGGGTTATGGCAGCAATATTAATTTCGATAGGTTCAGGTGGTATTTCTGCACTGCAGTCGTTTATTGTAGTAACCGCCGTACCTGTATCATTTGTGTTGTTACCATCACTTTGGACTGCCCCACAAATTGCGAAAAAAATGGCTACTGAGCAAGGTTTATAAGCAATAGGTATTAAAGCTAAATAAAGGATTGATTGCCCAACGTGAGGTAATCAATCTTATTTATAGATTAGCGCCCCCTGCATCGAGTCTAGAGTGGTCGGGGTTTTCTACCAAGACCCCCATACCGAGATAATTTATTTTTAGCCAAATATCTTCGTCAATTTCGATCCCATGATTAACTGAGTGATTTTTGTTTTTTTCAATTTTTTCAGCGCTAATCATATAACTGTTATCACTTTGAAGTGAGGTAGTTAAATCGACCCTTGAACTACAAATAATGGTTAACGCTTGCTTGTCATCAGAGGTTATTAAGTTGGTTACACCGCGGCTATAGCTAGGGTAACGTCTACCTAAAACGCCCGCATAAAGTAATGCTAATACGACTAATCTGTATGTTCTTTTTATTATTTAGTGCACTTAATAGCGATAAGCCTAGTCCTAGAAGCAAAATAGGGGCGGGTATAAAAGCAGGATAAATCAATACTAAAATTGGCGTAGCAATAACCCCTAAGCCAAAACCAAGTAAACTTTGCAGTGCAGCAGCACCAGCAATAAGGGTTAAAGCAAGGATTAAAATTAAAGGCTCGGTGAGCATAATCACACAGCAAATAGGCATAACGATTAAGTTTATAAATGGTATAGCGGTTAATAACATAACAGCAAAACCAAATCCGTACGATACACCTTGCTTAGCTTTTAAATCGTCTTTCATCTGCTTAAAGTCAATTTTATGGTTATCAAACGCATAGTCTTCGTATTGCACCGCACACATCCAACACGTAAATAAACCCCATAATACTTGACCAATAAAACCCAAAGTAATATAAAAAATCCAATAGTGCATAGAGGGTAGTAGCACAGCTTTGTACACTCACGGGCAAGCATTCCAGGTACATCTTTAACTAATTCAGAAAAGCCATATCGCTAATTTTTTGGCCCGTTAAATAAAGCTCAACTTTTTCGCTTAATAAAGCATTGAATGGGGCTGTAATACCAACCTGCATAAATCTTTGATCAATTTAACGAATCAAATTGCACTACAACGTCGTTAAAATTTTTTTATTTAGAACAACTAGATACAAAAATTTTTGCCTAGTTCTAGCGTAATTTTCTTAACGTTAAATAGACCCCATATATAAGCAGATTGGTATAATAAAATTAGTGATTATAGTAAATAGCATGCTGTAGCCAAATAATACGACCAAACTGCGATTGGCCACATTAACCACTCAAGCCAGCTTAATCACTCGGGTAGTATGTTATTTATGTAGCTAAAACAGTCGCTTGACCAGAAAAATAAAAAACAACGAGCTACCAAATAGTAAAATATTAATTAAAAGCGGGATAAGCACAAAACGCTTTAACCCTTTTTGGCTAATTAATTTAAATCCCGAAAAAAATATTCCATACCTTGTATGATCTGCACAGCTACCTCAAAAAATATTTTCCATTTGCACTTGTATAAATAGCTGAGTAATTTTAAACAGTATTTTTAGGTAACAAAGTGTTAGCTTTAATGTTGCTATTTTGGTTATATGGTAACTACAGATGTTTAGTAATATGCAATTATGATTGATCAAAATAGGCCAGATTAGTTTTTTATTAATAAAATAATAAACTTACTAATCATGACTATACTGAACTTTACTACATAGTAAAAAAAGCATCTGCTTGAGGCTTTTGTTGTATCAATATGTATAAATAATGCGAGCAAGTGAAAATGGGTACGGACAGGTTAAAAAAGTTATTATCTCACCAGCAAGGCATTTTATCTAAAATTGCATTAGGGGCACCTTTAAATGAGGTGCTTACTGAAATTTGTTTATCGATAGAAAAAATTATGGATGATGAATCTGCTAGGTGTTCCATTTTATCAGCTAAAGGCGAGCAGCTTTTTCATTGTGCAGCCCCTAATATTCATCCAGAGTACTGTGGTTTGCTTAATGGAGTTTACATAGGGCCAAAAGTGGGTTCATGTGGTACTGCTGCATTTTCGAAATCGCGCATAATTGTAGAAAATATTGAAACTTCACCACTGTGGGTGGATTTTAAAGACTTAGCGTTAAAGTTTGATCTTAAGTCATGTTGGTCAACGCCTATTATGTCAACTCAAGCTGATTTGTTAGGCACCTTTGCTATTTATCACAGCAGCCCTAAAGCCCCATCAGAGCAAGAGTTAGAATTAATTGATTTTTTTGTACACTTTTCAAGTATTGCTCTTGAGAAAAGTAACGAATTTGAGAAGGCAAAACAGCTTGTCGCTAATTTACAGCACAGTAATGAAAAATTTAAAGCCTTTACCAAAGTAATGCCCGATCTCATCCTCATTTTAAGTGAAGACGGCATATATACCGATGTTTATGGTACTTCTAATGAGTTACTGCTTGATTCGACCATGGATATTATTGGTCAAAATGTTAAAGACTTACTTCCTCAAAAAGATGCGCAAATGATAATGGCAGTCATTGCAAAAACGTTGTCGACTAACGATATGCAAATATTTGAATATGAATTAAATGTCCCGAAGGGGAGTATAGTTTTTGAAGGACGAGCCGCTGCTTTAGATCATTACCATCCTGAGAACCCGACAAAACGGCATATTGTATGGATGGCCAGGGATATTTCAATAAGGAAAAAAGCAGAGCAAGAAGTTCATAAGCTTGCATTTTATGACCCACTCACCAATTTGCCAAATAGAAGAATGCTTAGCGATAGGTTAAATACGTGCGTAGAGAGCATCAAAAGTATAAAAAATATTGGAGCTTTATTATTTTTAGACCTAGATAACTTTAAGCGTATTAATGATTCGTTGGGGCACAGTGCTGGAGACGAAGTGCTTGTAGAGCTATCAAAAAGATTAAACGCCATAATCAAAAGCTCAGACACGTTAGCTAGAGCCGGTGGCGATGAGTTTATTATTTTACTTGAAGACATAGGTGAAAATACAAAGCAGGCAATTTATGAATGCGAATCCGTGGCAAAAAAAATCCAGAGCGTGTTTCATGATAATTTTGAAGTCGGCGAACTTGCCTTTCAAGTAAGTTGCAGCATAGGTATTTGCCTAATTGACAGCGTAAACGCACAAACTGACAATATATTAAAGTTTGCCGACACTGCTATGTATCGCTCTAAAAAGAAAGGCGGAAACAGCAGTAGCTTTTACGATCCAGCGTCGCAAACACTGCTTGAAAAGCAAACCGAGCTTGAAACCGACATTGTTAGAGCTATTGCTTCTGATGAGTTTTGTGCTTATTTTCAGCCACAAGTTAATACTTGCGGAGATATTATTGGAGCTGAAGCGCTAATTAGATGGAACCATCCGCAAAGAGGCCTTATAGCGCCAAATGAATTTATACCTATAGCTGAGCAGTACGGACTTATACAAAAACTACAAAATGCAGTATTACGCGATATATGTATTTTAATTAATGAACTTAAAGAAGCCAGCGCTATTGACGATTCGTTCAGTGTTTCAATTAATATTAGCCAAAGTCAGTTTAATTCATCAAATTTAAAAAAAGAGCTGTTTAGTACTATAAGTAAGTTTGATATTCCAGCTTCACAAATTAAGTTAGAAATAACCGAGTCGATGATCTCAAACGATATAGAATATACAATTAAACAAATGAAAGAGCTTATTGCTGCAGGTTTTATATTTTCTATTGATGACTTTGGAACCGGGTACTCTTGCTTAACGTACTTAAGTGCGTTTCCCGTTAAAGAATTAAAAATAGATAAAAGTTTTATAGATAAAATTTTAGACAATGACATTGGTTTTAATATCGCGCAAACAATTATTAGCTTAGGGAAAAGCTTAAATTTGGCCGTTGTTGCAGAAGGTGTAGAAACCGCTGAGCAATATGATTTACTTAAAAAAATGAATATTGATTCGATGCAAGGTTATTTAATCGCAAAACCAATGGATAAGGAGCGCTATTTAAAATGGCATAACGCTAAAAATAAGCCTCGCGATCTAATTACTTAAAGCTCAACGTGATTTAATAGCAATAATCTAACTACTCATTTTGAGATTGGATTGTTTATTGCTTTTGTTGATGAAATTTCACAATGCGGGCTCCCCTAAAGATTTTTTTGTTAAACAGTGCTAAGCTACGTCCGCTTAAATATATTATTTAAAGCTTAATAAACTTATAACAATGAATGGAAGCTTTATGCAGTTAGTTGATTTGAATCCAAGTGATCCCGATGTAGTTAACGTATTTGACGATATAGACCGACTTATAAATTCGTTGTACCCTGTTGCAACAGCTCAGTCTCTTGAGTTAGACGAATTAACCTCACCTAATGTATATGCTATTGGTTTAAAAACCGAAGAGGGAATTATAGCCTGCGGTGCGATTGTAGAGAAGTTTGATACTCAACCTTATGGCGAAATAAGACGTTTATACGTTAAACCAAGCCATCGTGGTAAAGGGCTATCGAGACGTATTATGCAAATTTTATTGCATCAAGCTGGTGAAAAGCAAATCCCGTTAATACGTTTAGAAACAGGCCCAAAGCAAATAAAATCTATCAGTTTATATGAAAATTTAGGCTTTAAACGTTGTGGTAGCTTTGGCTCATATGTCGATAATCCACAAAGTGTATTTATGGAACTAGGGCTTAGCCAATAAGTTAACTAGCTCTGCGGCATGTTAAAGTTTAACGTGTCGTAAATATCCTTCCTACAACCACCCATTATTACCTTGCAATAAACGCTATACTTAAAACTAATAACTATAAAAACTCCTTTTATAGCTAAGCAAAAAATACTTCACTGTTTTTAACACCTGTCTTCGTATAAAATCTGTCTCGATAATTAGTAATTAACTTACAAAGCGAGAATTTTTATCTTTTCTAATAGTAGCGATAAACCAATGAGCGAAATAACAGTAGTAACCCACAATGGTAATTTTCATGCAGACGACGTTTTTAGTATTGCGGTACTTAAACATATTTTGCCAGCGTTTAAGCTTGTTCGTACTCGCGATAAAGCGCTTATAGAAAGTGCTGATATTGTTGTTGATGTAGGCGGCGAATATAACCCAGATACAGGTCGATTTGATCATCATCAACGCGGTGGTGCGGGTGAGCGTGAAAATGGCACTCCTTATTCATCATTTGGTTTAATTTGGAAAAAGTACGGTTTAACGCTTTGTAATGATAATCAAGCAGTGGCAGATAGAGTTGACTCTGGTTTAGTATCGACTATTGATGCCATTGACTGCGGTTACGTAAAAGGTGTGGTTGAGGGCATAACGCTTAGTCAAACAATTTCAATGTTTAACCCTACATGGGAAGAAGAAAGTAACTTTGATACCTGTTTTGATGAAGCTGTTGAATTTGCAGCGCGTATGCTCGTTCGTTTTATCGCTTCAGCTCACGGTAGTGTTAATGCAAAAGAAATTGTTGCCAAAGCAATTGAAAATGCAGACGATGCCAGAGTAATCGTGCTTGAAAAGTACACACCGTGGAAAAAAACAGTCCATATTTTATCAAGTGACGCACTATACATGGTTTATCCGTCTCACTCAGGGCAGTGGATATTACAAACGGTGCCTGTTGAGCCTGGGTCGTTTGAAGATAAAAAATCGCTTCCTAAAGCGTGGTCTGGCTTATCTGATCAAGCGTTTGTAGATGAAACAGGTATTGATGATGCCGTGTTCTGTCACAATGGTTTATTTATAGCGGGTACTAAATCGTTTGAAAGCACAATGAAGCTTGCCACAATGGCGCTTAGCGAATAACAACGCAGATTCATAACGAATACTAAGCATAACAATTTATATAGATTGTTATGCTTGTTATCTTAGCGTGGAGCATTATGTTTGAACTAAAAACAATCGCACTTTTTACTATTACAGCCTTAGCAGAAATAGTGGGTTGTTATTTGCCTTACCTTTGGCTTAAGCAAGATAAAAGTATTTTACTTTTAATTCCAGCGGCTTTAAGTTTGGCACTATTTGCATGGTTGCTATCTTTACATCCTACTGCAGCAGGGCGCGTGTATGCAGCTTATGGCGGCGTATATATTTGTGTTGCGCTATTATGGTTATGGGTTGTTGATGGCGTAAAGCTTACTATGTGGGATATTATCGGTGGTTTAGTAGCACTGCTAGGTATGGCGATAATTATGTTCGCCCCAAAGTCTATTTGATTCAAAGACATGCCAAAGCTTACTCATAATGAAATCACCCTTGAGCTTCCTGAAAGCCGATTTTTTGAAGATATGTTTGGGGTAGACTACCCAGGTTATCTCCCTTATTGGCTTGCCTATATGAGCCCAAAAGAGAGGCAAGCGTACCTCTTAGCTAACAAAGTCAGAGTATATGGATATAGTTGATGAGATGTATAACGAAAGCTTTAATTGGCAAGAATGGTTACCTTACCCTTATTAAAACGTCACAAAATCCCGCACGCTAATTATCTATTTACTGTAATAAGATGCTCTAAAGTTTTAATTTGAATACCTAACTAGCGCTTTTTTCAAATAAGGAAAAAGATGAACATTTCATGTCTTGTGATTATTTTTGCATGTATAGCAGCTAGCTATCTTTTTTTTGCGTTTTTTATTTATAGGCTACCAAAACCCCAGCAGCAAAAATGTATTGAAGGTGAAATTGTATTTATTTTTATTGATATGAATACTCACTATAAGTATTGATGAACGGTTATGTTTTTTTAGATTGACGTTGAACGTTTTAGGGGGACAAATTTACCCATATATTAAAAAAAATATATATGTATTACTTAACCACAATAAACTGGCTGAACAGCCAGAAATATCGGGCGAAGAGGTTGCACTTCCTTAATTTACTCGGGCAGCTCATTTTTGCTAATAAAATTTATAATAAGTGATTTTAAAATTGTCACTTTTACAACTTTCCTTATCTTTAATAGTCATCAACGCCATATTTTATATACGCTAGAGAGCAATACGTGATTGGTCGTTTTATCAATATTAAAAATCACTCGTTACGAGTAAAAATACTTGTTGGACTTGAATGTCTATTTTTCTTTTAATGCGCGGCACTAGCCGAGTCGGCATTAATTAAATAAAAGAGAAAGATAAATGAAAGAAACAACATCACTAGAACAAGCTCGTACGAGCTACAATGTTCGTCATTGGAGCCAAGGTTTTTTTGGTATTAATGATCAAGGTGATGTGTATGTTGCACCCAAGGCTCATGCACCAGAGCAAACCATTGCATTAACAGATATCGCAAAGCAACTACAAGAGAAAGGTTTAAGCTTACCTGCTTTAGTTCGTTTTCCGCAAATTTTACACCATCGTGTACACAGCTTATGCGGCGCATTTAATACTGCGATTGAAAACTATGGTTACCCTAAAGACTACCTATTAGTTTACCCAATAAAAGTAAACCAACAACGTGAAGTGGTTGAAGAAATAGTAGCAAGCCAAGCACAAGTAGAAAAAAAGCAACTTGGTTTAGAAGCAGGCAGCAAGCCTGAACTACTTACGGTACTAGCACTGGCTGAAAAAACCAGCGCGGTTATTGTATGTAACGGCTACAAAGATAAAGAATACGTACGTTTAGCACTTATTGGCGAAAAGCTAGGTCATAAAGTGTATATCGTACTTGAAAAGCTTTCTGAGCTAGACATGGTACTTAGCCAAGCAAAAGAGCTTAACGTAAAACCACGCATTGGTATTCGTGTACGTTTAGCATCGCAAGGTAAAGGTAAATGGCAAGCGAGTGGCGGCGAAAAATCAAAATTTGGTCTATCTGCATCGCAAGTTTTGCATGTAGTTAATCGTTTAAAAGACGCAAACCAGCTTGATTTACTTCAGCTAGTACATTTTCACTTAGGGTCACAAATGGCGAACATTCGTGACGTACGTTTAGGTGTAAGCGAAGCGGCGCGTTTTTACTGTGAGCTACGTAAGTTAGGCGCAGAAATTGATTGCCTTGATGTAGGTGGTGGATTAGCTGTTGATTACGACGGCACACGTAGCCAATCGCATAACTCTATGAATTACAGCTTAGCTGAATATGCAAATAACATTGTGTACACCATTGGTGATACATGTAAGCAATATGAGCAACCAATGCCGACTATTATTTCTGAGTCGGGTCGTGCGCTTACAGCGCATCATGCTGTGCTTATTTCTAATGTTATTGGTACTGAAAGTTACACGCCAGAAGAGTTAGTAGCGCCAGCGGCAGATGCACCACTTTTATTAAAAAACATGTGGGCATCGTTTGTGCAATTAACTGATTTAACGGATGACCGTGCATTAATTGAAATTTATCACGACAGCCAAGGTGATTTAGCTGAAGCGCATAACCAATTTGCACTCGGTTTATTAGACTTAGCGCAGCGTGCGTGGGCTGAACAAATTAATATTCGTATTTGTTATGAACTTAACAAGCATATGGATAATAAAAACCGTTTTCATCGTCCTATTATTGACGAGTTAAACGTACGTTTAGCCGATAAGTTTTTTGTAAACTTTTCGTTATTTCAATCGCTTCCAGATGCATGGGGTATTGATCAGGTGTTTCCGGTATTGCCATTAAGTGGCTTAACTGAAGCGCCAAAAAAACGCGCGGTATTACTTGATATAACCTGTGACTCAGACGGCGCACTTGAGCATTACGTAGATGGGCAAGGCATTGAAAGTACATTACCAGTACCAGAGTTTAGTGCTGATAAACCATACTTAATGGGTTTTTTCTTGGTGGGTGCTTATCAAGAAATTTTAGGTGATATGCATAACTTATTTGGCGATACGCACAGCGCGATTGTTAATATGGATGAGCAAGGCGTTGCAAGTATTACCGAAATAAACCAAGGCGATACAGTTGCCGATATGATGCGCTATGTACATTTAGATGTTGAAAGTTTTCAGCAATCATACGAGCACTTAGTAAGCACTAAAATTGAAAAACACGAACAGCAAAGCGTTTTAGACGAGTTGCAAAGCGGCCTTGATGGCTACACTTATTTAGAAGAGTTATAAGCAATGTCGACTTTGTTTGGTCACGCAGATCACTCATTGTACTCAAATGGGATGACGTTTTTGCGTCGTCCTATGGTGCAAAATATTAATGCAATTGATGCAGACGTAGTGGTTTTAGGCTTACCGTTTGACTTAGCAACATCGGGTCGCCCAGGTGCACGTTTAGGTCCAGATGCGATTCGTCGTGCGTCGGTTCATTTAGCATGGGAAGACACTAAATACCCATGGACGTTTCCGTTATTTGAACGCTTAAAAGTGGCAGACGCAGGGGACTTTACTTACCCTGTTGGCGATCCTGAGTATTTCACTGCGCAACTAGAAATGGCTGCTGAGCAAATACTTCGTCAAGGTAAAACATTATTAGGTTTAGGGGGGGATCACTTTGTGACGCTTCCACTATTACGTGCTCATGCAAAAATACATGGCAAAATGGCATTAGTACATTTTGATGCGCACACAGATACCTATAGTAACGGCTCGCGTTTTGATCACGGCACTATGTTTTATCATGCGCCAATGGAAGGGCTAATTGATGTTGAACGCAGTATACAAATAGGTATTCGTACCGACTTTGATCAAAGTAAACACGAGTTTGCTGTAATTGATGCAATGCAAGCTAACGATTTACATGCAAATGATATTGCAGCGCAAATACTTGAGCGAGTAGGTGACTTACCTGTTTACTTAACGTTTGATATAGATTGTTTAGACCCTGCGTTTGCGCCTGGTACAGGCACTCCTGTGTGTGGTGGTTTAACGTCAGATAAAGTACTTAAAGTACTGCGTGCGCTAAAAGGCATAAACATGGTAGGTATGGATGTGGTAGAAGTATCACCTTCGTATGACCAAAGTGAGCTTACCGCAATTGCCGCAGCAACCATTGCGAGCGAATTACTGCATTTGTGGACGCATAAAAATAAGTACTAATTTTACAAATTAAATACTACAAAAAAGGGTATGCGCTTGCATACCCTTTTTTTACTTAGAGGTATCGATTATTCAGCAGTTTAATTTCCTTTAACCAAATAACGCTTAGCCCAATAAGAGGCAGGTTAGTAGTTACAGGGTTAAATGCTTCAATAAGTAATTGTGGCTGCATTACAACTACAGCGAGTAAAAGGCCAATTAACGCTAAAATATTTAAAATTATTAGGTGTTTATTTTTGTAAAACACAAATAAACACAGTCCAAATATAATTTCGCCAACACCCGCCGAACGTGTAATCAAGTCAGACACTTCTGCTGAAAAACCAGCACTGCCAGTCATTAATTTTTCAAGTGGCGCTACGTGATAAAGCTTTGGAAAAAAGCCGTGACTGATACTAACCCAAATAACTATTTGAACAATTTAACGTCCTAAATCAATTATTAACGTCGTTAAAAAACATTTATTTAGAACCACTAAACACAAAGTTTTTTGCCTAGTTACTAAATGATTTATTTATCGTTAAAATAGTCCCCATAGTTAATTGAATTAGTATATCCAACTTAAACTCACTATGTAGCGAGCAAGTTGAATATAACCGCGATTATTTCCTAGCATTATTAATACGCTCTTGTGCACTTGGGTGGCTAGATAAATACTCTAAAAAGTCATTTACTTTTTCGAGGTGCTCGTTTTCGCTGGTATGGCTTTCTTGCAGCGCTTCTATTGCATCAGCAAAATCATTACTCGAATACCCAAGCGACTCTAATTGTATGAGTGCAAAGGTATCTGCCTCGCGTTCCATATCACGTGAAAACCCTTGCTGAGCAAACGATGCACCCGTACCTAATGCAACCTCTGCAACACCTTCTAAATCACCAAATACAACCGCTAACACAATCGTACTTGCGGCAGATTGCGCTGTAATACGTACGCTATGCTGGTGGACTACATGGCCCATTTCGTGTAGCAATACCGCTTTTAGCGCATTGGGTTTATCGGCAAGTAAATTGGCTAACTCATCGGTGACGACTATACGCCCATGGGGTAGTGCAAACGCGTTAGCACCAAAGCTGTCTGATTTATAAAACGATAATCTATAAACTGATTGATCAAGCGATAACGCATTAAGCATACTTTTAAAGTGTGCTTGTACTTTAGCTTGTTGCTCTGCGGGTAGCTCACTTGGGTCAAGCGCAATTTTTTTAATAAGGGTAAAACTCTGCTCACCCATTTGCTCTACAACACTACGCGGTAGGGTATCAACACTATAAACAGCAATGGCAGGTACCGCTTTATAAAGTACTAACCACATAAACAGTGGCGTAAAAATTACGGCGGCTAAAATGGCCCATTTACTTTTTTCGAGGCGTTCCATTATGTGATGGTTATTTTCTTTAAATGGCCATCTGTAACTTACATCAAGTGGAATAAAACGACTGCCATCTTCAAAGTTTAGTTCGTCAGCAAGTCCTGCCATCCCCGAACTTAAATTAAGACTTGAGATTGCGTGGCGAGCAATAACATATTCATCGTTAATAATTTCAATGTGTGTGTCGCTAATAGTTGCAACACACACTTGATAATTACTCGATGCGATGGGAAAAAAATGTCCCTTTACATGCATAGTGAGCTCTTAAGTTAAAGAAAGGTCAATATCGAATACGTTTGCAGCTTCTTCAGCAAATGATGATTGCTGATCCTGCGCGGTATCAATCAGATTCAATGCACCAGGATAAATAGTGACGTTAGTTACATCAGCGAGCATTTTTGATGTACGCACTTTTGTCCATGGGTATGCAAGCCCTAAAGAAAATACAATAGCCAACATATTAGTGAGTAGTAAAACTGCGAAAGGAATGGGCTTTAGCTCTGATTTAAATGTAGCAACGCCTTCAAAATAGCTGTTATCAAAAATGTGATTTCTAATAGCGGCGTGCCATACAGCAGAAACAATGGCAATCATTAGCACGTAGGCAATCATCATAAATATAGGAAGCATAACCATAGCAGGGGAGTTTTCTAAGTTTTGTGCATTTTCAACATCTAATAAGTTGAGGCCAAATAATCCTAAAATCCCCATAAATACCACCATGGTGATAGAGCTCACCACAAAACAAATTAGCGCTGTTAGGTAATAGGTTTCGCCTTTTAGATTTACAGTAAGTTGTTTGTCGCCGTAACTAATGTTGCTATGGATATAGCTATCAATACGCTTTATAACATAAGGCATTAATAAATAAAGCGTAAATATGCTGGCGATAGGTAACAGTATAAAGTTAACAAAGGCTTCGCCATAACTGCCTTTAAAAGCAAAGCGAACATTACGATGGCGCGTCATACGCAAATTAAAACGTAAACCTTGGTTAATAATCCATGGCATTAAAAAGATAAAACCAATAGCAATAAACAGGCCTAGTATAGGCATAAAGCTAATAGAGAATGTATAAATAAAAAATACAATAACCGCTAAAATCCGACCTTTTAAAATTTGTATTGGCGTTGCTAGGTAGTCAAAACTATGACCATCTATGCGGGTGTGGCCGTAAAAATAGCGATGCGTACGTACTTTAGCCCACGCTGAGTATATGCCAAGCGTAATAACGCTAAGTAATATATTTACAATCCAAATTCCAAAAAACTCACCGCCTTTACCACTAAACTGCACTTTTCCGCTAAAAATTGGTTCAGCAGGCTCATTTATTGGTGGGGTTGTTTCAGATGGGGTAGGGTGTATTGATTCCATTAAAATTATATCCATGTTGTTTTTTTGTTAATTTACCCATTTTTAGTGCAAAATTCAATGTTTATAATTATCTCACCCTTCTGTAAACAGCTATAAATAGGCGTTTTAAGTATTGAGTTAAATACCCTAATACTTTTTTATAAATAAACCTCGCTGGTTTTATTTATTTGGCTGGTAACTGGGAACTTTAGCTTTTTAATATGCGATTTAGCTACTATACATAGTTAATTCTGCTTAAATGTAATGGCATTAATTATGTATTAAGCACACCTACGTACAATTAAGCTAATTGATTTATATGCCAAAATAATAGATTGTAAGAGTAGTGAGGATGTAAATTTATTTAGGTTTTACAGCTTTTATCACCGCTTTAAATAACATTAGGATATTTATTATGTTTCAAGCAGTCGTGTTAGGGGGATTAGAGTTTAGCCCGCTGATTGTTTACTTCCCAATTGCGTTTATTTTAACAGCGCTGACTCGTTTTGCTTTGCATCGACTAGATTGGCATGACCGTATTTGGAAAGTGGCTTGGTTTGAAGTGTCACTATTTGTTTGTTACTTGGCACTGGCCGTCTATTTACTAAGTGGAAGATAAATTGAATGATTAAATATCTGCGTATTACTTTTACTATCTTGGTTGTTATAGCTGCGGTTTTTGCTGGGCGTTGGGTATGGACTGACTACATGCATACTCCTTGGACGCGCGACGGTCGCATTCGAGCAGACATAGTTACAGTTGCTCCAGACGTGTCGGGTTGGGTGACTGCTTTAAACATTAAAGATGGTCAAAACGTACAAAAAGGCGAAGTACTTTTTAATGTTGATCAAAAGCGTTACCAAGCAGCGCTTGATAAAAGTAAAGCCAATACAGAAAATACGCTATATACATGGGAGCTTGCTAAACATAAATACGAAAGACGTGTTGAGCTAAACACTCAACAGGCAATAAGTGAAGAAACGCTAGAATCAACACGTATCAATACTAAAATTGCTGAGGCAAATTATAACCTAGCTAAAACAGAGCAAACAATTGCGCAATTAAATGTTGATAGAACTAAAATTGTTGCGCCTGCATCGGGGCAAATAATTAATCTGAATTTACGCCAAGGTAACTATGTAGCTCAAGGCACACCTGTGTTTGCTATCGTGCAGTCAGATTCATTTTACGTAACGGGTTACTTTGAAGAGAGTAAAATACCGCTTATTTATCCTGATCAAAAAGCTAAAATAGCGCTTCTAAGCGGTGGTAAGCAATTAACGGGGCATGTAGTGAGTGTAGGTAAAGCAATTGCAAATACGAATACACAAAGTAACGGGCAGCTTTTACCACAAGTACAACAAACATTTAATTGGGTACGTTTATCGCAACGTATTCCTGTTGATATTAAGTTAGATTCATTGCCCGAAGATACACAGTTAAGCGCAGGAATGACCGCCACAATACATCTCGCTACACGTTAAGGGGAAGACAGTGGGCGTTGTATTACAAAATTTGTTTTTTCCTAAAAAACAGGCAATTATTTTTGCGACTAAGGGCGTTATAGCCATGGTAATGGCGCTTACTATTGCTATGTGGCTTAATCTTGAAAGACCTTATTGGGCGTTAGTCTCGGCTATATTTTTGCAATTACGCCCGCAAAGCGGATTGGTTATTGAAAAAGCAATTTGCCAAATAATAGGCACCATAGTGGGTGGTTTATTTGGCATATTGCTTTTAACTCAGTTAATTCTCTACCCTTATTTAGCGCTCGGTGCATTGGCATTATGGTTGGGGGTAAACTCTGCGTTATCGGCAATGGTACGCCAAGCAAACTTTGTTTATGCGTTTGCTATGGCAGGTGTAACAGCCGCTATTATTGTACTTTTAGTCATGGTTACTCCGGCAATGGTGAGCAGCCAAAGCATATTTGATATTGCACAAGCGCGCGTGAGTGAAATAGTAATAGGCTCAATATGTGCAGGCCTTGTGAGCCATTTGTTTTGGCCTGTAAAAGTTAAACACTTACTGCAAGTACAAGCGCGGTCGGTTATAAACCAAACGTTAGATTATTTAGTAACTGAGCTTGATTCTAAAGGCTCGCACGAAAATCGCCATCAGCAAATAGATGGCATTATGGCAACATTAGGATCAATAAACGAAGACTCCAGCGCAGTAAGGTACGAAGGGCCAAAAGGTCCAGGGCGCTCACGTGCTGCAAATCAATTGTCGCAAAAAGTACTTTCTTTACTGGCTTCAATTCAAATAATTGGTCGTCTGCAACGAAACCACGCAGACCTTATTACTCCCACATTAGACAAATTAATAAGTAAACTTAAACACGTATTCGCGCAAATTAAAGAATCTGACGATTTTGATTACTGCGCCGAACAAGTTAAAACGCTGCGTAAAGAGCTAACCGACTATAGAGCAAATACGGTGTGTGATTCGCCATTTGAATCTCACATGCTCAATGTGAGCTTAGAAGTGGCAGCGGACTTAACAATTTTACTACGGGCATACAGAGCTTTAGAACAACGCGATAAAACATTATTAAATGCACCCAGTATGCTTACATATCGCGACCCATTAGCTGGCATTATTGTTGGATTTAGAACTGCTTTGGTGTTTTCTATCGGCGCATTTATTTGGATTAATACAGGTTCTTCAGCTGCATTATTAATTATGATATTACCGGTCATATTTTCGATAATGCTGTCGAGAATACCCTTGGCTATTTTACAGGTTGTAATTAAACGTTTATTGGCAGGTATAATTGTTGCTACTTTTGTAACTATTTTTTATGCGTTAAATTTACTGTCGCAAAGTGGTGGGCAATTAGAAATATTGTTGCTTGTATTAGCTGGTCCGTATTTTTTGGGTTTGCTGTTACTCGCTGATCAACAAACGCTGCCATACGGCTTAGGGTTTTGTATTCCATTTACTATTTTGGTTAGACCCAGCACGGATATGAGCCTAGCTTTTTCAATTGATTATACACTCAGCTCTGCAATCGCGATTTTTGCTGGCGTGAGTATTTTATTTTGGATTTTTCAGTTATTTACAGGACCAAGTGTTCAGTTACTTGTTCATCGTGTTTTTAAGGCTACCTATAAAGATTTACTCGAAATAAATACCCATCAAACTCCGAGTATTTGGTACAATCGCCGCATGGCAGATAGGTTAATACGCTTAACTAATTACGATCAGGGCTCACGCTCAAGAGCTATTACTGACCTTGCATTAACAGCTTTAAACTTAGGGCACGCGTCGGTACGATTAAAAGCAATTTGCGAAAATCTTGCTGGTGACACAAAGCTAAAATATTTAAATGAGTGGCAACGCACGTTGGCTGATGCATTTATGCTGGCTACCAAAGGTAAGTTTGATGAAAACTTTAAGCAAGCGTCTGATAATCTTTATAACGAATTAGCCGCATCTGTTGGTGATTCAAACCAATTAGAGGCAATAAAAGGGATGTTTATTCGCATTAATCTGACCTTTGAAAGAAGTGCGAGTAAGATAAATTAGCCCTATTCGCTGCTTTCGAGTTCAGATGTTATAACGAAATCTGTTATACTTGCTGGATAATTTTATGGGGCTGTTATGATTTCAAAAAACCAACTCAAACTTATTCGCCAACTTGGCCAAAAAAAGTACCGAAAGCAATATAATCAATACCTTGTACAGGGTGAAAAAAACGTACTTGAGTTATTAAACAGCCCATTAAATGCGGTTAATATTTTTGCTACAAACGAATTTATAAATGCGTACCAAGGTGAGTATCAGCACGCTAATTTTATTGAAGCGGATGAAGAGACCCTCACTAAAGCGAGCACGTTAGTTAGCAATAATGCAGCCATTGCTATTGTTGATATGCCAAAGGCAGCTTTACCACAAGCAAATGGCTTAATACTCGCGCTTGATGGCGTATCAGACCCTGGTAACTTAGGCACAATAATTAGAGTAGCTGATTGGTACGGTATTAAACATATAGTAACTAGCACCGACAGCGCAGACGCTTACAACCCTAAAACAATTAGCGCCACAATGGGCTCATTTGTAAGGGTATCGGTAAGCCAAGTAGATTTACCTGATTACTTACAGTCTTTAAATTTACCTGTTTACGGTGCTTTTTTAGATGGACAAAGTGTACATAAAACCCAATTTACGGGCTCAGGCGTTTTACTAATGGGCAGTGAGTCGCATGGTATACGCGAGACATGTGCAAATTTAGTGACCAATAAAATCACTATTCCCGCTTTTGGTGGAGCAGAGTCGCTAAATGTGGCAATGGCAACCGGTATTATTTTAGATAACTTTAAACGACAAGCTTAATCTATTAGTAAATTATGGGTTAAATTGTTTATGACAAATAACAATAATAAATTGGTAATAACAATAAGATGCGCTTAAGCACTATTAAATTAGCGGGCTTTAAATCGTTTGTAGAGCCCACTAAAATTCCATTTCCTGATCAAATGACATGTGTTGTAGGCCCAAATGGCTGTGGCAAATCTAACGTTATTGATGCAGTGCGATGGGTGCTAGGTGAAAGCTCTGCTAAAAACCTGCGTGGCGATGCCATGACCGACGTTATTTTTAATGGCTCAACTAATCGTAAAGCCATATCACAAGCTTCTGTAGAGCTTGTTTTTGATAACGATAAAGGTAGTCCTTCAAACACATTTGCCGATCGAAACCAAATTGCAATTAAACGCTTAGTAACGCGCGACGGGCTATCGCTGTACTTTTTAAATGGCAGTAAATGCCGTAAGCGTGATATTACCGATATATTTTTAGGCACCGGTCTTGGTCCACGTAGTTACGCAATTATTGAGCAAGGGATGATCTCGCGCTTAATAGAGAGTAAACCACAAGAGCTGCGCGTATTTTTAGAAGAAGCCGCTGGCGTTTCTAAATACAAAGAGCGCCGCCGCGAAACACAAACACGTATTAAAAGCACCCGCGAAAACCTTGAACGTTTACTCGATGTGCGTAAAGAACTACAAAGCCAGTTAGATAAATTGGCTGTGCAGTCGGTTGATGCAAAAAAATACCGCGAGTTAAAAGCGCAAGAGCGAACGTTAAAAGGGCAAATTGCGGTTTTAAAATGGCAAAAGTTACATCAGCAACAACTTGAAAAAAGTACTCTAATTAAAAAACTGAACGATCAAATTTCTTTTTTTAAAACTGCTAACTCAGGGCATGACGATGTACTTGCAAGCTTAGAAGGGCAAGTACAAGCCAAGCAAGATAAACTAAGCGATGCACAACATCAGCAACATGTAATACACACCGAGCTTACCCGCGCTGAGCAACAGCAAATAAATGTAAAGCAACAAACTCAAACGCTTAAACAAAATTTAATTAAATTACAGCAACGCCAAACCCATAGCACTGAAGTTAAAACGCAGCAGCAAATTGTGTGCGAGCAACTAAATGAAGCCCTGCAAGAGGCAAGTGAAAACGCGTTAATGTGCGAAGAGCAAGTTAGGAAGTTAACGCATGAGCTTGAGGAATTATTAGCACTGAAGCAGCGCCACAATACACACTGGCAAACTTTGTGTGAGCAACAGCAACAACTTAATAATAGTGCGCAACTGCATAGCAGTCACATTAAACAAACTCAGCAGCAAATAAGCCACGTTAACGAGCAAATTGATCAGTTAAATACGCAGCTTACTGACTTACAAAGTAGCGATGTAGAACAACAATTAACGCAGCAAACACAGCAAACACAAACATTAACCCAAGAACTTGCTGCTAAACAAACAGCGCACACGCAGTGCAGTGCTAAGCTTGAAGTGCAAAATGAGCGTGTTAATAACTCACAAAAGCAATATTCGACGCTTACTCAAACAATAAATGAGTTAAAAGCCAGTATAACGGGGCTTAAAAGTACATTAGGGCTTGATGAAAAAAGTGAAAGTACTAATGGTTTGTTTAATCAGCTAAGTGTTAAAGAAGGCTTTGAGCCCTTAATAGAGCAAGCACTTAAATCGCTAGAGCACTTAAATGTAAGTGAGCAGCAAGCTGATAATAGTGTGTGGCCAATTAGTGGTAAGCACATTGCTGAAAATAGCTTAGCGGCATTTGTAACAAGTGGTGTGTATCCAGAATATTTAACGCGTATTGCTTATAGCGAGAGCGGTAATTTAACCCTGCTAAAAGATGCTTTTTATACAGCCGTTATGGATAAAAAAGGTGCTTTATATGGTCGAAATTGGCATGTAAGCACCGATCGCAACGCCGAAAACTCATTACTTTTAAAACATAGGCAATTACAGGATAAAACTCAGCAGTTAACTAATGCCGAGAATGAGCTAAAGCACATAACATCGACTCGTGATGAACATACAGCCAAGCAAGTAAAGTTAACTAACGAGCAGAGCGAGTTAAAAGAAGCGATACATGAGCTTGCGCAAAATATAGCAGTAGCCGGTACACGCAGCGATATGCTCAAACAGCAAGTAGCGCAATTTAAGCTGCAGCTTGAAAAAATACAGCAGCAAAAGCAGCAGTTAACCACTCAGCATTTGCAATTAAATACCGTGCTTGATGAACAAACTACGCAATTTGAAGTCTTAAATAAGCAACAACTTAGTTTAACGGATGAGGTAGACGCTGCAAATAGCCTGCGCTCACAAAGTGATAAAAGTTATAGCGAAGCATTAAGCATGCTTGAGCAATATAAAACGCAAGCGCATAAGGCAACGCTCACTGAGCAAAAGGCACGCAGTGAATGGCAGTTAAGCCAAACTAAACTCAGCCATGCAGAGCAAGAGCATGTTAGTGCCTCTGAAGGCGCACAAGAATTACTTAATGAAATAGAAGAGCTGCTTATACCAGAGCAAGCGCTTAGCGATAAAATAACGCAGCTTTTAGCGCAGCATCAAAAAGGTGAACAGGCGCTGGTATTACTTCAAAAAGAATTAGTTCAAGCCAAAGAAAGCTTAAACACTAAGCAAGCAAGCCTTAAAAATTCACAAGGTGAGCTGGTGGGCTTGCAAGAGCAACATCAAAAGCTAACAATTGAAGAGCAAAGCTTACTAATAAAAGCGCAAGTTGCGCTCGAACCATTAGAAGAGCTAAAGCAAAGCTTAAAAGCAATACTTGATGAATTACCTGATTCATTGAATTTAAGTGCAGCGCAAAATCAGTTAACCGGATTTACTAATCAGTTAGATAAATTAGGTGCAGTAAACTTAGCGGCAATAGAAGAGTTTGATTTAGCTAAAGCTCGTAGTGATTATCTTGATAATCAATTAGATGATTTAACAAAAGCGTTAAGTACCCTTGAAGGTGCAATTCGTAAAATTGATAGTGAGACCAAAACACGCTTTAAAGCGACGTTCGATCAAGTTAACGAAGACTTTGCAGAGCTATTTCCTAAAGTTTTTGGTGGTGGTAGTGCGTATTTAGAATTAACCAGTGACGATTTACTCGAAAGTGGTGTTAGTATAATGGCACGACCACCGGGTAAGAAAAATTCAACAATTCATTTGTTAAGTGGTGGAGAAAAAGCGCTGACCGCATTATCATTAGTGTTTTCTATATTCAGGCTCAATCCAGCTCCTTTCTGTATGCTGGACGAAGTAGATGCACCATTAGATGATGCCAACGTTGTGCGTTTTTGCCGTTTGGTTGAAGAAATGTCACAATCAGTGCAGTTTATTTATATTAGTCATAATAAAATTGCGATGGAAATGGCTGGTAGATTAACAGGTGTTACTATGGCAGAACCTGGCGTATCGCGTATGGTTGCTGTAGATATAGAACAAGCTGTGCAACTTGCACATGCATAAATTTTTATAACAAGTGTATTATTTTTTAATTAATATACAGGTTTTAGGCATATCAAATAATAAAAGGTGAGGGGATGGCCGAACAATTAAGATGGGTTTTAATCATTATCAGTGTAGTTGTCATTGGTGGTTTATTAATACATGGATTGTGGTCTGTGAGAAAAAAAGACCGCCCAGAAGTATCTGATAACGAGCGGGTTGAACCATTACAAGAAAGCGCATCAGCTTCATCTAAACCGTTCCGAACTGAGGCTGAACCAAAAGAGCCAATGCAAAACGAACGTGATGAGCCACAGTTTGGCGAGCTTAACTTTGATGCAAATGAGCCGCAAATAGATACAAGCGTGCCAGAAGTGCCGATTGAAGATGACCTAGAAATAGTTGATGACCTAGAAGCAAAAGAGCAAAGCGCGGAAGAAGCACCTGCCCAAATGTCTGACTTTGTTATTGTACATATTCAAATGCCGGAAGAGCTTAGTATGCAGGGCAGTAAATTATTGCCAGCAGTTAACACTTTAGGTTTTAAATATTCTGAGGAAGGCTTTTTTAATCGCCACTTAGATCCGGCTGGTCAAGGCCCTGTTTTATTTAGATTAGTAAATATGTACAACCCAGGTACGTTTGATATTGATAATATGGAACAGTTTAGTACCGCTGGGGTAAGCTTATTTATGACGTTACCGTGCGACGGCGATGGTCTAGCTGCATTTAATATGTTGCACAGCGCAGCTAAAAAGTTAGCGGATGAATTTGGTGCACAAATTTTAGATGCTGAGCGAAATGAAATGACAGTAGATCGCGTAAGACAATATGTTGAGCAGGTTCGTTCTTTTTCAGCGTAAATAACGCATACATTATATTTTTATAAGCCACTGGACGGTGAATCGTCAAAGTGGCTTTTTTTATGTTTATTGAGGTTTAAATGTCTAGCAGCATTAGTGAGCAAGTTAATCATCTTCGTACTACATTAGAGCAACACAACTATAATTATTATGTGCTCGACACCCCCAGTATTCCTGATTCTGAATACGATAGGTTATTACGCGAACTAAGCGCACTTGAAACCGAGCATCCTGAATTTTTAACCGCCGACTCACCTACACAAAAAGTAGGCGGTGCAGCACTTAGTAAATTTGAACAAGTAGCGCACCAAGTGCCCATGTTATCGCTTGATAATGCCTTTAGTGAAGAAGAGTTCACTGCATTTAACCGCCGTATAAAAGAGCGTTTAATGAGTACCGATGAGCTTACATTTTGTTGTGAGCCAAAACTTGATGGTTTAGCTGTATCGATTATTTATCGCGATGGTGTGCTTGTACAGGCAGCTACTCGAGGCGATGGTTTTACTGGTGAAAACATTACTCAAAATGTAAAAACAATTCGTAATGTACCTCTTAAGTTACGTGGCGATTATCCAAAAGAGCTTGAAGTGCGCGGCGAAGTATTTATGGACAGCGCTGGCTTTGATAAATTGAATACTGAAGCGCAAAAACGCGGTGAAAAAGTATTTGTTAACCCGCGTAATGCAGCCGCGGGGAGTTTGCGTCAACTCGACTCTAAAATTACCGCCAAACGGCCACTTATGTTTTACGCTTACAGTACGGGGCTTGTTGCTGATGGCAATATTCCTGAGGATCACTATCAGCAATTAGAAAAGTTGACTGATTGGGGATTACCGCTTTGCCCTGAAACAAAACTAGTTGAAGGCCCACAAGCGGCGCTTGAGTATTACAGTGATATTTTAACGCGCCGTGGTGAGCTTAAATATGAAATTGATGGCGTAGTAATAAAAATAAATCAAAAGACCTTACAAGAGCGTTTAGGCTTTGTAGCGCGTGCTCCTCGCTGGGCTATTGCGTATAAATTCCCAGCGCAAGAAGAAATAACCCAACTACTTGATGTTGATTTTCAAGTCGGTCGTACTGGCGCCATTACACCTGTTGCACGTTTGAAGCCTGTTTTTGTGGGTGGCGTTACCGTATCAAATGCAACGCTTCATAACAGTGATGAAGTTGCACGTTTAGGCGTAAAAGTAGGCGATACAGTTATTATTCGCCGTGCTGGAGACGTAATCCCACAAATAACTCAAGTTGTACTTGAACGCAGACCTGATGATGCCAGAGATATTGAATTCCCGACGACTTGCCCAATCTGTGATTCTCATGTTGAAAAGGTTGAAGGCGAAGCTGTAGCCCGTTGTACGGGTGGACTTGTATGTCCTGCACAGCGTAAGCAAGCTATTAAGCACTTTGCTTCGCGCAAAGCGCTGGATATAGATGGTCTTGGCGATAAGATTGTTGATCAGTTAGTCGATAGAGAACTTATAAAAACGCCTGCTGATTTGTTTATATTAAAACAAGGGCATTTTGAATCACTTGAGCGCATGGGACCTAAGTCAGCTAAAAACTTAGTAACAGCACTTGAAGAGGCTAAAGGCACTACGCTTGCTAAGTTTTTATACTCTTTGGGTATTCGTGAAGCTGGTGAAGCAACAGCACAAAATTTAGCTAATCACTTTCTAACCCTTGAAAATGTAATAAATGCCAGCATTGATAGTTTAACGCAAGTAAGTGATGTAGGCGAAATAGTCGCTGCTCATGTTCGTGGCTTTTTTGATGAAGAGCATAATTTAGCAGTTGTTAATGCGCTGATAGATCAAGGTGTAAACTGGCCAGCGTTGAGCGCACCTTCTGAGGAAGAACAGCCGCTCGCTGGGCTTACATATGTACTTACAGGTACGCTTAATACACTTAATCGCAATGATGCAAAAGCACGATTACAACAACTTGGTGCCAAGGTATCTGGTAGCGTATCGGCTAAAACAGATGCGTTAGTGGCGGGTGAAAAAGCAGGTTCAAAACTAACAAAAGCACAAGACCTAGGCATAGACATACTAACTGAAGATGAATTAATTGAGTTGCTTATAAAGCATAACGGTTAGGAAAATGACAATGAGCCGATATGGGCCAGAATACTGGGATAAGTACGGAAGTTACCGTACGCCTATTGCATTTCATTTAAGTGTGCTTGTGCTATTACGCAGTTATTTTATTTGGGTTATTGCGGCTTTAAGCCGCAGGCCTGAACTAGATTTAATGTCGTTATTTTTTAAAAATAAAAATGATTTTTTTATCGCAATAACGATTGGAAGTATTGCAATAATACCGACTATTTTATTTTGTTTACGCAGACCACGAGATTCACACAGTGCAAGCAACAGGTTAGCAAGAATATGGCGACATATGCGCTGGCCTCTTATTTTATGTGCAGTTGTTGATTTAACATGGTTAAGTGTTCAAGCAGCGCATAGCCATTATCGATTTTCATCATTTTTAGCAGTACAAATGATGATTGTTTTATGGGTATTATGGTATTTGGTGAAAAGCCGCTATTTAACTGTTTTCTTTAATGATTGGCCTGAGCCGACAGAAAAGGCATCAGAAGAAAAAAAGCGACTTAAAAGGGATTAGTTGTGGACGCCGTAAATAAAAAAATAGCGATAGCTATATCGATAATAGGCTTTGTGCTTATTATTTTAATGATTAGCACTGAGCTTTTAGAGTTTATGTGGTTTAAAGCGTTATTTGGGTTCTGGGTATTTGTTTTTTGCTCAAGCGTTTATAGGTTAACGCCTTTATTTAAATCAAGAAACAGGTTAGAGGATTTTATTCAGCGAGACGCCCAACACTTATTACTTTTTAGTTTGATGGGATTTTTTGATAAAAAGCACGGTCCAGATTGGTTAGTTATTGAGAGTATTGAACGTATAACGACAAAGGATGATGAGCTAATAATTTACAGTAATAACGAGCGCCAAATGAGTGTTAGTTTACCTGTAAAAAAAGCAGAGCTAGATAGTTTTATTAAACGAATACTTAGCGATTCAGAAAAGCAAACCATTACCTTTAGCTAAGAAAATTACCTTTAAGATTGAACGAGTTTTAGTCTTAAACGGTCAACACTCCTTAGCTGATCTTTAGTGTATTAAATAACGTAACAATTAGCCGTACTTTTTATGACTTTATAAAGTATAGCTAATCAACTATTCAATGAGGCTATTATGTTGAAGTGGAATGATGTTATTAACTTTGCCACCAATGGCAATCCTACCCCAAGTGAAAAAGTAGTCAAAACTGACGAGCAGTGGCGGATGCAACTATCAGAAGATGAATATTACGTAACACGTAAAAAGGGAACAGAGCGCCCAGGTAGCTCGGGTAGTTGTACATTACTCGAACCTGGAAAGTATGTGTGTATTTGCTGTGATAATCTATTGTTTGATGCTGATGAGAAGTTTGATAGTGGTACTGGTTGGCCGTCATTTACGCAACCTGCGACAATTGAAGCGATTGGCTATGTAAGCGATACAAGTCATGGTATGGAGCGCATAGAGGTGGTTTGTAACGTGTGCGATTCGCACTTAGGTCATATTTTTCCAGATGGTCCATTACCAACGGGTTTACGTTATTGCGTTAATGCCGCATCAATGAAAAAGCTCTAATATTTTATTTACTAGCGCTTTGAATATCTAAATTCATTTCTTTTGCTATGTGCAAAATCTTATCTAAACGCTGCGTCTGATCTGCTTGTAATTTAGTTTTATCAAGAAGGGCGTAGCACCTTCTAGCAAGATCCACATTAAATGAGCTGCCAGATTGCTTAGTTGAATCAAATAGGCACTGTAATAAATTAAGTGCGATACTTTGATTACGAGGCATGACTCTAAACGCTTGTGTAAAAGCTTCCAACGCAGTATTTAATTGGCCTTTATTAAATTGACTAACGGCATGGTTGTTAAGCTCTTTTGGACCCATTTTAATATCGCGTCGCTCACTTTGTTGCTGCTGAATATAACGCAAGTAAGTTGTGTCGCTAACTGCGGGGTGTCTTTCACAGTGGCTAATTATTTGTGTGAATAAGGTTTGCGCCTTTTGATGAAACCCCAGTTCATGAAATGCTTTTGCTTTATCAAGTGCGCCATCAACCGATCGGATATGAGTATCGTCATCATCAAGCTGCTCAATTAGCTTTTTAGCTTTTTGGTGCTCGTCTTTTAAATAATGAAGTCGTGCATTAAGTACATCAATTTGAGCTTGATTCGCATTATTAGGAAACTGTTTTTTTAAATCATTAATGTACTGATTAGTTTGCCTTGAAATTCGCTGTATTTGGTCGGTTTGATCCGTCGTTAACGCAAAGTCGATACCAGCACGAGCTGCATTCAAATATACATCGGGGTGGTCGTGTATTGAGTGTTTTGCAAAGGTGGCTATATCTTTTTGAGTTAAATAGCTTTTTTCGTAGTCGTGATTAATTAGCGACACATTACTTAGCGATTTTTGGCGTGTGATATTTCGCGGTGCAATTTCTGCAGCTTGGCTTAAAAAGCTTTGTGCTAGCTCAAATTGATTTAGCTTTATTTCTAATCTGCCCAACAAATCAAGGGCTACTAAACGAGTTTCTTGGCGCTCTAACATTGTTTTGAGCATTCGCTGTGCCAAAATATGTTCGTTATTCGCTATAAGTGCTTCTACTAAGCCTACTTTTGCCCAAGCAAATTTTTGAATGTCGAGAACAGACTTAAAAAAGTCTTTCGCATCTTGAGCGCGCTTTAAGCGAAGTAAGGCATCACCTTTTAAGCGAAGTAGGATAGGGCTGTAATTATTATTTTTTTTATCTAGAGCGGTATCAATAAACTTAATAGCTTTTGAATCGTTACCATCATCAATTAATGAATACACTGTTTGTAAGTCGTGTTTACGCTTTAGGATTCGTTCAATGCGTATTTTAAGCTCTTGTACTGTAAAAGGTTTAACTAAAAAGTCATCAGGTTGCAGCTCAAGAACACTATGAACGAGTGAGCCACTTGTTTCTGCTGAGATAAAAATAAAGCCAGTCGAGCTTTTTATGAGTTGCTTTACACGTAGCTCTTCATAAAGCTGGTAGCCATCTTGGTGTTTATTTAAGTTGAATGAGCAAACGATTAGATCAAATTCTTCACTTAAACACTGCTCTTTTGCAGAATTTGCATGATCAGCAAAGCGCAACTGCCGAAAGCCAAGCCTTTCTAACGATTGTTTCATATAGCTTTGAGCAAGTGGCTGCTCCTCTACTATAAGTATTTTGGCTTTTGAATAGATCTTAGTTGGCATTGGCTTAAGCGTGATTGTATTTAACACAGACTATAATCAACAGTTTAACTCCTTACAAGGGAATTTAAATGATAGCTGTATTTATTAGGTAGTTAACTTTGCCTAATACGTTTATCTAACTACGAAGGTACTGAGCCGAATAACATAATTAAAAACTAAATAAGTAAAATTGATAACGCTATATTTGATGAGTGCTTTGATATGGAAATTTAGATTTTAATAAAAATATGAAATGTATTTAAGGTAAAAAGAGGAGTTAAACGTATTCAATATGGGAAAAGAGTTATTACTAGAGAAGTTGTCATTTAAAGAGTTATCTGATGGTATTTATATGTGGTGGGTGATTACTTGGCTTGATACCAGTGACTTAATTACATACGACTTATACCAACCTGCATAAATCTTTGATCAATTTAACGAATTAAATTGCACTATAACGTCGTTAAAAATTTTTTATTTAGAACAACTAGATACAAAAACTTTTGCCTAGTTCTAGCGTAATTTTCTTAACGTTAAATAGACCCCATATATAAGCAGATTGGTATTATATATTGAGTTTTTATGAAGTTCTTAAATGTATTTAATATGCGAAGAAAGAGTTATTACTAGAGAGGTTGTCTGATGGTATTTATATGTGGTGGGTGATACTGGACTTGAACCAGTGACCCTCGCCTTGTAAGGGCGATGCTCTCCCAACTGAGCTAATCACCCACATATAATAGGTATGCCTGTTATTTAATTCTTTATTATCAAATTAACCGCTTGATGTAATTTGGTGGGTGATACTGGACTTGAACCAGTGACCCTCGCCTTGTAAGGGCGATGCTCTCCCAACTGAGCTAATCACCCA
>NZ_JADYXD010000013.1:0-113244 GCF_015864475.1 Pseudoalteromonas sp. SWXJZ10B
TTAAATCCAGAGAAAAAAGAAGCAATGCGGGCGGCATAAAATTTAATTTGATGCGACAACTAACTTGAAAAACTCCGAATTGGATGAATCTATAGTATGCAAAATTTCATTTTTCATACTATAAAACGTAAAAAAAGCGCCCTGATTAACTAGGAGCGCTTTGCGTTTAGGACAAATAAACGGGTTTTATACAAATTTAAATAACAAATATTTGAGCATGATTTTCATACTTCGGTTATTTCTCTGGCGATATTGCTCATAGTTAATTATGCCAATAGCCATCTTGGTACAGAATAAGGTCAGCGTAATAAACCAAGCAAAATTTTGAGTTGATTGGTACTGGAAAGAAAGTACTGCTGAGCCACCAAATACAATGGTCGAATATACGATTTCTATTCGATGCCGGCTTACTGCTTTCAATATCTCGGGCATTAAAAGCCGTCATCAAACGAGTCAAATGCATCAAAGCAGCCACCATCATTTGAATCCGCTATCGATTCTTCAACCTCGAAAACAGTCATTACTCTATCGTGTTGGCCTATCACATTGCCGCCTACATCTACGATATTGCAACTCGCATTAGTAATAGGAAGACCGCTGGCTGGATTAATAGCAATATCAGTAACGTCATTATTTTTCATTTTTTAAACCTTATTAATCATTAATTATTTATTTATGCTTTCAAATTTAATAATTTCGTGATAAAAATCAAACTTGTTTGACTGCGCAGCTCAGCAACAAACAGTTTGAATTAAGTTACTCGCCCTTCCCTTACTCCACCTAATTTTTATTAAGCAAAAATCCTTTCCTCTTTATCTAAAAAGTTCATTAATACGTTTAATTTGAAGGCGTTTTTGTCTGAAAGACAGGTTTTAAAATGGCATTTTTCGGCACGAAAAATTGCAAAAAAAGCGTCTCAGAATGAGACCAACAAGCGCGTAATGTGGCATAAGCGAAGCTTAGGACACATGGAGTTGCGCGAATGTACAGCTGGTCTGTACTAACCGCGATAATGTTTCGCATCAGCGAAATTCGATTAAAATTTGGCACAAATTGAGATCGAACCATCTATTTTCGTAGAAAATAAAAGCGAAGAAAAATGCGGATAATGGGGCACCCATCGCATTGTCTGTAGCGGCAGTATGGCGGTTAGTACAGGGCGGAGCACGGTGCATTCGCGCTGGGTCTACAACGCTAGCGCGAAGCGCGTTGAGTCAGCTCGTTGCGGAGCAACACCAGAGCTGGCGGGCGTTTTAGGCCCTATGGTTGAACAACGAAGTTGAGAGACCATCAGCTGAAAGCTGCTTTTTGTTGCGATTATTATCGCGACAATGATTCCGTGCATGCTGTAAGAGCATCTCGGAATGAAAAACGGCAATATAATTATAAAATGATGATAATTTTTGTGTTGCGGTGCTAGTTACTTTTACTAATTAACTCACCAAAAGGATTTTGTGAATTGACTCAGCAACCATCAAAAAATTTAGAGATGAATAGCTCATTAAAACTTAACTACCCTCGCTATTTTGATATTGATATGCGGTATTATTCAGGCGCAAATAACCATCAAAAAGGCGTTAACCGAACACGATTAACCGTTTTAATTGCTATTCGATTTTCGATTATTACACCAGGGATTATTCGCTGGCTTTACGGCATTAATCATCGGTTAGCATTAGAGCACCTGAACCGGCTAGAAAAGGACAGTTTGCTGCGTGTGGTAAAAACACACCGAAGCCCAGACGGTCGAGTCTATGTACCCACCTATACTGCTGCCAAATTTGCAGAAGAGTTGATGGGCATCGACGTATATTTTAGGAGCAATAAAAACCCAGCGCTGCAGTTCAATAATAACCATGTTATGCATAATCTGATTAACGCATTTGTCATGCTGCGCGGTATACATAATTATCACAGTGATGAAACGTACGCCCCAATGTGGAAGGGATTTATTACCGAGCCAGAATTTCAACGAATTAACGGCCTATCCGCTGCACGAACAGTGGATGGCGCTGTGCTACTTCCTAATGGCTCAATAGTCGCTATTGAGGTGGAACACTCTTTTAAAAACAAAACTGCACGACAGGTAATTTTACTAAAATATTTGGCCTCGTTAAAAGATGGCGATTACAGTAAGATTTTTTTATTCTCCCAATCAGTCAAAATTTTTGATGACATTAAGCGACTCCACGAACAGCTATTTGAGGAAATGCCGCAGCGTTTTGACAAAAAAACACGAGCACCACTTCTCAGTGAAAGCGATGCTGAATTACTTCGCTCGTCTATTATTTTCCGTACTAAATTATGTGAAGAAATTAATGAAATGTTTTATTAATAAACGATAGATAAGCAAAGGGGAATGGATAGTAATCCATTCCCCTTTGCTTTTGGCCTATTTACAGCCTTGCCAACATTATTATTAAAAACACGCTTTTGTGAAGTAATAACAAGGCGCTATATTTGCATCACGCCTTTCCCCTAGAGGTGTAATCTCTATTAATGAGATTGAGCTGCTTAAACCAGATTTCAGCTTAAGCAGTGAGCCTGCAAATAATGACTCATGGCATATTTTAGGGGTAATGATTAGGCAGTTATTTTATTATTAAAATAACTTATATTTGTCCTTTATTATTTATTTAGAAGACTGTTTATTGAATCTTGGATATTACAATCAATACGATCTTGTTCAAACTCGTCAACAAATTCATTTTCAATATCATTTTTATAGTCGTCTTCAAATTCATCCTCGAACTTGCTGCCAAAAACTGAATCAAAGCGCTCTTCTGGCGCATCACTAAATGCTTGCTCTGGCTCTTCATAAAACTCGTCATCGTAATCAGGATATGCTGGTACGGGTTGGTTTACATCGTTTATTAAACAAATCATTAGTTTATATATCAGAACTTTTACGCCACGATAATTAAGATGTTTTTTATTAAAAACTTGAGGCTCTACAATAGCCCAAAAGCCTTTAAAGTTAGGGTTATCTGCACTTAGCATGAGTTTGTTTATTTTATGATCGTTATCCCTTACAACCGTTTTGACATCTTCTAACAGGGTGATAATGTCTAGAGTAGAGGTATATCTGCAAGTCATAGAATTTCCTTATCGTAAATTAATTTTGATAATTATTATCCATTAATAATTACTTACTCCCCTTATTATGAGGTTATTTATAAATAGGCACTCTCAGGGAGAAATAGTGACTTTTTGTGAGTTTAAATTATTTATTTAAAACTCAATTGGATCAAAATTTTTAAAAATAAAAAAGCGAGCCTACGGGCTCGCCAGAGTTTATGAGCTTTCTATTAACCGCAACCAACTATCTTCTGCAGCTGCAAAATATATACTGGGTTTTAGCATAAATAATTGCTCAAATTCTGCAGTAAACAAGCTGCAAAAGTTTGTAATGTCTTCAATATGTATAAGTAAAAAAGCATACATCTCAATACCTTCCAAATACCTCTGTGAGAACTCAGGGTTAACAGCTAATAACTGTTGAGAAATGCTAATCCCCAAAACACTCCCCATGCTATCTCGGTGTAAATAAATGTAATTTGTGAAGCCTAGCTCTAGTATTTGCTTATCAACAACATCTGCTAACAGCAAAATGGTTGAAGCATCTTCCCACGGTGATTTACTAGCGCGTACATATTGGCGTATAAACGGTGATTTTTGATCTTTCATTATTTTTCCTAGTTATTTGTCCTAAAACTAACTAGGCATAAGTCAGGAGAAAAATTGAAAGGTAATAGATAAACGACTTAAATTTGCAAAACACATCAAAATCATTAAGGTTTAAGTACTACTTCAAATATTGAGAATTTAAGATGAGTGAATTTATATGGTTATTACCGGCTGCTGTGTTGACGATAATTCTAATTAAGCTTATTAAACAAGCTAAAAAAGTAGATTAAGTAAAAACAAAGTTTAACTTTTTGATATAACCGCCGTAAGTTAAAGTGACCAATAGGTCACTTTAAGGCCTAGAATGCAGCTTGAAGTTCCCTAAAGGGCACTTTATTGTGAAAAGTGTAAAACGCTAATATGCGTTTTAATTTTTTACGCTTCTAATTTGATTTACACTCTATTGTATAAGGAACCTGAACAAGATTAGTCGGTATCTACTTTACTTGGCATTAACACATCTCAAACGCTTTACTCGCAAAAAATAGACACTATTGTATCCATTAATCCTATTTTAAATCCATTTTAGATACAGCTGTGTCTCTTTTACTTGCGGGTTATATTATTAATTACCTACTATTAAGCGAAGGTGATGTGCAGCTAGCTTTTGCAGAGCATCTAAAAGAACGTCGCAAAAAAGCAAAAATGTCACGCGAAGCGTTAGCTAAAAAAAGTACGGTACCTGCTTCTACGATAAATGTTTGAAGTTACTGGGCTCATTTCATTCAGGCTGCTATTATTTTTGTGGCAATCTCTCGACTACTTAACTCGTTTATATGACTTAACAAAAGTGCCAACTCAAGGCAAGAATGCGCCAACGTCTATCGCACAGGTATTAAAGCGTTATTAAATAATATCGATTCAAAGGTTATGGTAGTTTGTGTTTTTAATTTTGTAGTTAATACAATTTGCCTTTTAAGGCTGTTTTTAAGATACTAGCCAGGTGCTTATGAATTTCTAAAAATCGTAGCACAAACCATAGCACGACAAAGCAACCATATGTTTTATATGTATTTAATTAAAAACCTTATAACTGTCGCAGTTAATGCATTTACTATTTATGAGTAGAGCCACTTTTTAGCCTTTCCAATTAAAGTTCATATAAAACAAAAAATGAAAAAATAGAACATTTACTGCTTTATTTTAAATTATATGATTAACAGCGTTAAATTATGCATTTTATTGACTTTTTCTTTGTTGATCTTTATCAATAAAAACTTCTGGCTTCTCTAATGAAATTCTAAAGCGTCGCTGTTAATATTGCCTACATCCTAAACAATAAAGTAGTTCTGATGGCAGCTAATTATTCTCTCGATGATTTACGTTACTTTTGCACCATAGTAAAACTAGGTAGCTTTAAAAAAGCATCAATAAGCCTTGATATTTCACTATCAACTTTGAGCCGTAGAATACGTTTATTAGAGCAAGCTCTGCAATTAACGTTACTAAATCGAGATGCCCATCGAGTTACACTTACGCATACTGGCGAATTATATTACGATCGCTATCGTAAACTGTTTGATGAAGTAGAGTGTATTGAGCAAGCACTTTGTGATGAGAAAGACCAACCTAAAGGGAAAATTAGGATCTGTGCACCCATTTACATGGGTAAACATTTTTTAAGTGCTATTTTTTGTGATTTTTTACTGCAGTATCCCGATATTCAACTAGATTTACGCTTTTCAAATAACCTTATTGATATTGAAAAAGAAGGGATTGATATAGCGTTTAGAGTAAGAAATCCTGCCATTGATAATTGGGTTATTAGGGAGCTTAAGCTTACTCACAATATATTATGTACTCACTTAAATCATGATTATCAATCTATCACTCATCCTAAACAATTAGAAGAGCAACCAAAAATTACGTGCGTTGGGTTGGTACCGTGGCAATTAAAAAATCAGCACACGAACGAGGAATATAGCTTCAACCCAAACACACATGTTCGATTAGAAGTTGATGAAATTCAAATGATGAAACAAGCAGTTGAGTCTGGTGTGGGTATTAGCTACATCCCTGATTATATAGCATTACCACTTATTAAAGCAGGAAAGCTTAAACACATTCTTCATGATTGGCAAAGCAAAGGGCAGCCATTTTCTATGCTTTATCGCGACAGAAAACAAATCCCTTATCGAGTGCGATTACTTATAGAGCATACACTGCAACACTTCACTAAAATGTAGCAGTGTAGGCTTTTCACAGCAAAGTAATTAAGCTAATTCATCTTTTAAAAACTAAGCCTTAGTACAATTACACCTAAAAATGCCGTTGTTAATCCTATAACTTCTTGGCGTGTAAAAGACTCTTTTAGAATTATGCGTGAGTACAGCAAAATAATTAAAATGTTCATTCCTGAAATTGCCGACACAAGCCCTGTATTACCAATTGCAAAAGCCGATATTATTGCAACCATGCCTGCTACATTTGTTAAACCAATAAGTAACCCGCATGAGAATGTTTTACCGGCAGACCAATACGCTTGAGAGCTGCCTTGCTCTGCTAGCATTTTTTTACGCTTTACTAACCAACTAACGGCAAAAAGAAAGCTACCAAACCCAAACATAGACGTTAAAGTTGCAAACGTATCCGCCTCAAGAAGCGTTGATTGCTTACCCATTAAATCATTAAATGCAAAGGACAGTGCCGCCAGTAATCCCCATTGCGCGCCTTGTAAGTTACTTAATGAGATATCGCTGGAGTAGCGAATAATATAAAGGCCGCCAAAAATAATAAAAAAGCCGATTAATTGAATAACAGTTAAGGTTTCTTGCCATAATAAAAAGGCAAATAAAAGCACAAATAAAGGCGTTAACCCCGACAGAATACTAATTAAAGACGCTTTCCCAACCGAAAACCCTTTGTGTAAAAACCCATTAGCCGCAAAAGATCCAAAACCTAAAGCGAGTCCAACAGTAATGTCAGCCCAGCCGTACCATGTGTGCTCAAACACCACAGTACCTAGCGCACTAATTATAAATCCCACAAAAAAAACACCGAATAATAATAGATTACGATTAATCTTTTTTTGTGACGTCCATTGGTACATTATTCCTCGCGCACCAAAAAAAACAGTGGCGAGTAATGCAAAAATTATCCACATATAAGTGAGACCCTTTATAATTTACTTTGATGAACCCGAATAAGAAGTGATTATTTAATTAACATTGTTCAATGCAATGACTATTACATAAAGGTTAAGTGATAGAGAACGTGGCCACTATAAAAGTGTTACCCAACACCTAATTTTACTTTATAAAATAAGCAGCTTAGGCTTCACATAATAAAATACTAGCCACACAATTACACTTTAATAAACAACAACACCAGTATATTTAATCTATAAATATTATAAATAGGCATAAGTGGCACTATAGATCCCATAAATAGCACTTAACTATTTAGTCGCTTAGCTTCAATCAAATAGTGAGCAACTAACACACAGAAATAACAACAATTTAGTGAAAAAAACGAATTTATAAAAACATAAAAAAAACAGTTTTAAACTGTCATTTTATCGCCAATATATTTTTAACCTAAAACTCAATTGACTTTATTTTTAAACTCAATATGATTGATTTAAACAAAGAGGATAATATGTTTACTTTAATCACATATCTGCTAAAAACAAATACCACCTTCGGAATTTAAGCCGAGTGTAACCCTTACACTCGGCAGTTACACTGTACCTTTATATATTTAAATTCGATTTAGTTTTTGTGGGGATTAGTCCGTGCTTTCTTTTCTGTTCGAGCGTAAAAAATCTTTCCTGTCTAAAAATGACTTCACAGACGCAGCGGTACTATTACAACCGTTAAAGCTTGCGTATTTACTACAAGAAGTCGAGTATTCACAGCGGCCTTGGTCAAAATTCAATCCGCATGTACAAATTAATAGCACGGTGGTTATTAAAAATATAACCACCGGTTTTAAGCGCCGTATAACTTTAGTGCCTCCAAACCAACGAAGGCACTTTATTAATGACGTATCATTTCACTCTCCTCTTGGGGTCGCTCTTTTAGGGCATAAAATAAATCATATTATTGAATATAAAGAAGCTGGGGAATCCCACCTTTGGGAAATAATAGCCATTAATATTAAGGAGGAAATATAGAGTAAATTATTTCAATTTTTATTTATTAATTTTATTTATTAATTTTATATATTTAATTGGAGTTATTTGTAATGAGTAAAGAAAAACCTAAAAAACATGCAAGCAAAACATTAAAACAAAAACGTAAAGAGCGAAGAGATAAGCTAAAGCAGCTTGAAAAATAATTAATATTATTTTAAATAAAGTCGCAAACTCGGGGTTTTTATAACCCCGAGTTTTTTGAAAAAACTATATTCAGCTGTAGCTAAACAGCTTGTTTAAATGGATTACGAGTATCTTGGTGTTCCTCAAGATTACGCATTAAAATAGCATGCGCTAAGTTAATGTCTTCATCTAGCAGTATTTTTACAATGTGACCGGAGCCTTTAGCATCGCTAATACTTTCGCCCTTTTTGTTTTCCATATATTCAAGCTTAAAAGTAAAGTTACCTTGTGGTGTCATAAGCTCTAAAGAGTGGCCTGTACAAAATTTATTTTTAACGTCTATTTCAACTAATCCATTTTCGCAGCGCCCAAGTACTTCACCCACAAATTGCTGTTTAGTTGATACCGAATGACCGTACTCATAGTTTTGATAATCTTGATGAGCGTGGCGTTTTAAAAAGCCTTCGGTATAACCACGATGCGCTAAATTCTCAAGCGTTTTAAATAAGTTAGTATCAAATGGTTTACCCGCAGCTGCGTCGTCTATTGCTTTGCGATAAACTTGTGCTGTGCGCGCTACATAATAAAATGACTTAGTACGCCCTTCTATTTTTAAACTATGTACACCCATTTTTGTTAACTGCTCTACGTATTGCACTGCGCGTAAATCTTTTGAGTTCATAATATACGTGCCGTGTTCATCCTCAAACGCAGGCATATACTCACCAGGGCGACCTTGTTCCTCTAACATAAATACATCGTTGCTTGGCGCGCCTTCACCCAGAGTAGGAATCACCTGTTTGGGGTCAATTTTATGCACCATTTCGCCAGTTTCGTTCTCAACACCAGGCTTTACATCGTAATCCCAGCGACATGCATTAGTACATGTGCCTTGATTTGGATCGCGCTTGTTTATATAACCAGAGAGTAAACAACGCCCCGAATACGCCATACACAGTGCGCCATGTACAAACACTTCAAGTTGGGTGTCTGGGCAGAGTGTGCCTATTTCAGTTATTTCTTCGAGCGACAGCTCCCGCGATAAAATAACGCGTTCAATTCCCTGCTTTGCCCAAAATTGTACACTCGCGTAATTTACCGCATTCGCCTGTACTGATAAGTGAATAGGCATGGCTGGCCATTTTTCACGAACAAGCATAATCAAACCAGGGTCTGACATAATCAGCGCATCGGGCTGCATCGCAATAACAGGTTCTATATCACGTAAATACGATTTAACTTTGGCATTATGCGGCGCAATATTAGACACCACATAAAACTTTTTATTTTGCGCATGCGCCTCACTAATGCCTACTTTCAGAGTGTCTAGGTCAAACTCATTATTACGCACACGCAAACTATAACGAGGCTGCCCCGCATAAACCGCATCTGCGCCATAAGCAAACGCGTAACGCATGTTTTTTAAACTGCCTGCGGGGCATAATAATTCAGGAATAAAAGGCATTGAAGAAATAACGGGTGACATGTGCGCTCCATACATCAAACTGGGTTTAAGCCAGTTGCATAAGTAGTTAACCTAAACTCTGAAAAATAAATCTATCCCAAGCAGAATTCAGATTAGTCATTAACAAATAAGTAAACAGAAGCGCGGCAGTATAAATGCGGTCAATAATTTGCGTTTGATCGAGATCACAAAACGGCAACCAAACTGGTTTTTAATAAAATTAGGATTTTTCACTTAAAACGCGTATAATTCGCGCCCGTTAATATTCACACTTTTACTTAAAATTATTGGAGCATAAAGATGGCTTTAGAACGTACTTTTTCAATCGTAAAACCTGATGCAGTTGCTAAAAACCACATTGGCGCTATCTACAACCGTTTCGAATCTGCTGGCCTTAAAATCGTTGCAGCTAAAATGGTTCACCTTTCACAAGAGAAAGCTGAAGGTTTCTACGCTGAACATAGCGAACGTCCTTTCTTCGGTGCTTTAGTATCTTTCATGACATCTGGTCCAGTAATGGTTACAGTTCTTGAAGGCGAAAACGCTGTTCTTAAAAACCGTGAAATCATGGGTGCTACTAACCCTGCTGAAGCACTAGCTGGTACTTTACGTGCAGACTACGCTGATAGCATCGACGAAAATGCTGTTCACGGTTCTGACGCTGTTGAATCTGCTGCTCGCGAAATCGCGTACTTCTTCGCTGACGAAGAGCTTTGTTCACGTACTCGTTAATTCGAATTCGTTAACATATTGAAAAGGGCTTTCGGGCCCTTTTTTAGTCATTACGTAAAGTATTAATCAGAAACTCATGATGTTTTACTTAATGATTAAAGTGAGTGAATTGTGTACAATTCGTCCTCGTAAATTTTATCTCCACCGTCACCGATTGAGGTTGTTTCATGACCGAGCAAAAAAAGATTAACTTATTAGATTTAAACCGAGAAGCAATGCGCGAGCTATTTGCATCGTTCGGTGAAAAGCCGTTTCGTAGTGACCAGGTGATGAAATGGATTTATCATTTTGGCGTAGATAACTTCGACGATATGAGCAACGTAAACAAAAAGCTTAAAGAAAAACTTAAAGCTGAGTGCGAAATTGTAGCGCCAGAAATCACTGTGCGCCAACAAGCAAGCGACGGTACTATTAAGTACGCACTTATTCTGGAAGGCGGCCAAGAAGTAGAAGCCGTTTGGATCCCTGAAAAAGAGCGCGCTACGTTATGTGTATCATCACAAGTGGGTTGTGCTCTTGAATGTACTTTTTGTTCTACTGCTCAACAAGGCTTTAACCGTAACTTAAAAGTATCTGAAATTATTGGTCAAGTTTGGCGTGTAGCTAAAGATATAGGCCTTGATGGCCATAGCGAAAAGCGCCCAGTAACTAACGTTGTAATGATGGGTATGGGCGAGCCTTTACTTAATCTTAAAAACGTAGTGCCAGCAATGGAACTAATGATGGACGATTGGGGCTTTGGTTTATCTAAGCGCCGCGTAACATTAAGTACTTCAGGCGTTGTACCTGCACTTGATTTACTAAAAGAGAAAATTGACGTAGCACTGGCTATTTCACTTCACGCACCCGATAACGCACTGCGTGACATTTTAGTGCCAGTTAATAAAAAGTACCCTATTGAAGAATTTTTAGCCTCGTGTCGTCGTTATATCGATGGCTCAAAAGCAAATAAAGATGTAACGGTTGAATACGTGATGCTTAACGGTATTAACGACAGCACCGATCAGGCGCATGCATTAGTGCAAACGTTAAAAGGCACACCTTGTAAGGTAAACCTTATTCCGTTTAACCCATTCCCGGGTAATGAATACACGCGTTCAAGCAATAGCCGTATTGACCGTTTTTCAAAAGTATTACAAGCAGCAGGCGTTACCTGTATTGTGCGCCGAACTCGCGGTGACGATATTGACGCCGCTTGCGGACAGTTAGTAGGTGATGTAGTTGACCGTACTAAACGTTTAGCTAAAAAGAAAATGCGTGACGATAACGCAATTAGCGTTAATATCCACCAAGCATAATCTGTAACCACCCTATGTTAATTAGTCATGTAGGGTGGTTAAGTTGTTTATTTTTAAATAAATGATGCAACAACAAAGGTTTTAGGTAAGATAGGCGCCATGGACTAAAAATAAAGAGATAAGGTAATGCGATCTATACTTGCTATAACACTATCAACACTTGCCTTAAGTGGCTGTGTTAGCGAAAGTAGTTATAACGGCAGTAATAAACCCGTCGTCGAAAATAAAATTAATAATACTGGCGCAGCACGAACACGAATTGCTTTAGCCCTACAGTATTTAAAAACGGGTAATAACTCTCAAGCCAAATACAATTTAGAACGTGCAGCTGCATTTGCTCCTGACCTACCTGAAGTACATTACTCTCTTGCTTATTACTATCAACAAGTAGGCGAAAACCCGCTAGCTGATAAAGCCTACCAAAAAGCACTCGAAATAAAGCCTGACGATCCTAATACCCTTAATAACTACGGCGTGTTTTTATGTGGTATTGATGAATACGATCGTGCAACTGATCAATTTTTAAAAGCCATTGAAGTACCAAGTTATATTCGCGTTGCCGAAAGTTACGAAAATTTAGCCTTGTGTGCTATTGAATTTGATGATTTTGAAAATGCAGAAAGTTACTTTCAACAGGCACTTAATCACAGCTCTCAGCGTACATCTACGTTAATTAGTTTAGCAGCGCTGTATTACGCAAAAAGTGACTTATACAAAGCCAGTGAACTTTTAAAACGCTACGAAAGCACAGGTCGAGTATCTTCTCGCGCATTAATGCTTAGCTACCTTGTAAAAAACAGAATGGGCAGAATAGAAGAGGCTGAAAAAATTTCCAGCACTATTTTACAAACTTACTCTAGCAGTAACGAAGCCTATGCATTAAAAGAGAAAAGAACACGTTTTAATGAGTTTGAAATACTGCGAGAAAAATACCGCAAAGCGCAGTTAAAAGAACTAAAAAATGACGAAAGCGGCGCGCACGTTAGTTCAAAACCAAAAATAAAAGTAATCAGAAAGAAACGTTCACCACAAGACGGTTCAACAAGCTTGGTAACAAACAACGAACAAAAAACAGATAAAAAGCTCGCAACAGCAAATAACCAAGATGTAAATCCAGTTATAGTAAGAGAAAAGCAAGCTAAGGCGGTACAAAACACGGTCAGTAAGCAAGCCGACGAAGCAACCGTAATAGCAAAACAAGTAACAACCCAAAAAGAAGAAGCTCCTAAAGTCGTCGCACCAAGCAACCCTACCGATACAACGGCTGTTATGCTTGCACTTACTACTGAGCACGACTCTGCAGATTCCGTAGTAGCTGCACCTAAAAAAGCTAAGTCCGTTTACGAACCTCAAAAAGAAGTTATAGCAACAAAACAACCAGCTAAAGCCGATGACGAAGTTACAATAATTTCGTTTGGCGCACCTAAAACAGGCCAGTTTAATTCGCAGCAAACTAGTAACTATAGTAATTCAGTTCCTGCAGTTACCGCTCAAAAAAATAGTAGTGACGTGGTATTCTACGAAGCGACTAAAAATACAACTGTATTTAAAAATAGCAGCTATCAAAATGATGCAGATATTGAATTTAAAAGTTACGAAGCAGTACAAAAAACAGAGCTCCCAATGCTTAACCCTAAAGTATCGCCTTTACGCGTGCCATTTCACGTAATTGCTGTTGGCGAAAACCTATTTAGCATTTCGGTGCGATACAATGTTAAACTACAAAAGCTCCTGCAATGGAATGGTCTAAAAGAGTCGGATCGGGTAATGAATGGAAGTAAAATATACCTAAACGATCCAAATATTTATTACGAAATTAAAGCTGGTGATTCCCTTTACGATATAGCTACCCAGCGGCATGTATTAATTGATGAATTAATGCGATGGAATAAATTAAGTCCTGATATAGCACTAAAACCAGGGCACAAACTTTTACTAGTGGATCCAGACTCATACACATTATGAATGAAGAAAATACGCAAACACAGAGCGAACAGCCAACTGTAGGCCAGATATTAAAAAATCACAGAGAACAAGCGAACGTTAGCATAGCGACTATTGCTGCACCGTTAAAGCTGTCTGAACTTCAAATTAAACGCCTTGAAAATGATGAATTTACATTACTAGGCCCTATTACTTTTGTTAAAGGCTATATAAAAAACTATTGCCGTGAATTAAAAGTAGATAGCGCACCTATATTAGCAATGATGCCAGCCCCACCGGAGCCGGCTAAACCCGCTAATATGCAGAGTTTTTCACGCCGTACAGAAAAAGAAGCAAACGACAGCCGCTTAATGTTTTTTAGCTATTTAATTTTAGCGATTGTTATTGGCTCATCTGCTTTATGGTTTTGGCAAAACGCGACACCTATTGAAGAGCAAACGAGTAACATAAACGTTGCCAACTCAAAAATGAGCGAGCGCCAAGCCGCTCAACCCAGTATTTCAGAGCAACAGCAACAAGCCGAAATTGACGATGAATCATTATTAGAATCACAAAGCACGTCTAGTGAAACATCAACAAGCCCAGAAATAGTTAAAGAAACGGCTCCTATTGCTTCTAACAGCGCAAGTCAAGACGATGCTAGCAGTACAATTGTCATGAACTTTAATGGCGAAAGTTGGGTTGAAATTTACGACGGCGAAGGCGAGAAAATAGCATTCGGCGTTAAAAAAGCAGGCTACATTATGACCGTAAGCGGTACGCCTCCTTTTTCAGTTGTGCTTGGTAAGCATGACGCTGTAGACATTACTTTAAACGGTGAACCTGTAGATGTTTCTGCATTTCCTCAAAACCGTTTAGCCAAATTTACATTACCACTAGCAGAGTAGTCGCTATGTTTTCAGAATCTCCAATTAAACGCAGAAAATCCACCCGAATCAATGTAGGTAACGTCCCTATTGGTGATGGTGCCCCTATTGCAGTGCAATCAATGACCAACACCGACACCATGGATGTTGATGCAACTGTTGCACAAATACAGGCAATACAAGATGCAGGTGCCGACATAGTCCGTGTATCAGTACCAACAATGGATGCAGCCGAAGCGTTTAAAAGTATTAAAGAACAAGTAACGATTCCGCTAGTAGCCGATATTCACTTTGATTACCGTATAGCCTTAAAAGTGGCAAAATACGGCGTTGATTGCCTGCGTATAAACCCAGGGAATATAGGTAGTGAAGAGCGTATTAGAGCCGTAGTAGACTCAGCACGCGAGCATAACATTCCTATTCGTATTGGTGTAAATGGCGGTTCACTAGAGCGCGACTTACAAGAAAAATACGGCGAACCAACACCAGAAGCCTTATTAGAATCAGCAATGCGCCATGTAGATATATTGCGCCGCCTTGATTTTGACCAATTTAAAATATCAGTAAAAGCGTCTGACGTATTTTTAGCTGTAGGAGCATATCGCTTACTCGCTAAAGAAATAGACCAACCACTACATTTAGGTATTACCGAAGCGGGCGGCATGCGCTCAGGCTCTGTTAAATCTGCAGTAGGTTTAGGTATGTTATTAGCCGAAGGTATTGGCGATACCCTGCGTGTATCACTTGCTGCCGATCCTGTTCAAGAAATTAAAGTCGGCTTTGATATCTTAAATTCATTGCGCATTCGTTCGCGTGGAATTAACTTTATTGCCTGCCCTAGCTGCTCACGCCAAGAGTTTGATGTAGTAAGCACCATGAACCAACTTGAAGAGCGCTTAGAGGATATTATCGAACCTATGTCAGTTTCGGTAATTGGTTGCGTTGTAAATGGACCAGGTGAAGCGCTTGTGAGTGATATAGGGCTTGCCGGTGCAAATCGTCGCTCTGGTTTGTATATAAATGGCGAACGCCAAAAAGCGCGCATTGATAACAACAACATTGTTGATCAGCTTGAAGGTTATGTACGCGACTTTATAGAAAAAAAGCAGAGCCAAACACCGATTGACATAAAAATAGTCGAATAAATACCGTTTAAGGTGGCAAACCCCGTGGTTTGCCGTTTACCTTTATAGCTAGTGGATACCCAAACGACCCCAAGATACAGAATTCAGCGTTTCACAGGCTCTTAATATCAAGGCGTTACTTTGCAAGAATGGCAATCCCTTTTAAAAAGTAACAACGATGAGAGTAAGTGTCTGTGAACCGCCCAACGGGTTGGTTTAAAAGCGATTTATACTGCGTTATTGATTTTAACAATAGAACCACTATTACTTTCAATCAATGCCTTGCCTAAATCGCTTTTAATTCCAACTGAAACTCGCATCATGGGGTCATTTGGGTATATAATGACGGGTCAATTTTTAGCATTCTTGTTGTGTAAGCATTTTTCATTACACAAAAAAACAGCATTTAGGATTTATCAGTGGCAAAACAAATTCAGGCAGTTCGCGGTATGAACGATTGTCTGCCGGGCGATACACAAGTTTGGCAGAAAGTAGAAAACATTTTACGCGAGACAGTAGCATCGTTCGGTTATCAAGAAATTCGTTTTCCTATTGTAGAATCAACCGACTTATTTAAACGCTCTATTGGTGAAGTTACCGATATAGTAGAAAAAGAAATGTACACCTTTGCCGATCGCAATGGCGACTTATTAACACTTCGCCCAGAAGGCACCGCAGTATGCGTACGTGCTGGCAACCAAAATGGCTTACTATACAACCAAGAACAACGCCTTTGGTACATGGGTCCAATGTTTCGTCACGAGCGTCCGCAAAAAGGTCGTTACCGTCAGTTTCACCAATTTGGTTTAGAAACATTTGGTATTGCTACAGCAGATATAGACGCAGAAGTTATTTTATTAACAGCGCAACTATGGGAAGCCTTTGGTATTACTGACCACGTTCGTTTAGAGCTAAATTCTTTAGGGTCTAACGAAGCGCGTGCAGATTACCGTGATGCGTTAGTAGCCTACCTTGAGCAACACATTGATGTGCTTGATGAAGACTCAAAACGTCGTATGTATTCAAACCCATTACGCGTACTTGATAGCAAAAATCCAGACGTACAAGCAATTTTAACTGATGCGCCTAAATTGTCTGAAAATTTAGATGCTGAATCAAAAGAACATTTTGCAAATTTATGTGAACGTTTAGACGCTGCTGGCGTCTCATATACGGTTAATGAAAAGTTAGTACGTGGTTTAGACTACTACAACCGCACTGTATTTGAATGGGTAACCGACAGTTTAGGTGCACAAGGCACTGTATGTGCTGGCGGACGTTACGATGGCTTAGTTGAACAACTTGGCGGCAAAGCAACGCCAGCAGTTGGTTTTGCAATGGGTCTAGAGCGCTTAGTATTATTACTACAAGCACTTGAGTGTGTAGGTGACATTCGTCGTAATGCTGATGTATATTTAGCAGCAATGGGCGACAAAGCAAGCATTCAAGCACCTGCAATTGCAGCGCAACTACGCAAAGACGTACCGGGTTTGCGCGTTATGGTACATGCGGGCGGCGGCAACTTTAAAAAACAATTAAAACGTGCTGATAAAAGCGATGCACTTGTTGCAGTGATTATTGGCGAAGATGAATTAGAAAAAGGCGTTGTGACCATCAAGTATTTACGCGAGCGTAAAGAACAAGTCACATTAGAATTAGAACAAGCTAAAGCGCTATTAGCTGAGCTTATTAACGGCTAAGCGAACATTAGAGGTAAGAATGGACATTTATTCAACAGAAGAACAACAAGCAGAAGCCATTAAACGCTTTTTCCGTGAAAACGGCATTTCACTTGCGCTAGGTATACTTGTTGGCCTAGGTGGCTTATATGGCTGGAAAGCATATAACCAAAACCAAATTACTACCGCTGAAAAAGCATCAGATTCATATACAACACTTGTTGAAAGCGATGATGTATTATCTTCAGCTGATGCGTTTATTAGCGAAAATAAAGATACAAACTACGCAACACTTGCAGCATTTGTAGCTGCAAAAGACGCAGTAGAAGCGAAAAAACTAGACGTAGCAAGCGAAAAGCTAAGCTGGGTTGTGTCTAATACGCCAAATACAGAATTAAAAGCAATTGCGATTACACGTTTAGCACGTGTTCAAATTGCGCAAACTAAATATGACGATGCATTAACGACATTAAATGCACCATTACCTGAAGCGTTCAATGCAAACGTGGCCGAGCTTAAAGGCGACATTTACACTGAGCAAGGTAATAAAGATCAAGCACGTACTGCATACCAAGCAGCAATAGATGCGGGTGGATTAACAAGTAACCCACTATTACAAATTAAGTTAGATGACCTAGCAGTAACTAGCCCAGCGGCATAAGGTTTTAGGCATGAAAAAATTTACAACAGCAGCTCTTGCCCTATGTATGGCAACATTGATGGGTTGTTCATCAAGTGATGATGAAGATGAACTAGTACTTCCTGAAATTGTAAACCAATTTGAAACTGACGTTGTTTGGCAAGAATCTGTAGGTGATGGCGTAGAGCATTATTTTTCTCGTTTAACACCCGCAGTTTACAAAGATACTGTGTATGTTGCTAGCCGCGAAGGCCAAGTAGAAGCGCTTTCGCTTGATAATGGCGATACAAAATGGGAAACCGATGTACGCCAAGACTTATCATTTTGGCCTTGGGCTAACAACGGAAATGCAAAATTATCAGGTGGTATTTTGCAAGCCTATGGTAAAATTTATATAGGTTCTGAACACGGCTTTATTATTGCTCTTGATCGCGAAACCGGTGAAGAAGTTTGGCGTAAAAACGTACCAGGCGAATCACTGTCTAAACCAACAGCAGGCGATGGCTTAATATTTGTAAATTTAGGCTCTGGTAAATTGTTAGCCCTTCACCCAGATACAGGCGAAGAGCGTTGGAGCTTTGAACAAGAAGTTCCACCACTAACATTACGCGGACAAAGCTCGCCAACCGTTGCTAACGGTGGTGTATTAGTAGGCCTTGAAACAGGCAAGCTAAGCGTATTAATTTCAGACAGTGGTTACTCAGCATGGAGCGCAGAAATTGCGGTTGCTAAAGGCGCATCAGAATTTGAACGCCTAGTTGACGTAGACACTCAACCACTTATTAGCGGTCCATACGCTTACGCTATAGCTTACAACGGCAACTTAGCTGCTGTAGATATTCGCTCTGGCAATGTTGTATGGAAACGTGAGTACAGCAGCTACCGCGAAATTGCGATGGATGCACAAACAATTTATTTAGTAGATAGCGATGGTGTTATTTACGCATTAGATAAAAATTCAGGTATTGAACGTTGGAGCCAACCCGCTCTACGTGGTTGGTACCTAACAGGGCCTGCAGTTGCAGGTAACCACTTAGCTTTAGGCGACCAAGAAGGTAACCTACATTGGCTAAATAAAGAAACTGGCGAGCTAGTATCTCGTGAAGACTTTGACAGCTCGGGCTTTTTTGTTGAGCCAGTTGTTGCCGACGATAAGCTAATTTTATACACCCGTGATGGTGAAGTTAGTATGGTAAAAATACCAAACTAAGTTACTAATAGTCATATGGTTTTTTTAAGGCTTCGCACTGCGAAGCCTTTTGTTGTTTTTTAAAGAGGTAGTTTATGCTTCCCGTGATCGCTCTAGTTGGGCGACCCAATGTGGGCAAATCCACATTATTTAACCGTTTAACACGTACTCGTGATGCACTCGTAGCCGATTTTCCAGGTTTAACACGAGATAGAAAATATGGCCAAGCTAGTTACGATGGCTATGAATTTATCGTGGTAGACACGGGCGGTATTGATGGCTCAGAAGAAGGCATCGAAATCGAAATGGCAGATCAATCTCTGCTAGCCATTGAAGAAGCCGACATTGTTCTGTTTTTAGTAGATGCTCGTGTAGGTATGACCGTAGCTGACCAAGCAATTGCTAATCACTTGCGCAAGCAAGATAAAAAGTGTTTTGTTGTTGCTAATAAAACCGATGGTATTGATGCAGATTCAAACTGTGCTGAATTTTACCAATTATCATTAGGTGAAATTCATCATATTGCTGCATCGCATGGCCGTGGTATTACGTTATTACTTGAGCAAACACTTCAGCCGCTTATTGCTGAATTAGCTGCACAAGACGAAGACGTAACAGGCGATGACGAAGAGCTTATTAATCTTTACGAAGAAGATGAAGACAGCGATACCGATCACCAGGCATTTGCAGACAAACCTGTAAAGCTTGCAATTATTGGTCGCCCTAACGTTGGTAAGTCAACGCTTACAAACCGTATACTGGGTGAAGATCGCGTAATTGTATACGACATGCCAGGTACAACACGTGACTCTATCTACATTCCGATGACTCGAAATGAAAAAGAGTATGTGTTAATTGACACCGCAGGTGTTCGTAAGCGTAAAAAAGTAAGCGACGTTGTTGAAAAGTTCTCAGTAATTAAAACGCTTCAAGCAATCGAAGATTGTAACGTTGTGTTATTGATTGTTGATGCTCGCGATGGTATTTCAGATCAAGATTTAAGCTTATTAGGCTTTGCTCTTAACTCAGGTCGTTCATTGGTAATTGCAGTGAACAAATGGGATGGCTTAGACGATTACGTTAAAGATCGTATTAAATCAGAGCTCGATCGCCGTTTAGGCTTTATTGACTTTGCACGCCTACACTTTATATCTGCACTACACGGTACAGGTGTTGGTCATTTATTCGAGTCTGTTGACGAAGCGTATGAATCAGCTACTAAACGTATAAGTACTGCAATGTTACGTCGTATTATGGACATGGCTCAAGCCGATCATCAGCCACCACTTGTTCGTGGTCGCCGTGTTAAGCTCAAATATGCCCATGCCGGTGGCTATAACCCACCACGTATTGTTATTCACGGTAACCAAGTTAAAGATTTACCAGATAGCTATAAACGCTACCTGATGAACTATTACCGTAAAGCGCTTAAAATTATGGGCACCCCTATCAAAATCGAATTTAGAGAAGGTGAAAACCCATTTGCTGGCCGTGTTAATAAAGTAACACTGTCGCAAAAACGTAAAATACGTGCGTTTGCCAAAGAAAACCGTAATAAATAAACTTTTCAAGAGTTAGTTTATTACAATAAAAACGGCGTACTTTTTAGTACGCCGTTTTTGTTTTAATATGTGATTAAGAGTTACAAACCAAGTAAAGCTAAGCGCACTAAGTTCTCCACCGTGGCTTCATGCGCACTTTTATTTTTATTAGTTGGCGTAAACCTAGAAGCAGGTAATTTAATAGTTATAAACCCATGATTGGTTGCCATTTCGTGGGCTAACAGTTTACGCTCTCGAGGTGTTAAATGGTTTTCGTGTATTTTTGCCAGCTCGCCGCTATCAAGCCATATGCCTGCACAGCCTGGGCATTCGTCTATTTCGACAGCCTTTACTGGCGAAAAATACCTGCGCATCATCACAATGCTTATGCACTTTGGACAATTAATTCGTAGCGATACATCGTATTCACTCTCGATATGATCACTCAAATATTTAAGTAATACCTCACCGTGCTTTAACTCTGGCGAGCTAAACTTAAAAATTTGGCTGTTATCAAAAAATACGCCGCCTTGAGCTGACGTAAAGACAGTAAAACCGCCAACAAGTAAAGGCTCAAGTGGCGTATTAGTTCTAGGGCAATACATTTAAAATTCCTTTTTTATTTTTATACTTTTATTATTTATTCAAGCGCTTTATGAATAAGCCCAACTAGCGGCGCGGGTAACGTAATATTACCTGTAAGTACAAACTCGTGTGCCTCATCTGACATTTTTTGCCATGTACGGCGAATAATACCAATCCATTTTTCTTCATTGTAATCTGGTTTTGCATTGGCAAACCCAAGCATGTAGTGTTCAATAAACACCAAACTCGCTACATCTTCTACTAATTGGCTATCTGGATTGCGCTTAATATCTTTTTTAGCAACAGCGTTATAAACACGGTTTTGGTCCGTATCGTTAAACCCAGCTTGTTTCATTAATTCAACGGCTAGTGACGCATGAAAAATATAAAGTGCGCTGCGCCATTGATGATAACCCTGCTTGTTCATTTCAAAGTCACTACGTGGCGACTTCCAACGCTGAATATGCTGTGCACGCACTGCAACTTGCATGAGTTCATCGGCATCTGGTTTAAAACGAGTTAGCATTTCGCTCATACGCAAGCCGTATAAGCTTTCTTTTGGAAAGCTTTGCCCATTGTGCTGCTCAGTATTAGGGTCTTGGTTATTAGCTTCATCAATCAGCGTTATTACTTTATTAAACATGACGGTCTTTTATTGTAATTAGTTTTAATCATTCTAAACGCTGATAAAACAATAAACTAGTGGCCCACTCACTTCAGCGGTGAAATTTGTTCAATCAAAAAGTAAAACCAATTGATACTGGTTATAAAAGTAAGCGCATTAATAAAGTTAACTTGGTACTATATTAAAAACAAAAATGATAAATGTGCGTACACTAATAAAAATTAACGCGCTAAAAATGAGAATAATATGTTCAAAAAAACAATTTTAGCTATTTGCTTAGCTGTAGCATCACTGCCGAGCGCAGCCGATAGCAATGCAGATTTAAAAACCATTATTGATAACCATTGGCAAAATGCAAAAGCCGAAAAAATATTCTTTCGTACCGACCCTGATGGTTGGAAACCCAGTGGTACATTACCAAATTGGACCGAACAAGCCATTGCAAAGCGCCAAGCTTATAATAACAATGTATTAAAAAACTTAAGTAAAATAGATCCTAAAACGCTGAGCAGCTCGCAGTTAATGAACTACCGTTTATTTAAATACGAGCGAGAAACAGAGCAGCAAAGTTACCTTTTTCAAGATAAGTATTTTCAGGTTAACTTTTTAAGTGGCTGGCATACCTACTTTGCCGAAGCACCGGCTAATATGGCATTTTTAACACCTGATGATTACAACGCATTTTTAGTAAGCCTTGCCGACTACCCTCGCTTTAATCAAGAAAACATTAACTTGATGAAGGAAGGCATTGAAAAGGGTTACACCCACTACTGCAAAACATTTGAAAATTACAGCCAGAGCATTAACGCTCATATAGTTAAGCAACCTGAAAATAGCGCCTTATACGAGCCCTTCACCCGTATACCAAATACATTTACAGCAGAGCAAAAGGCCACATACCAAAACAAAGCTAAAGCCTTAATTAGCTCAAAAGTAGTACCAGCTTATCAGCACTTTTACGACTTTTTTGAAAACGATTACATGCCTAACTGTAGAGCAGAGCCAGGTATTTCAAGTGTTAAAGGCGGGCTTGAGTATTATAAATATGCGGTAAATTATTACACCACAACCAATGCAACACCCAAGCAAATACACGAGCTTGGCTTAAAAGAAGTGGCGCGTATAAAAACGCAAATGCAAAACATTATTGATAAAGTAGGTTTTGACGGCACTTACAGCGATTTTTTAGAATTTTTAGCAACCGATGAGCAATTTTACGCAACAGACGCGCAAGACCTGCTTGAAAAAACAGCCTTTATTACGCAAAAAATGTATGGCAAATTACCAACCTACTTTAATCATTTACCGCGTAACACCTTTACAATAAAAGGCTCAGCGAGTCGTGGCGCTTTTTATATGCCACCGGCTGATAACCGCTCGCCGGGTACTTACTTTTTAGCCTCAACACCTAAGCTACAACCTTTATATAATTTAGAAGCACTAAGCCTACACGAAGCAATACCAGGGCATCATTTACAAAACGCCATTGCAATGGAGTTAGACGTACCTGAGTTTAGACGCACACTTAGCCACTCAGCATTTGGCGAAGGCTGGGCACTTTACACTGAACGCTTAGGTAAAGAAGCCGGCTTTTATCAAAACCCATACAGCGACTTTGGTCGTTTAGGTTACGAAATGTGGCGCGCAGTGAGGCTTGTTGTTGATACCGGTATTCATGCATTTGGCTGGAGCCGCCAAAAGGCAATAGACTACTTAGCAGATCACACTGCATTGCCACAAAGCGCAGTGGAGGATCAAATAGATCGTTATATCTCATGGCCAGGCCAAGCGCTCTCGTACAAAATGGGCGAGCTAAAAATACGCGAACTACGTGCAAAAGCGGAAAAAGAACTAGGCGCTAAATTTGATATTCGCAGCTTTCACGACACCGTTATTGGCCAAGGTTCATTGCCTATGTCAGTACTTGAGGATGTAATAAACGATTGGATAGCAGAGCAAAAATCAGCTATTTAAAAACAATACTTCAATAAGCTAAGAGGCGGTTTAATAATCGCCTCTTTTTAAAAGTCTATTAACCATCTCAAAACTAATCCCTACCCGCTTTTGCTTCGTAAAGTTAATGATTAAAAAAACCTGAGCAAACCTATGAGCAAACGCATTTTATATTGGCTACAAAACGATTTACGCCTCACTGACAACACTATTTTTAGTGACCTTGCGTCGCAGCAATGCGCACTCGATATTGTATTTGTAATAAATCCGCATTGGTTCAAAAATAATAACTACCAACAAAAACCATATGGCGTGCATAAACAACAGTTTTTAATGCAAAGCTTATTTGAGCTACAGCAGACGCTTATTGAACGCGGACAAACACTGCACGTGCTTGAAGGTGAACCAATAGCGCTTTTAAAAGCGCGTATAAATGATCTAAACATTGATGAAGTTGTATTTAGCAAGCAAATCGGTTTGTACGAGCAACGCCAAATAAGTTTACTTAAAGCGCATTGCCCAAATACAGAATTTACAGGCGTGCTGCAAGACACCCTATTTAAACAAAGCGACCTACCTTTTAATTTAAACGAGCTGCCTAAAAGCTTTACGCCGTTTCGTAAAAAGGTAGAGGCAGCCAATATACCTATAACTCTCTCAATGTTACCTGAAGGTTTACTCCCTCAACCTATAACATTATGTGCGGCCAAACCAATTGAGCTTACTGAACATACTGATGACAACAACGCGATAATGCACGGCGGATTTAAAAGTGCGCAAGCTCATTTAGCGCAGTACTTTTCGGGCTTACTGCCAAGTACCTATAAAACAACTCGAAACGAGCTTGATGGCTTTAATAACACCACAAAATTTAGTACCTGGCTTGCCTTTGGCTGTGTAAGTGCACGGCAAGTTTATAAAGCGGTTGAAGAGTACGAACATAAACATATCGTCAACGAATCTACTTATTGGATTAAGTTTGAATTGCTATGGCGAGAGTATTTTAAATGGCATGCACTCAATGCGGGCAACAGCTTATTTAGCTTTAAAGGCCAAAAACAAACCAAACCCCTAACAACGTTTATGCCAAACCGCTTTGCTGCGTGGTGTAATGGCTCAACACCCTTCCCATTGGTCAATGCCATTATGAATGAGCTTAATGCCACTGGTTATATATCAAACCGAGCAAGGCAAGTTGCGGCAAGTTGTTTAGTTAACGAACTTGGCCTTGATTGGCGCTATGGCGCGGCTTATTTTGAACAGCAATTGATTGATTACGACGTAGCCGCAAACTGGGGCAACTGGCAATACATAGCGGGCGTAGGTGTAGATCCGCGTGGCGGTAGGCACTTTAATATTGAAAAACAAACGTTACAGTTTGATCCGCTCGGTATTTACACTAATAAATGGCAAGGTAATAAAAATACCAGCGCGCAGCTGGATGACTTAAACGAAGTTGATTGGCCAATTTAAGCCAATCAACTTTTACCAAATAACGTTTAAAACAGCTCAGCAATACCTATATTAATGGCAAAGCCGCCTAACGTTAAAAACAAAAATAAACACAGTGCCAGTAACAGCGGTTTAATACCCGCTTGGCGAATTGCCCCAACATGTGTGCGTAAACCCAAAGCCACCATCGCAATGGTGAGTAATATATTATCAAACCAAACAACTGCGTTTGTAGTCACTTGAGGAATAATAGAGAGTGAATGCACACCACTGGCCACTATAAATAACACCGCAAACCAAGGGATTGTAATACCCGCTTTTTGCTCGCCGCCATGTGCGTTTATTTTTGTATGCTTTTTACTTTGCCAAAATGATAAACCTACTAAAAATGGCGCAAGCATCATCACTCTTAGCATTTTCTCAATTACAGCGGTGTCGGCCGCGTTAGCGCTTACCGCAGTGCCCGCCGCAACCACTTGCGCTACTTCATGAATGGTTGAGCCTACAAAAATACCGTACGCGTGCTCGCTCAATCCCATGTACTCAAACATTATTGGGTAGGCAAACATGCTTAGCGTACCAAACACCACCACCGTTGCTACCGCTACTGATACTTTATGCGCCTGTGCTTTTATAACAGGCTCGGTTGCCATCACCGCTGCAGCGCCACAAATAGAGCTACCCGCGCCAATTAATATAGTTGTTTGCTCATCTAGCTTAAATACACGTTTGCCAAGTTGAATTGCTAATATAAATGTACCAACAAGCATAACAATGTCGGTTAGTAAGCCACTCCAACCAACGCCCGCTACTTGCGTAAAGGTTATTCTAAAACCAAACAACACAACGCCCGCTTTGAGCAAAATACTTTTAGCGTAATCAACGCCCACATCGGTATGAGTCGCTATACGCGAAAAAATACTGTTACCCACAATAATACCAACCACAATACCAATAGTGAGTGAGCTAAATTGCGCAGTTTGCATTATTGATAATTTACTAAGCGCAACAGCAACGCCCGCAAGTACAATAACCAGTAACATGCCAATCCACCAGCGAGAGTCACCATACTGTTTAGTGTTAACACCTAAAGGCTGTAACCCATTTTTAATAGTGCTAAGCATGATATTCCCTCAATCAAACAACTCTAATTAGTTGACTTCATTTTAATAAAGGCCAAAATATAACTCCAATATATTAAAATCATGATTCGATAACTTAAGGTTATGTAATTTGAGAGGCACAATGAATTTACATGCACTTAGGGTGTTTTATACGGTAGCAAAGCTTGGTAGTTTTTCAGGCGCAGCCGAGGCGCTTTTTATAAGCCAGCCGGCGGTATCTAAAGCGCTAAAAGAGCTTGAGTATCAACTAAACATACAACTTATTGAACGTGCATCTAAAGGCAAAAAACTCACTTTAAGTGAAGGCGGGCAAGCGCTTTTTGAACATGCGCGTAGTATTTTTGCTATCGAAAAAGCCGCCATTGAAGATATTAAATCGCGCACAGGGCTTAAGCGCGGCACACTTGTTATTGGCACCAGCACAACGATTGCCAGCTATTGGCTGCCTCCTTACTTAGCTAAATTTTGCGCGCAGTTCCCACATATAAAAGTGGAAGTACAAGTGGCCAATACTGCGCAAATTGAACACGCATTACTTGAATGCACTATAGATTTAGCACTGGTTGAAGGCACGCCGACTGAGTCGCATATAATAAGTAAGCACTGGCAAAACGATTTAATGAGTGTGGTTATACCCAGTAACTTTAAGCCCACGAAAGACTTAAAAGCATGGTTAAACAAACAATTTTGGCTACTGCGCGAGCCGGGCTCGGGCACTTTAGAAATGTCGGTTAAGTTATTAGCCCAACATGGCGTAATAGCAGAGTGCAGTATGCAATTGGGCAGCAACGAGGCAATAGCAAGGGCAGTAGCACAAGGAATGGGCGTGGCTTTATTGCCTAATGTAGTCACTGAGGATTTAGTGCAGCTTGGTAAATTAACACGCCTGAGTCAAAAAAATAACGAGCAACTCTCTCGGCCACTGTATCAACTACATTATAAAGACAGGCCCTCTTCGCATGCTGCACAAGCATTCGGAAAAAGCCTGTTTAATGAATAATGTTTAATCTGAGCTGTAAGCCGAGTAAGAAAACGGTTGTGTAACATTAATCGCTTGTTGTGGTGTTACCTTAATTTATTATATATAAGCCAACTAGTTAAACCCATTGAAAGTACTAATAAATGAAGAACCAATGTTACACGATCAAACTCACTAAAAAGACTAAGTAAAAAAACTGGAAGTATACTTAAGATTAAAACTACAGGTAATTTAAATAAATTTAACTTTTGGAGTAATAAGCTAATAGGTAATCCGTAAATGAACATTAAAGGATAGAAATAAAATAAACTTCCCATCCCTATTGATACACCAAAACCAACATCTAAAATTAACGAACTCACAGAAGTATAGTTTTCTATGCCCGCATAAAAATAACAAAAACCAAGGATTGGTAACGCAATTAAAGGACTAAGAATCGCAGCAATCAAATTTTTACGTAGATCCTTAGACATATTAAGAAACACCATAACGAGCTTGTAGATTAATTAGTTTTTTATTTGTTTTAATTGATATGCAAACCATAGCTGAATTCCTATTTTGGCTCAGCCAAAGGGGGAAAATTTTGGCCTTACACATTAAAGTATCAGGAGACTACTCATAGCAGCCCAACAGCTAACTTATAAACCTATTTGCTAAATCGTTAACCCCAAATACGAACAAGCTCTATTTACAAACCCTGTGTTAAATCTTGTGCCAATGTACCCGTTGGCTTTTCAATTACGCGTACTAACTCTTTACCATCGTCTTTTACTATAAACGTAGGGGTGTATTGCAAGTCGTGAGCTTCTGCAATGCCTGCATCGTCTTGCTTGTTGTAACCTACGGCCACATATTCAATGCTTGCAAGTTGTACTTTCGACGTAGAAAGTAACTTAATGAGTTTTGGTACTTCGCGCTCACTGTCGTGGCACCACGTACCAAATAATACAATAAGCTCTTTGCCTTCTAGCTTTTGCATTAGGGCTATATCTTGTGCTGTTGGTGTATACGCTTTGTATTGCTCGTTAAACTTGTTGTAGTCGCTTAGCAGTTCTTGCGTACTTATCTCGCCCGAAAATGGCGCCGTAGCAGCGCAGCTTACAAGCGGCATGCTTAAAGCACACAATAAAATTAATTGTTTAAACATAAGGTACTCTTTAATTAGGTATTTAATTAAGTATTAAATTAGGTATTAATTTAGGTATTAATTTAGGTATTAATTTAGGTATTAAACGACTATACCCAATATTAAGTGTGGAGTGAACAGCTCAAGACCGTTACTTTTTATCCATAAAAAAGTTAACTTGCGATAAGTTAGTTAAATACTCGCGTCTTACGTCTTTATTTTCAGCCAGCTTGTCTAAATCACCAATTAAGGTAACTAACTTATTATGAGAATGACTGCTGGTTGTTTTAAAGTCGTCTTGCTTTTCGTCGCTCTCAACACGCTCTTTTTTATTCATGTTGTAGCTGTTTTCGTTTTCTTCAAGCCAAATATCGTCAATTAAGCGAATGTCACTTTTACTAATGGTTTGCTCTTGCATCGCCATTTGCAGCTCGTATTGATTTGTTTGAGGGTTAAACGCATACATTTTTGTATCAACATCAACTTCGTGAGACTGATCAAGCCCCACAAGCTCTTTATTTTTAACTGCGGTACCTACGTTATAACTCTCTTCTTTGTCGTAGTAGTCGGGGCGACTGTATTGATAATCAAAGTGGCTACTTACATTTTTACTTTGTGTTAAACCGCTAAGCTCGCCTAATTGGGTTTGCTCAGTCGCTTGGCTTAGCTCAATGGTACTTTTAGGCTGATAGTCACCGCTATCCAGTGCGTAAGAAAACGTAGCATCAAAATCAGCGAGCTTAGAAATACCCGCCCCCAATGTATTGGGTGCTTTATTACCAAGCCCTTGGTAACGGGGATCGCTTGCGATCATGTTATCAACTAAATCGGCAACCATAGCGCGCCCGTCATTAAATTGCTTATCTGCAAGCGACTCAATATTGCTATAACGTTCAGCCGCTGACGACATACTTGTAAAAGCGCCTTTAAATAATGCAAAACCTTGCTGCATTGTCTCATCCCCTTTACGACCAAATGCTGAGTCTTTACTATCCTCGGTACTGTTTACTCGGCTATCTTCTAAGCTTTGATCGAGGGACGCTAAATACTGCTGCATTTGCTGTGTGTCTTTAGCGCCAATGGTTGACATATCGAGTGCAAAGTCGATTTCGTTTTTCCCATTCTCAGCCTTAAACACAAGTGCTTGTTGATTTGTCGCTTCATCTATTGAGTAACTTAAATCAAGCGTGTTTTCGCCTGTATCAAGCGCATCATTTTGCGTTGTTGAAAACGACACATTAAAACCCGCTAGCTGCTCACTATTAAAGCCTGCTAAAAAGTCTAAACTCATGTCTGTTTGGTTTGGCACTATAATAGGATTAAATGAGTTTTCACTCACTTTAAAAAACTCATCGGCCATTTCGCCAACACCCGCCATAACCTGCGTTAAAGCCGCATGTTCAGCCTCAGATAAATCGCCATTTACTTCGTAACTTATGCCAAAGCCATCTATCGCTTCACCTGTTTTTTCATCGTACCCTTGCGATGAGTTAAAGGTAATGTTTATAACATCGCCTTCTTTAGTTTTTACCGAGAGCTCAAACAGGTAGTTATTGTCATCCTCGTATTTTGCGCGATTAAGGCTTTCCATGTATGGATTAAGTGAGCGCTCAACACGTTGCTGGCTTGAGGCTAAAAACGTTTTTTGCTCATACCCAAGCTGACCTAAACTCGATAAAATATCGCTAGTATTAGCATAAGCACCCTGAATATTTTTAACTGACGTATTTAATCGCTCAATTAATTGGGTGCTGTTTTCATTTTTTAATAACCCCTCATTCTGAGAGCTTATTACGGTGCGCAGGGCGAGTTCTTCATCGGAGAGTTTATAGTTAAGCGTGCTAGGTGTGCTTGAAATAGTAAATAGCGAGGTAAGTTGCTGTTGTAAAATATCCCCTACTTTTTGATTGCTAGTTATTGTTTCGTAAAGTGTTTCATCATTTAGCTGGCTTAATAACTCGTCGGTTATTTTAGGCGCATTAATTTGTAAATCATTAATAGCTTGAAGGTCGCCACTGCTGTGTAGTGAAGGTGTCGCAGATGTTTGGTTCGCGTTATTAACTGATTGGGCAAGCACAGTGCTTAGATTAGCCTGACTGCCAAATATATTATTAACCATGATTATCCTTAATCGCTAAACCTATTAAGTAATGTATCGGGCGCTTAGTTAAAAGCTTTAGGCTAAAGGCGCATTTTTTACCTATTATTTATACAAATAATCGGCCTTACTCTTAAGGGCTATTTTATTTGCTTACTACCTTCACCTGTTTCTTTTATTTTTTGTACTAAAAAATCGACCGCCGCTTTTACCTTTGGTACCAAATAACGTTGTTTTTGATACAACAAATAAACAGCCATATTAGAATTTTGAGTTATTGCCACCTCATGCTCAAACTTAAGCTCTTGTAACTCACCCAGCTCAAGATATGAAGCCAGTGCCCATCGAGTTGACATTAAAATACCTTCCCCGTTACATGCTTTTTTGGCAAGCCACGACCCGTTATTTGAAATAGCGACCGCAGGCCCAGAAACGTCATGCCATTGCTCATCTACTTTACATAACCACGGCGTTGGCCCTGAAGGCGTTTTAAAATAAAGCCCATTATGGTGCTTTAATTCCATGGCGTTACTTGGCACTCCGTGTTTTTGTAAATAGCAGGGGGACGCCACAGGTATAAAGCCATTATCCATAAGTTTTATTGCTATCACGCGCTCATTGGGTGCATAACCACCACGAATAGCAATATCAACATCGTCACGGCCAAGTGTCGACAGCTCATCGCTTAAGCTTACATCGAGTATTATTTCGGGGTATAACGCGCTAAACTCATCAAGCAGCGGCATGAGCATTTTGTCGCCAAAACCTACCATGCAACTTATAGATAAACGCCCCTTTGGGGTTGTTTGGTAACTTCGAACCGTTTCGTGGCTTTGCTCAAGCTGGTTCACTATTTTTTGTACATCGCTGTAGTAAATTTGCCCTACTTCGGTCAGCTTAACTATGCGGGTTGAGCGTTTTAAAAGCGTAGCCCCTAGGCTTTTTTCTAAATCGGCCACTCGCCTCGACAACGACGAAGGCGGCACACCAAATGCTTTTGCGGCTTTGGTAAAACTGCCTGTTTCAACCACCTTAATAAAATACCGTATGGCTTTTAGTTGATCCAAGTCGCCTCTCCATTAAATAAAATGCTTTATTGTCTTAAAGACAAAAGTGATTCGCATTTTCCCTTATATATAAGCAAATTAAAACAAGTAATAATAGGCTCAACTTAAACACGGGGACCAAATTGCATTATTTGGCAATGAGTATCCTCACGTTAATAATGGAAAGCTGACTTATGATTACTTTGCACGGTTTTGCTGCTAGCAATTATTACAACCTAGTTAAACATGTACTTTTACACAAACGACTGCCATTTAAAGAACACCTTGTTTACGGCGGTAGTGAAGAGTTACTAGCAATCAGCCCTGCAGGCAAAGTGCCTGCAATCACAACAGCTAATGGCCTTAATATTTCTGAGTCGAGTGTTATTTGCGACTTTATAGAAGAGTCGTACCCACAAACTCCGCTATACCCTAAAGGTGCAGGTGAGCGCGCAGTTGTTCGTCAAATTATGAAAATAGCAGAGCTTTATTTTGAACTGCCAAGCAGACGATTCATCCCTTATGTATTTTCGGGTAATGAAGTTCCTGAGGCACTTAAAACAGAAGTACGCCAAGTATTAACTCGCGGCGTTACTGCATTAAGCAAGCTAGGTAAGTTTTCACCTTGGATTGCAGGCGAGCAATTCACAATGGCAGACATTTACGTTTATTACGTAAACACCATTGTTAGCGCCTTTGGCTCTACTCAGCTTGATTGGGATGTACTAGCACAAGTTCCCGGCATGAAGGAGTGGAGCGAATCAATGAGCCAATTAGCCATTGCCCAAAGCATAGAGGCCGACCGCCAAGCAAATATGGCTGACTTTATGCAAAAAGTGAAAGCTCAAATTCAAGCAGTAAACGCTAAATAGCCCTTAGCTATATAAGAAGCCTTTAGCTATAACAGCCCTTAGCTATAACAGTAATCAATACTCATTTTTGTGGGAGCAAACATAATGACAGATAAAAATATCCAACTTACTTCAACTATCAGCGAAGACAATAAACTAACACTTGCCTTAAAAAACATCGAGATGCCAAAGCCTAGTGCCGATGAAGTGGTTATTCGTATTGAAGCTGCACCATTAAACCCATCAGACTTAGGCGTTTTATTCAGCGCAGCTGATATGTCTACTGCAAAGCAATCGGGTACTGATGAAAACCCAGTAATTACTGCCGATGTTCCAGCTCAATTTATGCCATCACTTAAAACACGCGTAGGTAAAGCCACACAAGTAGGTAATGAAGGCGCAGGCACCGTTGTAGCAGCAGGTTCATCACCAGCCGCACAAGCATTAATGGGTAAAACCGTTGCTGTAATTGGCGGTGGTACGTATCGTCAATTTATTTGTGCCAATGTACAAAGTTGCCTAGAGCTAAAAGAAGGGACTACCGCTAAAGAAGGTGCATCATCTTTTGTTAACCCACTTACCGCACTAGCAATGGTAGAAACCATGCGCGCTGAAGGTCATAAAGCTATTATTCACGCGGCTGCAGCTTCTAATCTTGGCCAAATGCTAAACCGTATTTGTATTGCTGATGGCGTTGATTTAATTAATATTGTTCGTAAACCAGAACAAGAAAAATTACTGCGCGATATGGGTGCAAAATATATTGTTAACTCAAGCAGCGACACTTTTCTTGCTGATCTAACCGCTGCAATAATTGAAACGGGTGCAACTATAGCGTTCGACCCAATCGGTGGCGGCCAACTAACAAGTGATATTCTTAACTGTATGGAAGTTGCAGCTGCACGCGATATGAAAGAGCACAGCGTTTATGGCTCAGACACTTACAAACAAGTGTATATTTATGGTGCATTAAACCGAGGCCCTATCACAATAAACCGTAACTTTGGTTTTGCATGGGGTGTAAACGGATTCTTGTTATTTAATGCCTTAGGTAAATTAGGCACAGATACAGTAATAAAAATGCGCAAACGTATTGCAGACGAAATCACCACAACATTTGCGAGCAACTACACGCACGAAGTGTCACTAGCTGAGGTATTACATTTACAATCAATTGCCGCTTATTCAAAGCAAGCTACAGGCGAAAAGTATTTAATTAAACCTCAAGCTTAATTAAATAGGTTTAATTAAGTATTAAAGACCGCAGCACTTAGCACTGTGGTTTTTAAATATAAAAGCAGATGCTAATTAGGTATCTGCTTTTTATTTGGTCGTTGTAAAAACTAGCTCGGAGTATTTACTTTGGCTAATAAATTACACTCGTGGATTTCTAGCATTCCTCTAGACAGCTTTCAACTAAGATTGTACTTTCCGCTCGCTACAAATAGTCAAGTGTGTGAGCTAATCAACTGTATCCGCTCAATCTTCAAAACTATGAGAGGAAAAATATTAATGAGCCTATGTACTTTGTTTTGGTGAGAGATCTTTGGGCATAGATGGAGTTATGACTTTTTCTCATTTTTTAGACTCAGTTTTCCCTTTTATGTGCCAAATAAATTTTTTAATACTTTCATATAACTGGGTTCAAAAGTAAATTATTAACCTTTTCTATTTCACCCAACCATATTTTTGTTTCTTTACATCGCATTGCCACAGTAGTTTCAATTAAAGGATAAATATCAAGTAACTTATTGTGATTGAAAATAGGCTCATGATGAGCGATTCGATTTCTTATTTTTCTTATTACAAAGCAAGCTTCTTTTAATAGCGTTCTAATTTGCGCCGCAGTTAGGTTATCAGCATTTGGAAATGCAGTCTGAATATGAACGTTCCAAATACGCCCATCATGCCTTCGCGTTAGCATTTCTTCCCACCAAGATAACTTTAACTCTGGTAACACCTTGCCTAACCCTTGGTAATTATTGCTAACAATGCTTAATAGCTCTCTTTTATTTTTATAAGCCAGTGAGTTTTGAAATACCGTATTAATAGGCCAATCAGTACCATATCTTTTTGCAATAGCTTCACTAATAGCATTACGTAATACCACTTCATATATATGTAAAGGAAATAAAAAATCAGATGATAAATTTGCATTCCATTCATATAGCGAGAGAGCTTTTATACCGCAATCAACACCAGTACTCGCAATGACAGCATTTCTGTATGTTGTAAATCGACTAATTGATATGGTCTTTTCAATTGCTTTGTATCGCATTAACTTTCCATCTTATAAGTTTTTCTTTATCTTTGGTTGATCATAATACATTTTCTGGTAATATGTTTATTGAGAGCTTTGGATATCCCTGCTTATGCAGCCCACCAAAGACAAAAGATAAAGAAAAAACCCATGCTTAGGCGTGGGTTTTTTCGTTCTGATGCCAGTTGCTTGAGTTTAAATTATTTTTTACTGTGGGATAAAGTGTTTACACTAAAATATAATTTACATTATATTTTTTATTTACTCATTTTACATAGTATTACTGGTTAGCGGCTTTATCTAGTCAATACTCACTCGCCTGACTTTGCTGTATATGACTATCTACTCTAAATGTATCACAAACTGTTTTCATATTAGAAGTGCAAAGATCCTCTTTGATCAAACCACTCAATAATTGTACTAATTAGTGCAATTAGTCATAAATCTGTAACCTTGATCCGCGATAATCTCTATCCGATAAATGAATAAACTCAAGAAGACTAAGTAAGATGAGTACACCCTTAGTGCAACTAACATTTGCACAGCAATCATTTGATGATTCTATGTCTGCGGCGATGAGCCACGCTATGGAATATGAAAAGCTATCGCTAAAAGCCAATGCTGCGCATAACATTACGCTGCAGTGTGTGTTGCCTGATGGCGCAAATGAGAGCGATGTTATTTCACTAAGTGCTACGCAGCCCAGTGCGCGTGGGGCGCAGTATTTTACTGAAAAAATGCTAAGCAATGACGACCTTGAATCTGGTACTGTAAACCTTACTTTAAGTAACATTACACAAAGCCAATGTTTTGTAGTGCAAATGATGCTGCACGGAAAAAACACGACCTTAAAAGAAAGCCAACAACTCGATGTGTACATTAAAGCATTTGAGCAAGGCTATATTCCTGAACACATAACAACTGAACATGCTAAGCCTCAGGGCGTTCGTAGCTACTTTGCGAGTATGGGATCTACGTTTTTATCACTGTTTTAGTGCTGGCTGTACTAAAATTACGCGACGCGACCTATAAGTTATTAATCTGCAAAACTTACTTTACCCATAGTAACTCCCGCAATACCTTGTGCAGTATTACTTAGGTGTTGCTGCTCTCCTGCTAGGCATTCGTTTGCTAAAATAGCAAATAACACGGCCTCTTTTGCGTCGGGGTTTATACCTAAATCGTCGGTGTTTTTAAACGCCTTAATAAGTGGGCAAAGCGCTGTAAGTTGCGCCATTAGTAACGGGTTATGAATACCGCCACCACTTGCATACACCACACAATTTTGTGCGCGCTCTGCACACTCGTTTAATGCATTTGCTATAACAGTTGCAGTAAAGGTATTTAAGGTGGCCATTACATCTTCATGGCTTAAATGGTGGGTGTTTGTAAGCTTCTGTGCGGCGTTTAAATACGCTAAGTTAAATACCTCAGGCCCTGTAGTTTTAGGCATTGGGAGTTTAAAAAATGCGTTATTACACAATGCATTCAATAATGGTGTATTTACCTTGCCTGCTTTTGCTATTTTTGCGCCATCGTCATAATGCATATCTTTAAAATGTTGCTGTACGTAGGCATCCATAATGGTATTACCGGGGCCAATGTCGGCGCTAAACACACCGTTTGCATCGCCATTTTTGGGTAGGAACGTTAAGTTAGCTATGCCGCCCATGTTTAGCAAAATCCGACTCTCAGCAGCGCTCGAAAAATACAAATAATCGCCATACACAGCAAGTGGTGCGCCCTCGCCTCCTGCGGCTATGTGTTTTTGCCTAAAATCACCAATGGTTGTAATACCCGTAGTAACGGCTATTTGGTCGCTATCGCCAATTTGTAAGGTGCCATTAGTAAAGCTTTTGTGGTTATGCTGCGACTGCGGGCAATGGTAAATGGTTTGCCCGTGGCTTGCTATTACATCAATACTTGCTGGGTTTACCTGCCAAGTATGTAAGCACTGGTTAACCATATCGCCATGGAGTTTACCTACCCACGGGTGCAGTAAAGTAACAAGCTCTAAATCACACTCTCTTTTGGCAAATACCTGCTTTATTTTAGTTTTATAATCGTCGTTGTAATCAACAGTAGTAAAATTTAAAACCTCAATGTGTGTATTTAAGCCCGCTCCCGTTACTTTACACAGTGCAACATCAAGCCCGTCCAACGAGGTACCGCTCATTAAACCAATAATTAAACGGCTTGGTTTTTGGGCGCTGTTATAAAGAGCTTTAATGTGAGGGTGCATAATGGCATCTAAAATAGGTGTAATATTTTGCTTATATTAGAGGACTTTAAAACAAAGTAATAGCCGTAAACCGTTTAATTTAGGTTCTGATTGTTTAACGTTAAAATGATTGTTAAGTTAGTATGCATACTAAAAATTTATGAAAAAATATGATCACCCTCAGAGAGTTTAAAGCCCAAGACGCGCCTTTTATTATTAGCACCTTAAATGATGAACAGGTAACGCGTTATTTATCGTCAAAAATTCCGTTTCCTTATACGCAAGCCGATGCTGATTGGTGGATAAACCAAGGCTCAAAAAACGGCGTAATTGATGCAACGGCTAAGGCCATTGAGGTTAATGGACAATTTGCCGGCTGTATTGGCATAACTCCCGGCGAATTTGAATACAGCCACAGTGGCGAAATTGGTTATTGGCTAAATAAAGCCTATTGGGGGCAAGGCATTATTACTCGCGCTATTGAACTTATATGCGAAGAAGCGTTTGCAAACTCACATTTAAACAGAATTTTTGGCGCTGTGTTTGCTGGTAATACCGGCTCTATGAAAGCACTTATTAAAAGTGGCTTTGAGCAAGAGGCTGTGCTTAAACAGGCCATTTATAAAAACGGGGTGTTTTACAATAGCCATATTTTTAGCAAGCTAAAATAAACCATTTAGAATAAATACTCTGCAAAGGTTGAATTATCAACCACCCGCCCAAAACTCCTTTATTAAGGTACGCATTGTACATATCCATACTGCTTAGCCGCGCATTATTGTTTAGCTGAACACGATTTTTAAAGCGTAAACATTCGGTAAGTAGTTTATTTATATTAATAGGAGATCTTTTATGTCTACGACTAGTCGCCAACTTACTCTTGAATCACGCCCTAATGGCGCTCCAACAGATGAAAACTTTAAATTAAAAACGGTAGAGCTTCCTGCATTAAAAGACGGCGAAGTTTTACTACGCACTATTTACCTATCGCTAGACCCGTATATGCGTGGTCGTATGAGCGATGCTAAGTCGTACGCTGACCCTGTTAATATTGGCGATGTAATGGTTGGCGCAACCGTGTGCCAAGTAGAAGAGTCTAAAAGCGATAAGTTTAACGAAGGCGAGTGGGTACTTGCCTACACAGGTTGGCAAGATTACGCCATTACCAATGGCGAAGGCTTAATGCAGTTAGGTAAAGAGCCTGCAAACCCTTCATACGCATTAGGTATTATGGGTATGCCTGGCTTTACTGCTTACATGGGTTTACTTGATATTGGCCAGCCTAAAGAAGGCGAAACCGTAGTTGTTGCAGCAGCAACAGGCCCAGTAGGTGCAACGGTTGGTCAAATAGCTAAAATTAAAGGCTGTAAAGTAGTGGGTGTTGCTGGTGGTAGCGAAAAATGTGCACACGCAGTTGAAAAACTAGGGTTTGATGCCTGTATTGATCACAAAGCTGATGACTTTGCAGAGCAGTTAGAAAAAGCCTGTGATAAAGGCATTGATGTTTACTACGAAAATGTGGGCGGTAAAGTATTCGACGCCGTACTACCATTACTAAATACCGCAGCGCGCGTACCATTGTGTGGTTTAGTATCGCAATATAACGCTACTAGCTTGCCAGAAGGCCCAGACCGTTTAGGTATGCTAATGGGTCAATTGCTTACTAAGCGTATTAAAATGCAAGGCTTTATCATTTTTGATGATTACGGCGACCGTTACGACGAGTTTGCACAAGACATGCAAAAATGGCTACAAGACGGAAAAATTCAATACCGTGAGCACATGGTAGAAGGCATCGAAAATACAGTAGGCGCGTTCAACGACATGATATGCGGTAAAAACTTTGGTAAAACTGTGGTTAAAATTAATAACCCACTTTAATTTTAAACGGTTTGTAAGGCCAAGTCCTTACAAGCCACAAAAGGACTGACATGATCAAACTACACCATTTAAATAAATCACGTTCTAAACGCGTAATTTGGCTTTTAGAAGAGCTAAATGTTGACTACGAAATTGTGGCTTATCAGCGTAATAAAGACACCTTCCTAGCCCCTGACGAATTAAAGCATATTCATCAACTTGGTAAGTCACCGGTAATTGAAGATGGCGGTTTAATTATTGCTGAATCAGGCGCTATTACCGATTACCTTATTACTAAATACGGCAATGGTAAATTTGCTCCAAAAGTAGATACCGCTGAATATGTTGACTACCAGCAATGGCTGCACTTTGCAGAAAGCTCAGCAATTTTACCGCTTTTACTTAAAATGTTTGTACTAAAAGACGGCGCTAAAACGCAGTTTTTAGAAGGCTATGCTGACGCTGAAACAGCTAAAGTAATTAGCTACTTTAACGACCGCCTTGAAGGTAAACGTTATTTAGTGGGCGATACCCTAACGGGAGCTGATTTTATGATGTCGTTTATTGTTGAAATAGTTAAAAACTCAGGTCAATTAGCGCACTTTAAAAACCTCGTTAAATACGACGAGCAATTACAAAGTCATGAGAAGTTTCATACAGCTAATGAGCTAGAAGCAAAGTACGACTAACTACTTTTATATAATCTTTTTGTATAATCTTTTTATACAACATCAAGGGGCATTTAGCCCCTTTTTTAATGCCTGAAAAACACTCCTCATTAAAGTTACGCTTGTAAACTAAATTAACAAACAACCCCTTATTGCTAATAAAACTTTAATTAATAAGGCATAATGCTGCTATTATTTTAGAATAATCACTAATAATACTGGCTGCCCTTACTGGTATTAATTCAAACTTGGAACCATCCATGACAATAAACATGCGTTTAGCGACCGGTTTTGGCGTAATTTTATCAATGATGCTTATTTTAACCATTATTGGCATTTCGCGCGTTAGCCTTATTAATAATAACATTACCCACATGACCGACGTAAACTCGGTAAAGCAGCGTTACGCTATTAACTTTAGAGGCAGCGTACACGACAGAGCGATAGCCGTGCGCGATGTAGTGCTAATTACCGATCAAAGCAGTTTAAGCTCCGTGTTAAAGAGCATAAAAGAGCTAAACGCATTTTACCAAACGTCAAGCCGGTCTATGGCCGAGCTAATGGGTAATATGAATAGTGAAGAACGCGCTTTAATTAATAAAATAAATCAAATAGAGCAGCGCACTCAGCCTTTTATTCAAGGTGTTATAAACGCTAAAAATGCAGGAAACCTAAACGAAGCTGAACGTATTTTATTAACCGATGCGCGCCCTGCATTTACCCAGTGGCTAAATGTTATAAACCAATTTATAAACCTGCAAGAGCAAGCAAATCAAACCACCACTATTGATACTCTCGATATTGCCAGCTCGTTTAAAATTTGGATGATTTCGCTCACCGCACTTGCCTTTTTAATAGGCATAAGCGTTGCGTATGTTATTAGCCAACTGATCAGAAATTCAGTAGGTGGCGAACCACAAGAAGCCGCCGAAGTAATTGCCCTTATTGCACAAGGCGACTTAAGAGGTGATGTGCAGTCGTGTTGCCCAAATAGCATGATGGCTTCTGTAGGGGTGATGCAATCTAAATTAAAAACCATTGTAGATAGCATTATTAACTCATCTGAAGAGCTTTCTACGCACTCTGCAAGCGTAGCATCTGGCTCGCAGCAAGCACTTAGTGCCGCTGACGCACAAGTAACTTATACAAACTCGGCAGTAAGCAGCCTAGAAGAAATGAGCCGTAGTATTCATGCTGTAGCCGATTCAGTTAGGCAAACAGAAGATAACTCAAAAATAACCGCGCAGTTGTCACAGCAAGGTAGTATTGCAGTGCAAAAAGTTGCCGCCGAAATTGAGCAAATCTCAGTAACCGTAAAAGCCACAGTTACCCAAGTAAACGTGCTGCAAGAACATGTAAAACACATTGGCGATATTTTAAGTGTGATCCGCAGTATTTCTGATCAAACAAACTTGCTTGCACTAAATGCAGCAATAGAAGCTGCAAGAGCAGGCGAAACAGGCCGAGGGTTTGCTGTTGTTGCTGACGAGGTAAGACAACTTGCCCAGCGTACTGGTGATGCAACAGGCGATATTGAAAAGATGATTTTGCAAGTACAAGAAAACACGCAAGCGTCGGTAACAGCTATGGAAACCACAGTACCACAAGTAGAAAATGGCTTAACGCTTACTCACGAAGCAAACGAGCTACTGCATCAAATACAGCAACAAGCTAATGACTCATTAAGTAACGTGCTTGAAATTGTTGAATCAACATCAAACCAAGTAGCCACCGTGGCGCAAATTAGTACTGGCGTAGAAGAAATTGCCAGTATGTCCAAAGAAACCAGCATGTCGCTTAACAGTAACGCACAAGAAGCCGTTGCATTAGCTGACCTTTCAAACACGCTTAAAAAGTATATTAGCTACTTTAAAGTTTAATTTTTATAGTAAGCAATAAACAAAGGGGCTTTTAAGCCCCTTTGTTGTTTATGTACTTTAATAATAGCGGACTATATACCCGCTAAATCGCGCTCGGTAATACACTCACCCGACGCCATTTCAAACTCGCGACATACTAATGGGCGGTTTTCGTAAATAGAGCACATAAGCGTATTGCGGTCGAGTGCTTGGCACCAACCGTCGTCAGCGCGTTTCATTACTTCACTGCCCCATTTATCGTATTCTATATAGTTAAAAGGCACGCCAGTGTCGGTTACTATGCGCACTTCTAATTGGCAACAACAGGCTTGGCAGTTAGCACACGTAACGGGCTCTGGGGTAGTAGAAATATTTTCAACGGGGATAACAATATGAGGCATAGTGGCTTACTTTTTTGAATAAGCCACTAGGATACAGTAACTAATTTAACGCGCTAGTAGTTTTGCTTTAATATCGCTGTAACGCATTTGCTCACACAGTGCAAAACCACTCAGCTGGCGTACTTTATTACGCGCAAATAACGGCACACTCATCCCCGCTAAAAAGCGGCATTGGGTTTCAATCCCCACATTATTATTACCCTTGCCCGCCATATGCGCTAAAAACTCATCAACTTTTTGATAAATAAGCTGATCGTCAATATATGCAGGCTCTATAGAGTACTCAAGCTTAACCGCATGCCCTCTACACACACTACAATGCCCACATTGCTCAGGTGCATTTTGATCGTCAAAATAGCGCGCTAAGTTATAGCTTAAGCAACTTTGTAGCTCAAAAAAGCGCACAAGTGCAGCAATACGTTTAATTTCGGCTTGTTCTTTGTCGGTAAAGTAGTCGTGAAGTTGCTGGGCAAGTTCTGGGTTATTTATAACCTCGCTATGCACTTTGTATACTTGGGTAATACGTTTGGTTTCGAGCGTTATTAGGTTTTTTTCGGCTAGGTAATCAAGAGCAGCCACTACGCGTTTGCGATCAACCTGCGCGGCTTGCGTAAGGGAGTCAAAATTTAGCGTGCCCCATATTTTTTTAAAATCGGTATGGCTAAATATTTGTGTTAAAAATGCTTGGCGTTGCTCATCAAAATGACCAAGTAGCTCGTTTTTATCAACCAAAAATTTGTATTTAAAATCGGCGTAGTAGGCATATTGCGGCGTTATAGCGCCTTGCATTTCAAGCTGTACAAGTAAGGTTTTAAGTGCCAGTTGCCTAATATTACTTTCGCTCGATAAGCTGTATTCTTGCATTTCCCATTGCTGGTGGCTTTGGCGAATATCGTTAATTACGTATTCAATACCGCTAAGCTCAGGGGTGTCGCCATATACAAAGTTTTCTACCGTATTTAGGCCGTCTAGGTTAGCAAGCGTGTAACAATTTGATGGATCGCCATCGCGCCCTGCTCGGCCAATTTCTTGGCTGTAGTTTTCTATCGATTTAGGTAAGTCGTAATGTATAACAAAGCGAATATCAGATTTATCAACGCCCATACCAAAGGCTATGGTTGCCACTACAACGTTAATTTTACCGCCCATAAAGTCATCTTGAATTTGCCAGCGTAGCGTATCTTCAAGCCCTGCATGGTAAGCAACGGCATGCACACCTTGCGCACTTAGCACATTAGCAACTTGCTCAGCGCTTTGCTGTAGCGTTACATACACAATACCAGGGCCACTTTGCGCGCGTACAATGTTGGCAAGCTCGGTGTTTTTATCGGCGGTTTTAACGCTCAGCACGCTTAAATCTAAATTAGCGCGGTAAAAGCCCGTTTGCACAATGCACTCAGGCGCAATAGCAAAGCGCTCTGCCATATCGCGTTTTACTTTTTTAGTGGCCGTTGCAGTAAGTAACAACACTAAAGGAATATTAAGCTCTTCGCGGTAACGCGGCAGTTTAAGGTAGTCGGGTCTAAAGTTATGGCCCCATTCAGATATACAGTGCGCTTCGTCTACCACTAACATAGAAAGCGCCACTTGGCTTATAAACTCTCTAAAACGCTCGTTTTTAAAGCGCTCAACCGACACCATTAATACTTTAATTTTACCGTTTCGCACATCACTCATTACGGTGCTGCTTTGCATTTGATCTTGGCTCGAATCAAGGCTGGCAGCATAAATACCTTTGCTATTTAAAAAGCTAATTTGATCTTTCATCAATGCAAGTAAAGGCGAAACCACTAAGGTTAAATTTGGTAAATGCAACGCAGTTAATTGATAGCACAACGATTTACCCGAGCCGGTCGGAAATATAGCCAACGACGATTGACCATTTAAAAGCTGCTCTATAGTTTGTTGTTGCCCTGTTCTAAACTGGCTAAAACCAAAGTGCTGCTCAAGTGATTGAATTAGTGGCGTGGTCATAAATGTCCTTTTGATGGCTAAACAATAGTCATGCTTATAAAAATGCGGTGTAGATAAAATATTTGCAACTCGGTGTGTATGAAATATTTGCAACTCAGTATACAACAAATAACATTATTTATTGCTGACATCGGTTTTATTTAGGCGCAAACTAGGCACCCATAAAATGAGTAGTAACTACTTGTTGCCAAAATAATTTATTGATACCCAAGTCACCTTAAAAAACTAATAAAAATACAGATCACTTGGGTATATTATTTTTAAGGGCAACGTTATGAGTATTACAATACCTAAAATCGTCGTTATTGGCGGTGGTGCTGGCGGATTAGAACTTGCAACCCAACTGGGGCATAAGCTAGGGAAAAAAAAACAAGCAGATATACTGTTAATAGACAAAAACCGTACCCACATATGGAAGCCGTTACTGCACGAAGTAGCGACAGGCTCTATTGACCCTGATTTAGATGGCGTTGTGTATTCAGCCCATGCCGCAAAACATCATTATCGTTTTCAACTTGGTACCTTTTGCAATATAGACCAAAGCAATAAAACAATTACCCTCTCCCCATTAAACGACGAGTTAGGCCACACTATTTTACCTGGGCGTACCGTACGCTACGATCACCTTGTTATTGCCATCGGCAGCGTAAGTAACGACTTTAATACCCCTGGTATAAAAGAGCACTGCTACTTTTTAGATTCAAGTCAACAAGCAGAGCGCTTTCAGCACTCATTACTCGACAGCTTTACCCGCCTTCATCAAGACGACAACCAACAGCAATCACTTAATATTGCCATTGTAGGCGGCGGTGCTACGGGTGTTGAACTCTCAGCTGAGCTTTACCATGTGTCTGAGCTATTAAAGCTTTATGGCTTAACAAATATGTCGTCTAAGCGTTTGCATATTCATTTAATTGAAGCCGGCCCGCGTATTTTACCTGCATTACCAGAGCGTATTGCCGTAAGTGCCAAACGCGAGCTATTAAAGCTTGGCGTAAACGTGCGCGAACAAACGCAAGTAAAAGAAGGCACCGCACAAGGCTTTATCACCAAAGATGAAGAACACATTGATGCCGATATTATGGTGTGGGCGGCAGGCGTAAAAGCACCTGATTTTATTAAAGACTTAGGTATTTTTGAGCTTACTCGTAGCAACCAAATTCAAGTAAACGAGTTTTTACAAAGCACCGTTGACGAAAGCATTTTTGTATTAGGCGATTGCTGCGCATTTACCCAAGCCGACGGCAAGCAAGTACCACCACGCGCACAATCGGCGCATCAAATGGCGTTATGCGTCGAAAAAAATCTCATCGCCACGTTAAAGCAGCAACCACTACGCGGCTTTAAATACAGCGACCATGGCTCGCTAGTTAACTTATCGAGCTACAGCACGGTAGGTAACTTAATGGGCAACCTAACCAGCAATACCTTTTTTATTGAAGGTAAAATTGCCCGCTTTATGTATATATCTTTATATCGTATGCACCAACGCGCCATACACGGTAGCGCAAAAACCTTTGCATTATGGATAAGCGAAAAAGTACTGCGAGTAGTGCGCCCTAAAATGAAATTGCATTAAAAGCAAACTGAATTAGCAGCCTATAAAATGGCTTTAATAAATTAATACTTTATTAAAGCCTCTTACACTATTAGTATCTAAAATAGTACCATGTGGATAATTGAAATAGTGAACCTAAAGGATTAACGTTTATGAAAAAAGGACCCCTGGCGCTTATTGCCATTGCTACGGTTGTATTGGCAACTTATATATTTATAGCTCAATCCAGCTCACCAGTAGTAAAGCAAAATTTAAAACCTGCCTCAAATATAGTTCAGCCCAAAATAAAACAACAAAAGCAGATCGTTCAAGCATCCCCACAACAGAAAGTAGTAAAACTAAAACACGAAATTAGCCTTTGTAAAAATAAATCGGCTGATAAAGCATACAAAATAAATGAAATAAACCAATCGCTTACTTTATTTTTTAAAAATGAACTCAACAAAGGTACTTCTGTCGCCGACCTATTAATGTATTCAGGTTTGTACGAGGCATCTTATCAGTCATATACAACGCTACTTAAAGAAGCGATTAAAGATAAACAAAAAAAAGACTATAAAATAATTGAAAGCATAGCTATTTTAGCTGACTGGCAAGGCATTGAAGCTATTCAAAATTTCACCACTGATAAAGTAAAAGAGATGGTGCAGCAGTTAGGTTCGGCTACCCAAAGCCCTGCTGGTTTAACATTTAACGTTCCACTTGATGAAAATGTAAAAAAAGAAACCCTCTATGCACTATTAAACAATTCCGACACGTTTACCACTTATTTGCAGTCGTTTATTCGTATTGAAGGTAGTAATGTTATCTCTCCCGCCACGCTACTTATGCTCAATGCAAATAAACTTTCAATTGACGAATTTGAGCATGTAATCGCAGTAAATCAATTTACGGTAAATGAACTCGCAGTAGCTATAAATAACGGTCTACCTAATGAGTATATTTTTGCGTTAATGAAGCAAGTACCTTCACTTAATGATATGCCTATTTATGACAATTTTACCGTTTTATATAACTTAGCCGATTTAGCTATTAGCCAATTTAATTTACCCTTAGTAAAAGCATTAAAACAAGCAGGAGTCTCGCCAACCAATAAAGCAGGCCTATTTACAGCGTTAGATATTGCCATAATTAATTTACCTAAAAACGGAAACTTAACTTTAGAAGATTTAGATAAAAGTAAGACTGATATGATGGATTACTTAATCGCCGAAGGATATAAAGCCCATGGTGAGTTTAATTATAAAAATTCATCAGATAAGACTCTACTTTTTGAAAACAAATTTAAATATCAACAAGGTACTTTTATTAGTGAGCAAACAAACCCTTTAAGTTACCTCTACTTTAGCCAAATATCTATAATTGAAAACTCTATGCTGCCTAGAGTAACTGAGCCAGATAACTCTGAAATATCTCAATTTTTACTAGAGCTACAACATAAAAAAGAAGACCTAGATTCAGCCTCAAGCAATTGTAATCAATTAACAGAAAAGCTGTTTGCAGCCCAAAAGCTCATACGAGATAGTGATGCTTACGACAAAGTGCGCAAAATTGAAAAAGAGTATGGCAGTAACTTTGAAGACGTATTACAAAATATAGACCCTGTTTTAGTTAATTATTGGTGGAACACTCTTGCCCGCCGTACCTCTTCAGATAGAAGCGATAGTGTATTTCGTGAGTATTTAGCTAAAAAAGAATTTCAAAAAGCACATGAATACAGCCAGACAACTCCACTAAATCAAACAGAGACAAACGTGCTATTTATTAGGTTACTTAAGAATCCATATGACTTAGTGCCTATTTGGAATAGTCGAACGCTACCTATCCCTCCAACAGAGTTGGTTAGACTAAGCTGGATTCCGCTTAGTCAATGGCAAGAACTTGCACAACTTGGTTTTGATTTTTCGATTACCGATATACATGGACGCGACGTTTATACACAAGCTGCGTCGTCTTCTGTCGAAGCAGTCCAATTTCTAATTGATAACAAAATACCGACTGTTCCCAGTAAACTTGGCGTAGATATACTCGACTTAGCGCTAGAACAAAGCTACACCAAAGGTGAGTTAAGCCCAATGGTTCCTTTAGCTTTGCAGCTTGTTGAAAAATTTGAACCAAACCACTTTTCTCGCGTTGCCCGATTAAAAATATTTTACCCTGAAGTTTATCAGCAGTTGGTACAACTTAACTCTGCGCTTAAACCATTAGAGGAAACAACATTAAATAGCTATACTTTTTATAATCACTGATCTTCATAGCAGGCGAGCCATAAATTAGCTCGTCATTACCTGATGAATATTGTCTTTAATTTTTAACATTGTCTGTGTAGAGTATTTAAAACAACTAAGGGAATTGGGTTATGACGGGTAAAACGCTAATTTTTAACTTTGACGGCACAGGAAACGAGCCCCGTGACGCAGAACAGTTTAGCTCAGATCATTTTAAAGAAGACTCTAATATTACCAACATTTTAAAATTGCATTTGCTGCTTGGCGGTAAATTAGAAGACTCCCCAATTACTCCATTTTTAAACCAACTCAGTTTTTATTATCAAGGTATTGGTACCAAAGGCAGCCGCCTTAAACGTATTTTAAACCAAACCCTTGCACCTCGTGGTGACGACGTAGCCAGTATTTTAAATCAAGCGTTAAGCGACTTTAAAGCTCACTATCAATTAGGCGATACCATACTGCTAACAGGTTTTAGCCGAGGCGCTGCGCTTGCCAGACGCTTTGCTAAATGTTTAGAACCCTTAATAAGCAACAACGTGTATGTATGTGTGTTTGATACCGTTGCCTCTATTGGCTTATCAAAAGTAAGTAAAGCCACTCGTGGCGCAGAGCACGTTATTTTTGAAAACCACACCATTGCCAACAACATTACTCAAGCGCTGCACTGCGTAGCCCTTGACGAAAAACGCCGCGCCTTTGAACCCACACTCATGAACCATCAAAACAATATTACCGAGCTATGGTTTGCAGGTGCGCATTCAGACATTGGCGGTGGTTACTACCGCGATGGCCTAGCCGATATTAGCTTGCGCTATGCACTTGAGTGGTTAATAGAACAACCGCTTAATATATCGTTACTCACTAGCCACGATATAGATTACGAAACCCTACTCCCCGATAGCAACTTAGTAGCACAAGATGACGTAACAGTAACGCCCGATCCGCTCGCATTAAGTCATCAACAAAATTACTTTTGGTTTAACCCGTTTTTTAAATTAGTAGATAGAGAGTGCTATGTATTAATTGATGATCAAGCCAGCAACCTTGAGCCCTTAGTGCACTTCAGCGTAGCCGAACGCATTAATAAGCTAACCAGTTACCGCCCAGAGTCGCTTAAAAAATTGCATTACAAAATTAGCTACAACGACAACACCACGCTTAGTTTTATTGGTTTAAGCCAACATATAGAACTGGCTAATCAAAACATGAGTGTGCTGAGCATTAACCAAAGCCAAGATGTAATGGTATTTGCCTCTGAGCAATACAACGCAACCGGCCTCATGCTAGAGCAAGGCGCTACGTACCGCTTTACCCCATATCCAAATCAATACTGGTTTGACGATGGCATAAAGTGCACGCCATTAGGCTGGAACCGCGACAACGTACAACTTGGCGTAAAAGAAATCCCAATGGCCGTACTCGAACCATTTAGACGATTTCCTCGCGCGCAATGGTTTTCACTCATTGGTGCTATTAATAAAAACGACGACCACCTTTTTGAAATAGCCGACGGTGCCGATATTAAAATAGATAAATCAGGCGAGTTTTGCCCATTTGCAAACGACCTAAGCCGCTTTTATGGCGCTAATGCGGGTAAAATAAAAGTGAAAGTAACGCGGTTGGGGTAAGAGGTACCCGAAGCTTTTAAATTGTAGGTGCGATTTTACATCGCGCAAAAGCGAAGCGTTTAAATTGTAGGCGGGAGTTTACCTCGCGCTTTGGCTTTATAAAAACACCCGCGAGGTATAAAACCTCACCTACAACAACTCAAACACCACAATCAACAAAACCGTAGGTGCGATTTTACATCGCGCTTTCGCTTTATAAAAACACCATGCGAGGTATAAAACCTCACCTGTAACAATTTAAAACACCTATTCGCCTCACGTAATGAGGTGAATAATGTGAGTAATTGCCTCATTAGGCAATTTTGTAACGTGTACTACGCCCACCTGCGGCGGTTTTTGTTAAAAATCCAAGCGTTTGCAAGTCCGATAAATGGCGTGTTGCGGTTGCACGGCTAACCTTAGCCACCTTTTGATACTGACTCGCACTAATACCCTGTTCAAATTGGCCATCAAGTAACTTATTAAGCACTTTTACTTGCTGCTCACTTAACTTTGTTTGATCTTTACTTGCCCAGTAATTGGTTTTAAAAATTGTTTGCTCAATATTATTAAGCGTATGGTGTATCGCATTATTAAGCGTACGTAAAAACCACTTAATCCACTTTGTAATACAAAGATCTCCACGTTGAGTGGCTTCAAGCACCTCGTAGTAGCTTTTTCTGTCTTCTAAAATAGCCACCGACATAGCGTAAAACCGAATCGACTCAGCATGTTCTTGCGCTAATGCCTGGTCGGTTATAAGCCGTGTAATACGCCCATTACCATCCTCAAGTGGATGTATTGTTACAAACCATAAATGTGCGATAGCTGCCCGAATAAAGGGGTCTATTTGAGGATCGTTTTGCGTTTTGTTAAACCAGTTAAAAAATAGCGAAAGCTCTTTATTTACTCGCTCTTTAGGAGGCGCCGTAAAATGTAATACCGGTTTATCTAAGCGCCCCGATACCACTTGCATTGGCTCGTCAGCACGCAATTGCCCGCCCTCAATTTTAGTAAATAAGCTTTGCTCACCTGCAAACAATAAGCGATGCCAATTAAGCACTCGCTCTAAATTAAGCGGTGAGTCTGTGTTATTTATTGCATCAAGCATAATCTCTGCAAGATTATCGCTTTGCACTGTTGTTGGGTAAGGTTGCTCATTAATATTGAGCTTTTTAGCAAGAGAAGAGCGAACCGAAAATGCATTAAGCTTTTCACCCTCAATCGCACTGGAGTGAATAATATTTGCTAGTAAAGTATCTAGAGCTTGCTGCTTTTGTTGAGCACTTTGCGCGCCCATACGCCCTACTAATAAACCTTGATTATATGAAAGATCCCTTAGTAAAGGAGCAAGCGCTGCAGCATCCCACGTAAAGTTTGGCCAATTTTGCTGTTGCCATATCCACATAGTCTTTAGTCCTAAAGGTAATTAGCTTCAGTCTATGTTATTTATTTGCCTCATGCAATGAGGCGAATAGCAGGGTTAATTGCCTCATTACTTTTAAGCACTACATAGAGCAATAATGCATTTTTCAATGGTGAAAACAATCCATTTATAAGCGAGGTATAAAACCTCACCTACATCAATGCGAACACCACTCTCATCAAAACCGTAGGTGCAATTTTATATCGCGCTTTGGCTTTTAAATAAGCCCACCTAAACACCTGTAGGCGCCCAGCTTGCTCGCGCGAAAAGCGAAGCTTTTAAATTGCTTTACTATCGTTTAAGGCTCGCTGCACGACTTGATAGCAAATAGCACGCTGCTGCTCTTGATTTAAGCTAACTTGTCGCATTGAAAGGATAGTTTTAACTATTTGTTTATGAGAAACGATTGGGAAAATTGATCTCTGCTTTAGTTCTACAAACCAACCAGGAAAGCATAAAACAGGTAAAATCGGAGTATTAAAACCGGTAGATTCATAGAGCCATTTATTCACCCAACTGGCTTGATTTTGGGCTTGCTCTAACGGTTTACTTTCAAACCAAGAAGGAAATGCTAAATGGTTATTTTCAAATTTAACTTTGTAATTTGTATCGTCTTTTATTCGTTTATGTCTGCCTTTGGTTTCAATAGCAAATACCCCATTTGGCCCAACAACTAAATGATCAATATTAAAACCATCTGCTTGTATATCATGAAATACTTGGTATCCGTGTGACTGTAATTCAATAAGTTCTGAAGCGACTGCTAACTCTGCATCACGCCCTAGTTTTAGCTTTATTAAGTCGTTAGATTTAACCCAAAGCTTTCGTGCCACATAGATTAAACCCAATGCGATCACGATAATTAAAAAGTAATTGAGCTTGCCACTGGCAAACATTTCAGCAATTCCTTTAATAGCAAAAGGCATTGTAACTATTAAAGCAGAGAGAAAAATCAGACCAATTACCTCAACAATCTTGTCATTTACTTGTTCGTTTAATGTTTGCGCTGCAACACGTTTAAGCTTTTTACGATCTACAGGTAATTTTGCATTCTTTTGATGAAGCCATATTTTGAAAAACAAAACACCTAATAGCGAATAAACACTACCGATAACAAATAAAAGGCTTAAACCTTGGTTTAATAAATCATCCATGATGAGTTCCTATAATCATAATGTTTACTTTATACCTTAAAAAAAGGTACATGTCGCATTATTCAAACTCACGCTACAAAGCTCACCCAAACACCTGTAGGCGCTCAGCTTGCTCGCGCGAAAAGCCGTAGGCGGGAGTTTACCTCGCGCTTTTGGTTTGTAATTTAATTTACAAATATCGCATTGGCGATGGCAACCAAGGGGCGGATACCGCCGACCGCCCCTTGGAACCCCACGGCGCCCCGAGGATCACACTATTTCCTCAATTTAAATTAATGATATGAACGTAACCAGCGTAGATAGGCCATCCATGGCCAAGCTACGCTTTTAACAGCATCCATGCTGTTAATTACTCATCATTAATTAAATTTCGGATGTGATCACGGGGGAGTGGCCTAAGCAACAGCCTTTAATTCAGTAATGAGTTAATGCTTGTTTACATTGAATTTTTTAGTAAACTAACTACTCGCAAACAGGAATTTTTTTAATGCCTTTTCTAGAAATACTACTATACAGCAGCATCTTCTTTTTTATCTATCTAATGATAATGGCTGTTTTATTTCCGCGTATTTCAATTAAATACATTGATAGAAAAATGCTACAAGATGGAATTAGCTCCCCAAGTTGGGATAGAGGTATAGGTGCAAGTGCGCCATTTTATGCTATGGCTATTTTTTGTAAAAGGGCACGTAAACCAACACCACTATTTGATGGAAGTCATGTTGCAAAACATGCAAGACCAATAGACAAGGTTTTAGCTTTTTTACACCTTATTTCTACTACTGGCTTTATATTAAGTGTTTTTTCTATGATGATTTTAGAGGCTTTTTTTTACTAGTCCATAATAAATACATAAATCATATGGCTATATGTAAAAGCTTCGCTTTTAACGCCTACAAGTTGCGCGTCTACAAACTTTCATCAAGCTCTGCTTTTAACACTCAATGTATGCGTAAAGCTTGCTAGGCCTCTTCTTTATGTCGCATTGGCGATGGCAACCAAGGGGCGGCCTTCTTCAAATAAGCTCTGCTGCTAATAATTCATCCCTGAAACCGGGTTCCTGTCAGCATCCATGCTTCCACTTCCTCAAGCTGCAAAGCTACGCTTTGGTCATTCGTCACCCACTGCGCCCCGAGGATCACACTATTTCCTCAATTTAAATTAATGATATGAACGTAACCAGCGTAGATAGGCCATCCATGGCCAAGCTACGCTTTAACAGCATTGCCTAAAGGGATTTAGGTACTTGGAATTTGTCGGGAACAAAATTCCGCCATGCTATTAATTACTCATCATTAATCTAATTTCGGATGTGAACACGGGAGAACTTTCTTAGCAGCGGCCATAAAATTTGCTGTAGGCGCAAAGCTTGCTTGCGCGAAAAGCGTAGCTTTTAAAATAATTTACAAATATCGCGTTGGCGATGGCAACCAAAGGGCGGATACCGCCGACCGCCCCTTGGAACCCCACGGCGCCCCGAGGATCGCACTATTTCCTCAATTTAAATTAATGATATGAACGTAAACGCGATGAAACACGTCCGTGTGTAAGCATCGCTTAACGCGCATCCATACGCTGCTATTACTCATCATTAATTCAATTTCGGGTGTGATCACGGGGGGAATTTTCTTGGCAGCGGCCTTTAATTCAATAATGAGTTAATGCTTGTTTACATTGCATATTTTAGTAAACTGAATGCTCGCAAACAGGGAGCGATTTAATGCAGCAAATTGGTATTTACGAGCAGTTAATTACACGAGTAATTGAGCAGAACTTAAATCGTGACCAGTTTTATGTGGGCGAACGCCAGCTAGAATCGGCTGAGGCAGCTACGTGGCTTTCGCGCTTTTTAGGTAAACTTGTTGAACATGCGATAAATGCTATTCCTAATTCGAATGAGCGTTTACAAGAGCAAATAAACCTCGCAAACAGCCTTGTGCTGTGGCTTAAAGATCATATTCGCGATGACGAGCTGATCAACGAAAACCTTATCGACAGCCAAGGCCGTATTCTTACTGCACTGTTTAATACTCAAAACCCTATTGCTGCAAATCTTAAAGACTACTCTCACGATATTTTTCCGCTAACAGGGCTTACCCAAAGCGAGTTATTTAGCGGCGCTAATGCAGGTATATCGCTCGAAACCGAGCTAAAGCGCGAGATTAAATCATCAGACACTATTTACTGGCTTGTCTCATTTATAAAATGGACGGGGCTGCGCATATTTAAAAATGAGCTTGAAGCCTTTACCAAAAGCGGCAATAAGCTCAAAGTTATTACCACCTCGTATATGGGGGCAACGGATGCGAAAGCGGTTGAGTTTTTAACAAACTTACCAAATACCGAGGTAAAACTTAGTTACAACAACCAGCAAGAACGCTTACATGCAAAGTCATATTTGTTTATGCGTAATACGGGGTTTCATACCGGTTACATTGGCTCGTCTAATTTATCGCATTCGGCGCTTACCAGCGGCCTTGAGTGGAACTTAAAAATTACCGCGCAAGAAATTCCGCACATCATAGCTAAAACCAAAAGTACCTTTGAAACTTATTGGCAGTCGCCAGATTTTGAATTATTTACTGGCAAAGCTGAATGCAAAGAAAAGCTCATTAATTCACTTAAAGAACAACGTAGTGTTGGCCAAGCAAGCAGCCAGTTCTATTTTGATATAACACCTAAAACCCACCAACTCGCTATTTTAGAAAAACTAAGCGTTGAACGTAGCGTGCATAATCGCTTTAAAAATTTAGTGGTCGCCGCAACGGGCACGGGTAAAACCATTATATCGGCGTTTGACTTTAAAACCGTTTACGATAAAAACCCAAACGCCCACTTTTTGTTTGTAGCCCACCGCGAAGAAATACTAAAACAAGCACAAAGCGCTTACCGCGGCGTACTCAAAAACAATGACTTTGGGGAGCTGTGGGTCGGTAACTACAAACCACAGCGCTATAACCAATTATTTGCGTCAATCCAAACGCTAAACAGCCAAATTGAATCGCTCAATTTAACCAATGATTACTACGACTACATAGTGATAGACGAAGTACACCACATAAGCGCTGCAAGTTATCGCGCTATTTTAAACCACTTTACGCCCACAATATTACTTGGCCTCACCGCTACACCAGAGCGACAGGATGGCGCAAATATATTGGATGACTTTTGTGGCGTAATAGCCGCTGAAATTCGCTTACCAGAGGCAATAAATCAACGCCATTTATGCCCTTTTCAATACTTTGGATTGGATGACGACACCGACCTAAGCCAAATAAAATGGCGAGGTGGCCGTTACGATATAACCGAGCTAAGTAACCTTTATACAGGGGAAAACAGCCGCGCTAACAAAATTATATCCAGCCTTGCTGATATAGTTACCAATGTTCACGCAATTAAAGCGCTGGCATTTTGTGTGAGCCAAAAACACGCTGAATTTATGGCGTCTAAATTTAACTTAGCGGGCATAAATGCTGATGTACTGACCAGCAAAAACACCAATGAGCGCGCGGCCAAACAACAAGGACTGCGCCAAGGCGAAATACAAATACTTTGTGTGGTTGATATTTTTAACGAAGGGGTCGATATTCCAGAAGTCGATACCCTGCTTTTTTTACGCCCAACCGAAAGCCTAACGCTGTTTTTACAGCAACTAGGTCGTGGTTTGCGTTTACCCGACAACAGTCAAAAGCAATGCTGTACCGTGCTCGACTTTGTAGGAAATGCGCGCCCAGAATACGACTTTGCGAGTAAGTTCCGCGCACTGATTGGTAAAAGTAATCAGCCAATAAAAACTGAGATTGAAAACAACTTCCCGCATTTACCGCTGGGTTGCCGTATAGAGCTACAAAAACGCACACAACAAACAATATTAAAAAATATTCAGCAAGCTATAAACTCTAAACGCCGTTTACAACAGCTGATAAATAGCTATTCGCAACACACTAATGACGCGCTAACGCTCAGTAATTTTTTACGCATAAACCCACAAGTCACGCTGGAAGATATTTACAAACCTAAAGCCGGTAGACTCGGCGGCTGGCACTGGCTTAAAGGCGATGAAATACCCGCAAAACAAGCCGATATTTACGCCGCGTATTACCGCGCTATCAACACCCAGTTACTTGGCTGCAACTCGCTCAGTTACTTATGCTTTATACGTGATTTATGTAACAACGACTTTAGCTTTACGCCAACGCCAAAAAATCAACAGTACGCGCTTATGGCGCATTACAATTTTTGGGATAACACCGGCACAAGCTTAGGTTTTAAAACCCTTGAGCAAAGCTTACAAGCACTTAAACACAAAGAGCTACAGCAGGAACTCGCACAAGTAATTACGCTATTAATAAACCGTATTCACCAGCAAGAAAGCGATTTAGTGTGTTTACCTAATCATGCAATAAAATTACACAGCCGCTATACTCGCCAGCAAATACTCGCTGCGTTTGGGGCGCACTCGTTTGATAAAAAATCGACCGCCCGCGAAGGCGTTTTAGAATTTAAAAAACAAAACCTAGAGCTGTTATTTGTAACACTTAATAAGTGCGAAAAAAACTACTCGCCTACCACGCTGTATCACGACTACGCAATCAGCCCTACCTTGTTTCATTGGCAAACGCAAAACAGCGCCCGCCCTGAACACGGCCGCGGCCTAAGCTATATTCAGCACCAGCAAACAGGCAAAACCATCCTGCTATTTGTACGCGAACAAGGTAAAGACGAAAACGGCCGCACCATGGGGTTTGTAAACTACGGCGAGGTTAAATACCAAAATCACAACGGCAGCCAGCCGATGAATATAACGTGGGAATTAACAAGCCCCATGCCAAGTGAAATGTGGCATGAGGCGGGGAAATTGGCGATTGGGTGATAATTTTAAAATAAGGAAATTGATGAAACCTTTAATATCAAATCATAAAGTAGATTTTAACGAGATTAGACGCTTAGCTCTCACATGCCATGGCTTAGGCCTCACAACAAGCTCATTTTCTAAAGGTGAGGCAAAAACAGTTTTATCTGAAAACCTTGAAAACTCATTGCAGCTCTTACTTTCGAGTAACTTATTAAACTTAGCCATCGCAATAAGAGTTAACATTTATCAATCAAATATAAGCAGCACCCACTTTAAACTTAAGGAGGGTGCGACAATCTATTATGACGACGCATCACCTTTAGTAGAACTCCCTGCCACCCTCAAACAAGTATGCGACAAGATAATACATGCTGACTCAGTAGAAAAACTCATTTATCCAAGAGATTTTGTTCCTGCAGGCTGTGAAATAGATCTAGTATTAAAAGGAAAAGAACGAAATAAAAAGTGGACTCTTAACTTGGTTCTCGAAAAGCTTGCAGAGCAAGTATTCAAAATACTAGATGATTTAGAATCTGACAGGTGAGCTATTATAAATGGCGGATTATGGACTAAAGTCAATAATGGTGAGTTATAACTTACCTTGCTGGTGCTATCCATCCACAAAATAAAATCCACTACGCTAATTACTAATTTAAAGGACTACATAATAAATGGAAGACTCATTACTAAGAGTTTTAAAGAAGTTGTTACTTGTTATCATTGGCTCTGGTTTATTAAGTAACGCACTATATATACATGGGCTAGCTTATTATGAAGGCTATATAAATAGACTAGGGTTTGAGTATGATTTTTTTCCCTTACCCAGTACCGAGGTTCTTTTTTGGACTTATTATGCAAGTAGAGAATTGGGTGCAAGCTCTATAGAAGTGATAACTAATTTTAAACTTCAAATACTTTTAATTTTATTTGGTAGTGTGTATTTACTATCTAGAATCTGGGTGGAGACTTCAAAAAAGAAAGTTAATAACCAGTTAAAGGCTAGGAAAAAAAATAACATTAAACTATTTAAGAAAATATATCATTACAAAGTAAAGCATAAACTTATATTTTACTCGGTCTATATTCCAATCCGCTGGTTAATTTTAAAAGAGCAATCGTTGATAGCTTTCTTCGCTTCTTATTTCTTTTTAGTTTTTTTACTTTTCCTCCCGATTTTCTTATTTATTTGGGTTTATTTTCCAATGATTGGTTTTGAACATGGCAAAAGTGTCGCCGAGTCTAGAATTGAGCACTATAAAAGTAATCTTTGTGGTGATAAAAACGATTATTGGAGTGAGTGCTTAACCTTCAAAATGCAACATCTCAAAAGTTATGGCTCGCCTAAGCATGTGGTTGGTCGTTTAATGCTAAAAAATGGTAGTTTAGTTGGTGTATTTACGAAAGAAGGGCCTGTAACTTTTACATTGCCTAATGATTATTATTCAGCTACAAAAATGAACATCAATTTTGAAGGCTCACAGAAAGATTAATTCAACCTCTCAGTGCTTTATAAAAATCAGCCTATTACCTTCGAGCATATCAAAAGTAATTTTTGGTTAGTCAATTGCGTAGAAGCAATTTAAGTTACTACTTATAGCCTTAATTCCTAAAGGCTATAAGTGGCGGCCACTCTCTGGTTGCAGCTAGCAATCTGCTAAAACCTCGTAGAAAGGTGTTAAGCTCCACTACAGCACTTGAGATTCCTATAACTTCTTAAATATTTTTCGCTATTAATTCAGCTTTCAGCAAACCGCCTTTAGTTAGTAACTTAGGCGCAAAGCTTGGGTTTCGCTTTGACTTATAAGCATCAAGTATTAATTTAAGCCCATGCGCTTCTAACAATGAAATATTAACTTCGGTATCCATTTCGGCTGATTCGATGAAATCATCTGAAAAGCTAGGGGCAATTATTAATACCTGTGCTACGCGTTTACCTTGGTTTTCAGCACGGGTTACATAAGCTTTTACTTGGCGTGACGTTGTTGAATATTTAGCAAAATCTCCATTTTTACAGGTTTTTGCTTCACCAATAATTATGTCGTTATCACTGAGTGAAATTACGATATCGGCTTTATCTTTAGTGGTGTTCAAATCTTTACGGAGATCTTCATCAATATTAAGCTCTAGTAGTTCAAAAATGGCTTTTGTAACTTCTTCAAATTTAACGCCAATATCAGCTTCTGTTACATCTGCGCCAACTTCTCTCAACGCATTAATATCGCGACGTGCTAATGCGTCATAGTTCTCTATTAGCTTATCTGTCGCGTTTGCAAAGCTTTCTAAGATAGCAAAACGTGCATTGCCACGCTTAGAAAGTCCCATACTGTCGCGAACCTCTCTTACTTCATCATTTGATAGTAAATATAAAATATCGTGTGGCGTAATACTTAAAGCACGTAGTTTTTCGGTATCAATAACTTCGTTCGCTTCGAGTTCAAACGCTTCTTTAAGGACAGCCTGCATGGTTGGGAAGTGTTCTTCTAGTGTTTTTAAAAGCTGTTTGAAGCCGCTTGCGCTTAGCGAATCAAACTCTTTTTCTGTAGCGCCTGATAATGATGACAGTATTAGACCAATGCGCTCATCTAAAGTAATGCCTAGTTTTTCTGTATCAATTTCTAAATCTTGTATCAGCTGCTTTAATCTGTCTTTGCGTTGATTTTGGTTATCTTCAACGTTATGAATATCGTCGGATAATAATTTAGCTGCGCTAATTCCTGAATGTATAATTGTTTGAATTTTATCAGTTCGGCTTACGCCTCTAATTTTACGACCATGGGCTTTTAAGGCATTGGAAAGTTCGGCATCTGTTAGCGTTCTAAGTATTCTTAGCACGTATTTATCAGCTAAATCTTTTCCTTGGATCTCATTCAATAGCGTAACTATTTCATCAGGAATGAATACTTCTTGTCGCTTTTTGCTGATAAATAATAACCCCATATCTCTGAGGCTATTTAAGGCATCTAGCACTCCATTTTTAGGAATAACATCAACTAAATGCTCTACAGCAGCGCATTCATCAGTAGTTAAATTAAGTTCATTAGCCAGAACGTTGAGAACACTGCGCTCATCATCTGTAACTTTAGCTTCTCGATTATTTTTTTCATCATTAAAGTATGCTTCTTTCATACAAGCATGGTAAATTTTTAAGGCTCGGTTTCGCTCTAAAACACTTTCGGCTGCGCCTTGCTGGATACACTCTTTGAGCTCTTTTGATAGCCTAGATAACTCAACCCATTCTTTTTCATAAAGTGACTCTATCCAACTAATTCTTGCTACACCATTCCCGTCTCGACTTAAAATATTCACCAATAAGTTAAGCTGAGCGCTACTCATTAATATTTGTTCTTGGACAGAGATTTTGAAGAAGTCGCGAACGGTATTGAACAGTTGAGTAATTTCACTACCTGAGGCATTTTTAATTTGACCGTCGATATTATCGATTGTTTTCGCTAGTTTTTTATTGTTTTTAGCGGCATCAGAACAAAGACGATCGAGGCATGAAATGAATTTAGATTTTTCTACTTGGTTAACAACTGATAAAACTTGGTTGAGTTTCATTTTATAGAGTCCTTTCTAATTATGTTTCAAATAAGGTAACAGTAAATTACTACTAGGGCAATAATCGTTCAGTTAGTGTTAATTTTTGACACCCAACAAAAATAGAAAACCTACATTTATAAACACCAATCGACCAGCACACTCCAACTCCCCGTGATCACACCTGAAACTGACTTAATGATGAGTAATTTACAGCATGGATGCTGTACAAAGCGTAGCTTGGCCACGGATGGCCTATCTACGCTGATTACGTTCACATCATTCACGTAAGTTGAAGATAAAGTGTGATCCTCGGGTGCGCCGTGGGATTCCAAAGGGCGGTCGGCGGCAGCCGCCCTTTGGTTGCCATCGCCAACGCGATATAACCTCGAATAGAGGTCTTTAAATCCCTTACCCAAAATCACGTAAAAATCACGGCTAAAGCCAGTTCCTACAACTTAAAAGCGCGAGGTAAGCTCCCGCCTACAATATTGATTACATTACCACTTGTTTAAACCGTGCGAACGTTCGCATATTTTCATCAGCAATCATTACCTCGTAATCTGGGTTTTGAGCAATTAGCTCATATTGCCCATTTGGAAGTTTATTAATTTTGCGCAATAAGTACTGGCCGCCTCCGCTAATATCATCTCGCTCTATCGCTACTATTTGGCCGCGAAGCGATCCCGCTTTATCGGGTGTTATAAGTTCAAGTAGCAGCAAATCTCCATCAAGTATTGGGTGTTTACCACCATTCATTGAGTTGCCCGATGCGTGTGCTAAAAAATGCACGTTTGGATCAAGTTTGCCTGCGCCAAATGGCGCGTCCATCAGTTCCATATCACTTTCATCCCCAGTTTTAAAGTGTCCGCAGGCAATTTTAATATTAGGGAAGTACGGCAGTTTTAATGCGTTATCTTGCTCTTTTTCTAAATCATCAAAGTGTTTGAATTCCAGTTGAGCTACATTATCGGTTTCTTGTTTTTGTTTTACTTTTGGACGCTGGCTGTATTGCGCTAATTTATATTCAACAAGCTCTAAAACGGCGTTATTTAATAATTCGACTTTATCTTCTGGTACATTAAAAGTTACTTTTAGCGTATCGTTTTCTAAGCTAAACCACTGCTCACTATTTTCCTTAGTTTGAGAATAAAAATGTATTGGGTTTTTACGCCAATAACTTTCCCATACATTTGAGTCTGCGGCAGCATTAAGTTCTGCTGGCTGTAAATCATTTTGTTTTAATAGTGGATGACGAGCCAGTACATTGGCACTTATTTGTGCAAGTTGTGAAACCGTTGGCGGGGTTATAAATCCATTTAACTTTACAAACGCCTCGAGCATTATTGCTTTGAAGCATTTGTTCATACTGGTTGTTTGTATGCCTTTTTGTAAAAAGTCGTAAAACGGTGCTAGTTGCTTGGCACTTTGTTGTGCTTCGTCATCAATATTTTGTGTTTTAGCAATTAACTCAAACCAACTAGCGAAATTACTATTTACCTTTTTTATATCGCCATAGTGGTAGTAAAACTCACTTAATGTAGGTAAATGCCCAAGTTGCTCGGCAAGTTGTGTTATATCTTCTAACGCTGTGGTGCGCTGTATTTTGGCTAGCTGCTGCCAAAAGTCGGTAACTTTTAAGTCAATATTTATAAAGCAGCCATCAGCAAGGTCTGGTTTTTTAAGCTTTTTAACTACACCACTTGGCGTGGTTTCATGTAGTAGCGCATAAGGTTTATTTAAAAAGCTATGGTGGTTACCGATAAAATCGAGCACCACTAAATGGGTTTTACCTTCTAATGTACGTAAACCACGACCTAATTGCTGTAAGAAGAGTATTTTAGAGTCGCTTGGGCGCAGCATTAATATGGTATCAATGCTTGGTAAATCAGTACCCTCGTTAAACAAATCAACGGTAAATAAAACCTCAACTTGACGCTGTTCTAATTGTTTAAGTGCATCATTACGACGCACTTTTGATTGGCTATGCACTGCCAATGCTTTTACACCCGCTTTATTAAATGCAGCTGCCATATAATCGGCATGTTTGGTAGAAATACAAAAGCCCAATGTGCGCTGCTGTTTGTATTGATGCCATTGTGCAAGTGCATGCTCAGCTCGTTTTTGAGTTGCAAATTTGTTTTCAAGTGCTGCTGGATCAAATCGGCCATTACGCCACGGAATAGCTTGATAGTTTACGTTTTCATCCCAAATACCGTAGTAATGAAATGGCACTAACGTTTTTTGGTCTATTCCTTGCGTTAAGTTACGCTCAAATACTAGGTTATTGTCACATAACCCTAAAATATCAGCTTGGTCGGTACGCTCTGGTGTAGCGGTTAAACCTAATAGAAACTGTGGTTCAAAGTAATTTAAAAGCTGACGATATACCCGTGCACTCGCGTGATGAAATTCGTCAACAATAATGTAATCAAAGTCTGTTGCTGCAAACTGCTTTAAGTGATTACTACGACCAATGGTTTGAATAGAGGCAAATAAACACTCAGCGTTTTTGTCTCGCTGTTTACCATTATAAAACCCAGTTGATAAAGTAAGTAATTCAGAAAATGTACGCTGTGCTTGCAAAAGTATTTCTTCACGATGCGCGACGAACAATACACGTTTAGCTTTGAACTGTTTTACATCAAATGCACTTAACCATGTTTTACCCATGCCCGTTGCTAAAACCACTAAGCCACGCTTAAAGCCCTCAGTACGCGTTTGCACTAAGGCATTAAGCGCTTCAATTTGAGCTGGCCTTGGTGTTTTAGCTTCGCTTTGTTCAACAACTTGTTCCGCTGTATCGGCATGGTTTACCGGCACAAACTGCTGTGTTTTACGCCTAGTAATGTAATTGTTAATCCATTCATGGCTTAAATGTGTAACAAACTCGTGATTAAAAATATCTTCAAAAGCCGTGCGTATGCTTAAAAATTGCTTCGCTGCTTGGCTTGTTTTTGGTTGTGTATAATCGTGTCTAAAATTCCACTCATGCCCTTTGGTCAATGCGCTGGCACTAATATTACTTGAGCCAATAAATGCACAGCCATCAGTAATCTCTTTTTGGTCGTTTGTTTTGACAAAAATATACGACTTCATATGAAAGCTTTGATTACTGTGCGTTTGGTAAATACGCACATCGGCTCCACGATCTACTAATGCCATAAGTTCTCTCAAAGCATTAGGATGAGTAATATCAAGGTAATCTGAGGTAAGTAGTTTAAGCGTTGCGCCACTAAGTAAAGCTTCACTTAGTGGGTCGAACAATAAAGCTAAACCACTTGGCTGAATAAATGAAACTGTAATCTCAATCTCAGTAGCATTATTTATTGCATGTACAAGATTGGGTAATAACGGATCATTATCGCCTGTAATAAGCTGTTGTTGGCTAGTTTGCAATTGTTGATGTTCGTTAAAACTATTCATCTAGTATTTCGCTGTACAGTGCGCCAACAAAGCATTTAACCACACTTCACTTTCGCGCTCTGGCCGTTGATCGACTGTTTGCCATTGTTTTATTATTTTAAGCTCGGTGCGTTGATCAATTAATGCAGTTAAAGCAGTTTCGTTTAAATCGGTAAATTCACGACCATTGTGCACACGCTCTGTATCGCCATATTTAAACGATACATATAAAACGCCATTGGGTTTAAGCGCATTTTGTAGGTTTAAAAACACCTGCGGTAACTCAGCTTTTGGAACGTGCAATAAACTAGCGCAGCACCAAATGCCGTCGTATTGGTTTACACTATTTAGCTCTTGGAATGTTTTAACTGTTACAGGTTGTTGTAAATAACTGCTTGCCAACTCTGCCAGCTCTGGGCTTGCATCAAACGCACTTACAGTGAAACCCTGCGCTTTAAAAAATGCGGCATCGCGCGCGCTGCCACAACCGGCATCTAAAATATGCCCATATTGTGCAATATGCGGTAAAAACTCAGCATAAAGCGCCGACATATCAACGTTAAGTGTTGAGTCGCTAAAGGCTTTTGCATTTTGGTTGTAATAAGTAAGTGTGGTGTTTGACACGAGACTCACCGCTCCTTGGCTAATCGTTTAACAGCTAAGACACTGTTAATGCTGCATTCATTATTTGTTTAATCTACAGGAACAAGCGCATTAAATATAGGCTTAATAAGTAGAAATTTTTAAATTAATACGCTGTTATTATTAAGTGCTTATGTTGAGCACTGAGCGCGATATAAATCACGCTAAACGTTTTTTGTTATTTTTTTCTTAGCCAAAAAAGACTCGCGGGAACCGAAATCCACGCCTGCTTACCTAACGAATCAAGGTAAACACCGACCTCTTCTTTACTGCCTGGGCTGTAATATGGCGGCTGTTGTTCTTTTAATTTTTCTTGCCCTGTAAGTATTATGCTAAAGTGCTTATTTTGCTGTTGGAGCTTTTTTTTGTAATTGTTAGCTGGTTTTGAATCGCCATGTTTTACAAAAGCACTTAGCGCACGGCTTGCTGTTGCGTGTAGCTCTTCACTGTCGGACTTAACCAATAGAGCGTCTAACTTGTCCCATTCTTTATTAATTATTAGGCAATTCATTAATAAAAAGCGATTACCTTGATTATCGTTTGGGTTTAGCTTTAGTAACTCTTCGAGTTCTGATTGCGCTTTTTGGGTATAACCATGCAGCGCGTGTATTCTTGCTCGATGCGCGCGCAGCATCATATAAGGGCGGGTTTCGTGCAATCCCCAAAAGTGCCCTGTGTTGTCTTTAATAAATTGCTTTGTAATGTGCCCTTCCATCATTTCTAAAAGCATCTGCATTGGCTCAAGTGCTTTTAGTTCTGTGTCGGCAAGTACCAGTTCAAGTAGTTCATCAAGCTCATCTAATTCATTTGGTTCTTCGTCTAAAAAGCTGTTGTTAAATTGTGCCTCATCTTCATCACTTAAAGTTAGGTCGTTACTAAATCGAAGTTCAAAAATAGCGTCTGCCATAAAATACACATAATTACGTTTATATTCTTGGGCGTTGTATTGGGCAAATTCACCAAATACTTTTGCCGCTGCTTTTTCGCTAGTAAAAGCTTTTAAAACGCCACTTAGGCTATCAACAGCCTGTTTTTGTAGTGCATTAAGTGCACGTTTATTTATGTGTTTAAGCGCCTGTAAAACCCCTTTACAGTAACTTGGTAGGGGCATATTCGGCTTTAGCGAATCCCGGTAGTCTTGCTTGGATAGGCTGCATTTTGCTGGCATTTTTAATTCGTTTTGAATTACTTTATCCATGCTTTGATTATACAGCGCCATTAAGCTTTCGAGGTATTTTAGCTCGCTCTCTTTTTGAAGGTTAATATCTCCAAATAAATCAGGTTGCCACTCACTCGGGGTGAGCATTTGGGGTAATACACCTAACCCCATTAAATAACCTTGTATAAGATAGTAGTTTGGTTGTTTAGTGCTTAATTCACTGAGTTTTATAACATTGTTGCGAATTTTAGTTGGCGACATAACGTGCCCTGCTATGTATTAATTTATTATTAGTGTACCCATAGATAAGGTTACCAACAACGCTAGTTTGGTTGTTTTATCCTAAAATTAATTTTTAACGAAATATTTACAAATTTAAACAAACCCGTGCCGCTAAAATACAAAAGCTGGCTTATACTGTTGTAATAATGAGCGAAATAATAACTATGAGGCGTAATGAATAAATTAATTACCGTATTTTTATGTTTGCTGTTTACGGCTCCATTTAATGTATTTGCTTGTGAAAGAACCTTTAGCGTGGCATCGCACGATGCTTTTTGGCCGCCTTATGTAATGGGCATTAACGGTAAGCTGCAAGGCTCGGAGGTTGATGCACTTAACATTATATTTGCTGACTCCCCTTTTTGTTTTGAGGTTAAGTTACTACCAAATTCTAAGCGGGCTTTTATTGAGCTTAAATACGGCCGTGTTGATTTAGGATGGGCTGCAAGTTATACCGATAAACGCGCTAAATATGTGCACTTTAGCGATAACTACCGAACTGAGGTTATGCGCTTATACGAAAACAAAAATAATCAGCATAGTGTTAAAAGCCTCGAAGATATTTTTAAACAAGGCTTTAGTGTTGGCGCTAACTTTGGAAGCTATTACGGCGAGGAGTTTGAGCAATATAAAACAACGCATAAAAAACAAATTGAATACACGAGTGAAACCAGCAAACGCTTTGAAATGCTTAATAAACAACGTATTGATTTTGCTATTGAAGACGAATTGGTGGGGGCTTATTTTGGCCAAAAAGGCTCAAATATAAAATTAGTAACCAACATTGAGTATGTAAATAAAGACGATATTTATTTAATGTTTAGCAAAAAAACGGTGTCGGTTACTGAGCTTGCAGTAATTAATGAGCATATAAACAAAAACAAAACAGCACTTAATGCGCTGTTTAAATACTAGGAGTGTAATGAAAACTTTATTTTTAACATTTACTACACTGCTATTTACTCACTTTAATGCCCTTGCGTGTTCAAAAACATTAGTGATGGGCACTAACGAAACTAATTGGCCGCCTTACCTTGTTAAGCAAGGTGATACATTTTTAGGTACTGAAGTAGATGCTGTAAGAGCTATTTTTAAAGATTCAAAATTTTGTATTAAATGGACTTATTTTCCGAGTTTTTCGCGTGTTCAAGCTGAGCTTAAAAATGGCCGGGTAGATATAACCTATGCGGCAAGTTATACAAAACAACGCGCTCAATATGCGCATTTTAGTTTGCCCTACCGCGAAGAAGTTATGCACCTTTATAAGCATAAAGACTCAGCTGATGTAACCAGCTTGGCTGATCTTTTTAGTCAAGATTTTACAGCAGGTATTAACCGAGGAAGCTTTTTTGGTAACGAGCTTGAACAACTAAAAACTAAGTATTCAACACAGGTAGTGCTTACTGCTCAAGCAAATAATCGATTTAGCATGCTAGATAAAAAACGAATCGACTATGTTATTGAAGACTCTGTGGTTGCGCAGTACTTTGTAAAAAAACACCCCTCAATTACGCAGGTAAAGTCTATTACGCCGATTAACGTCAACAATGTGCACTTTATGCTGAGTAAGGAGTCGCTAACACTTGATGACGTGGCGACCGTTAATCAATTAATTACTAAAAATGCAGCCGCTATAAAGTTAATTTATCAACCTGTGCATTAAAGCATGGGCAATAACTTAGCTCTTTGACTGCAACACTTATTTAATATTGCTGGCGGTGGTACTTACTTACATTCCCCGCTGTAAGTAAGTACCACCGCTCACGCTAAAAATAGTGGCTTAAAAACGAGAATTGCCGTTATTTTCGCTTGGTTATAAATTAGCTGCCTTTTATCTTTCATTCGTTGTGGCTGATCTGTATAATTCGCCAGCTAATTTACCCTATTGTCTGGTTCTTGTTTGTGGCGTATTGCTGCAGCGTACTCCTGTCAGTACTAATCTAGGATTACCCTTTTTGATCTCCACCGCAAATATTACGATGCAGTTTGGCGCAGAGCCGTTGTTTGAAAACATTTCAGCTAAATTTGGTAACGGTAACCGTTACGGTTTAATTGGCGCTAACGGCTGCGGCAAGTCGACTTTCATGAAAATTTTAAGCGGTGCGCTTGTTCCAAGTGCGGGTAATGTATCTATTACTCCAGGGTTGAAATTAGGTAACCTAAGCCAAGACCAGTTTGCTTTTGAGCAATACAGCGTTGTAGACGCGGTAATTATGGGCGACGTGGAGCTTTGGAAAGTAAAGCAAGAGCGCGAACGTATTTACTCGTTACCAGAAATGAGCGAAGACGACGGCATGAAAGTAGCCGATCTTGAAAGCGTATTTGCTGAAATGGACGGTTACACAGCAGAAAGCCGCGCAGAAGAAATTTTGCTTGAAGCGGGTATCGATAAAGAATTTCATTACGGATTAATGGCAAACGTAGCACCAGGTTGGAAACTACGCGTGCTTTTAGCACAGGCGTTGTTTGCAAACCCTGATATATTGCTGCTCGATGAGCCTACCAATAACTTGGATATTCATACAATTACGTGGCTTGCTAACGAGCTTAACAAACGTAAATGTACGATGATTATTATTTCCCATGACCGTCACTTTTTAAACTCGGTATGTACACACATGGCCGACATTGATTACGGCGAGCTGCGTATTTACCCTGGTAACTACGAGAAATTTTTAGATGCTGCGGGCCTACAACGCGAGCAACTTTTAGCTGAAAACGCTAAAAAGAGCGCTGAGATTGACGAGCTACAAGACTTTGTTAACCGTTTTGGTGCTAACGCATCAAAAGCTAAACAAGCAAGTTCGCGCGCTAAAAAAATGGATAAAATTAAGCTTGATGAAGTTAAATCTTCAAGCCGTATGAGCCCATCGCTTTCGTTTGACGAAGGTAAAAAAATGTATCGCCAAGCGCTTGAAGTTAACAAGATTGGCCATGGTTTTGATGGCGAAATGTTATTTACTGGTGGTGATTTACTATTAGAAGCTGGCGCTAAGCTTGCTGTAATTGGCGAAAATGGTGTGGGTAAAACTACATTTTTACGCTGTTTAGTAGATGAGCTTAAAAGTAATGAAGGCGAAATTAAATGGTCTGAAAATGCGACCTTTGGTTATTGCCCGCAAGACAGCACTAAAGATTTTGAAAACGATTTAACGTTGTTTGATTGGATGTCGCAATGGCGTACAGCTAAGCACAACGATTTAATGGTTCGTGGCATGTTAGGCCGTTTGTTGTTTACAGCAGACGATTCAAACAAGAAAGCACGTAACTGTTCTGGTGGTGAAAAAAACCGCCTGTTATTTGGTAAGTTAATGATGCAAGACGTTAATGTGCTTGTAATGGACGAACCAACTAACCACATGGATATGGAAGCCATTGAAGCGCTTAACAATGCATTAAAAGACTTTGAAGGTACGCTTATTTTTGTAAGCCATGACCGTGAGTTTGTATCGTCATTAGCTACGCGTATCATTGATATTAAAGATAAAAAAGTAATCGACTTCCAAGGTACGTTTGACGAATACCTAGCAAGTTGTGAAGAGAAAAAAGCGTAAACTTTTTCTAATTGCTTATAAAAACGGTGCTAAATTTAGCGCCGTTTTTTTATGTGTGGAATTTGAGTTTAACTATAAAATTAATTAATAAAGGCTTAAATAAATAATTCACTAAGAGGTTAAGAGACGCTACTCTTTTAGAGTCAGTGATAAAATACTCGTTTCTGGCTTGGTTCTTCTCATTTACTCCTCTTTGGCTTCTCCTAGTGCAATAGTTTTTCAAGTAAATAATTCACTAATGGTGATATAAGACGCAGCGCTTTTAAAGTGAGTGATAAAATAAAAAAGCACTGTTTTTTTGACTTTATTTTTCTTAGTTACTGCTGCTTCGCTTTTCCTTATGCAATTAATGGCTCCTATCTCAGAGCTAATTATTCACATTATTTTATTGGTAAATTCTGCATACATCACAGCTTTAAATCTAGTCATATTCTCCTGTAAGTCTTTGTCACTTAATGCTAATGTTTATGGAGTGAGTTATTTAAAACTTTAATGGCTAAACCAAGAGGTAACTATGTCTAATTGGGTTGAAGCAACAGTAAAAAGCGTAACATGGTGGAGCGAAACGCTCTTTAGCTTAACCGTTAATGCTAATGTAGAGCCGTTTAAAGCAGGGCAATTTACAAAGCTTTCTATAATGGATGGCGACAAGCGTATTGCTCGGGCTTATTCATATGTAAATGCCCCTGAAAACCCCGATCTTGAGTTTTACCTTATTAACGTTATTGACGGTTTGCTTTCTCCTCGTTTAGCTACATTACAACCTGGCGAAACCGTACTTATAGAACAACACGCAACCGGCTTTTTTACCCTTGATGAAATACCACAAAGCGATCAGCTTTGGATGTTAGGTACTGGCACTGCCATAGGCCCTTTTTTATCGATATTACAACAGCCCGATGTATGGAAAAAATACAAAAGCATAAACTTAGTGCATGGTGTACGTTTTAATAACGACTTAAGCTATCAGGCACTTATTAACGAGTTATTAAGAGTGTACCCCGAGCAACTCAACTACATTCCTGTTGTAAGTAGAGAAGAGCCATTACAAGGCTTAAGTGGCCGGATTACTAACGCTATTGAGAGCAACGGCTTGTTTGAACATGTAAAATTAAATCCTGAGCCTAGTAACGCGCAATTTATGATTTGCGGAAATCCACAAATGGTAAAAGACACCACCGCGCTACTTCTCGATAAAAACTTTACGCGTAACCGCCGCAAAGCACCCGGTAACATTACTGTAGAGCAGTACTGGTAGGCTACAGTGGTGGTATTAACTATCCGATAACGTTAAAATTTGCTATGTTGCACCCTTATACCAATATTATCAAAAATATGATCATTCTATCGCATTAAATAACTCACTAACTGCGTTAAAAGTTATTCATATAGAACAACTATATGTCACAATTTTCGCCTTGTTATTGTGCTATTTTCTTGACGCTATAATAGATCACTTATTTAATGTAATTGGTATTACACGTGTTTAGTGTTCATTTTAGGAAAGTTATGAAACCGTTATCTATTATTTTTGCCTCGTTAATTACCACCGTTGCGCTTATTACTTACGCCGCAGAACAAAGCGAGCCTGAGCAAAAAGAGCAGCAAGTTGAAGCTCAAGCAAACGTTGAAAAACCAAAAGTTGAAGATGAGCAATCAGTAACTCAAGTCAAAGCTGACGACAAAGTAAATACGCTTGAATACAAAGCACCTGAGCTTAAAAAGCCAACAATTGATGCGACTAAACCAGACGATTCAAAGGTATTGGGTAACGAGCAGATTAAACCTACTGAAAAGCCTAAAAATAAAATAGAAAAAGCAGTGGCTGTAGCCGAAGCTGAAAAAGCAGTTACGCAAGCAAAAGAAGCGCTGACAGTTAAGCAACAAACTAAAGCTAAGCAATCGCGCGAATCACTTGCGGTAGTAGAGCAGTTAGTTAAAGCGTATAACGCGCGTAACATTGAAGAGTTTCTTCGTGTGTATGCCGAAGATGTTGAGTTTTATATTTTCCCTAATGAGCTATTATTTAAAGGTAAAGAAAAACTAATAGAACGTTATGGGCTAATGTTTAAAAAGTTAAAGTGTATTCACTCATCACCAATTAAGCGCATAGTACACGGTGATATAGTGATTGATCACGAACTATCAGAAACCTGCTCAACTGACGAAAAGGTAGTTGATAAACGTTCAGAACTTATTTCGAGTTACCAAATTAAAGATGGAAAAATAGTACGCGTACTGTTTTTTAGATAAAGGCTTTATATGCAAATAAATGACGACAAAAAAATTCGCTTAATGTATCGCATCGAGCCCGGTTGCCTTGGCCCTAAGGGTGCTGAGCATGTTGAAGATTTTTGTCGTTTTGCAAATAAACATATTAAGTCACCATTTTATGGCCAATTTGTATTTTTACCTCGTTACGATAAAACCATAGACGAGCGACAATATAGCGTTAACAGCCGTAATTTATCCCTTGTGCAGGCTCGAGCTTACTTAAAGCACTTTGATATTAATATTGAAGAATTTGAAGAACAACTCGACGAGCTCCTCACTAAAGCGATTGATTTATACTTTAAGCGATAGCGTTTAATTGCTGTTGCTTAGGTATTCTCCCCCTCCGCAATACGTTTTTATTTTAATTATTATTAAAAGTATAAGTAATTTCTTTCACAAAGATAAGGTAATCAGTAATAACTGAGAAAAACCAGATCGGCCAATATGTATCACTACTCTAAAAGCGCAGCGCCTCTTAAGCTCTTTGTAAATTAATTAGCCCTTTAAAAGCTTTTATTTGCACAATGAGAAGTAAAAGAGGAGTAAATGAGAAAAGCTAAAAACAAAAACCAGTATATTTTATGTTTTATCACTACTTTAAAAAGCGCAGCGCCTCTTAAGCTCTTTGTGAATTAATTCGCCCTTTAAAAGCTTTTATTTGCACAATGAGAAGTAAAAGAGGAGTAAATGAGAAAGCCAAAAACAGTATTTTTATGTTTTATCACTACTTTAAAAAGCGCAGCGCCTCTTAACCTCTTTGTGAATTAATTAACTAAATATTTTAAAAGCCCTTAAAACAAAAAAGCGGTGTTAATTTTAACACCGCTTAATGCGAACTATTTATAGCTATGTGCTTTTATAATCAGATTTACAACATCGGTTTTATAACATCAAACACAGCTTCTATGTGGTCGTCTCTGTCGTTTAGTGCCGCTATGTAACGGTATTTTTTGCCGCCTGCGTTTTCGAATATTTCTCGGTTTTCACCTTCTAGCTCTTCAAGTGTTTCTAGGCAGTCGGCGCTAAAAGCAGGACTGATAATGGCTACATCGGTAATACCCTCATCAGGCAGGGCTTCAAGCGTTGCGTCGGTGTAAGGCTTTAACCACTCGGCTTTACCAAATCGACTTTGAAAAGTACTAATTACTTTGTCTTTATCAAGGCCTAGTTTTTCGACAACTAAACGCGTGGTTTGTAAACATAGGCAATGGTACGGATCGCCTCGCTCTAAAAATAGTTTAGGCATACCGTGATACGAAAAAACAATTTTTTGTGGCATACCATTCGCTTCTAAATCCTCACTAATACTATTAGCAAGTGACTCAATATAACGGGTGTTTTTATGATAGCCATTAATAAAGTGCAGCTCTGGCACCCAGCGCCATTTACGCAGTACGCTCGATACAGCATCGAACGTTGAACCCGTGGTTGGGCTAGAATATTGCGGGTACATTGGCAATATAATAATACGCGTTAAGCCTTTATCACGAAGCTCCTCAAGGCCTGCCTCTATTGAAGGATTGCCATAGCGCATAGCCATTACTACTTCGGTATTGGTATAGCCTTGCTCTTTTAATAAGGTATTTAGCTTTACGCTTTGTTGGCGAGTGATGTGAGTAAGCGGTGAGCCATTTTCGGTCCATATACTTTCGTATAATTTAGCCGAACGCTTAGGGCGCACACGCAAAATAATGCCATGTAAAATTATCATCCATACTAGGCGTGGTATTTCTACAATGCGTGGATCTGATAAAAACTCACGTAAGTATATACGAAGCGCAGCAGCTGTTGGTGCATCAGGGCTACCTAGGTTAGTAAGCAGTATTCCCGTTTTTTGGTTAAAACGCCCATCATGGGGGTTGTCAGTAACCGCAGAAAATCGCGACACAGAGTGCTCCTTCAAGCAAATTCAATAATATATTTTATGCACATTGTAACGAAAAAAACTGCCGTTTAGATCAATCATTTAGCAGTTTTAACCATAATTCTAAATGGGGCTGGTTTTTTAGATTCTAGTTGCTGCAGTTTTTCTATTGATTTGCGGCTAAATACATGACCTTTAGGCAACAACATTATACCCGAATGGCTGTGCAGAGCATGGCCGAGTATCATTTGCTCTTTAAGCTCATGGGCATTACAAATTAGTACTGATCCTGCTGAACTTTTTTCTTCGTGTAGTTTTGCATGGCTTGCTTCAAGCGCACGAACTATTTTAGGGTGGTAAAACGAACCACTATAAAGTTTTACACTTTCGAGTGCATCCTCATGGCGCTGCTTTTCATCGCTTGCATTGCTCTGCTCAAACGCGTCCCAGTAATCGCGCGCTAACCCTAATACCATAGCCCCTATCGGTATATCGTTTCCAGCAAGGCCTTTGGGCATTCCATTTCCGTTAAAACGTTCAAACTGGTAATAAATAGCATCCGATAAGTCGTGTAAATGTATTGCTGGCATTAGCATTAATTGTGCAGTACTTGGATGAGTATAAAAGGTTTTGCGTTGTTGCTCATTTAACCGATTTAGCGGTTTTTTATAAAGTTCAGGGTCCATAGCAAGCAAACCTATTTGTGCTAAATAACCCGCCATTGGGGCAAGATCAATGCTTTTTTGCGACAGGTTTAAGTAAAGCGCTATTTGTGTGCAGGTATTTGCAATATTTTGTGCTTTGTTGCCATCAAGGTAAGGGTTTGCGTTTACAAAATTATATAGCAGCTCAACGGTCGATTTGTGCTCTTGTTTTTCGCGCTCGTTGGCGTCTTCTAGCTTTTTTAAAACTTGTTTGATTTGTAAGGTGCGTTTTTCTACTCGTTGCTCTAACGTGTTGTTTAGCTCAAGTAGTTCTTGGTTTTGTGCCTTAACTTGTGTTTCTAATTTTTTGTTTTGCTTTTTTAGCGCAAATTTTTCTAGGCTATCTTTAATGCTTCGAAGTAATAAATCGTTTTGCCATGGTTTTTGAATATAACCATTTATTTGCCCTTGGTTAACAGCCGCTAGGGTTGTTTGTATATCGGCGTAACCGGTTAATAAAATGCGTTGAGTGTCGGGTGCCAGCGCACGCGCTTTTTCTAAAAACTCGGCACCGTTCATTACTGGCATCCGCATGTCGCTAATAATTAAACCAAATTCATGATTTTTAAAAAGTGTTAGTGCGTTTTGCGGATTATCGCAAACAATAACCGTTAAGCCATTTACTTCAAGTAGTCGTGTTAACGTACGTAGTACTATTTCGTCATCATCAATACAAAGTACATCAACCTGATTCATTGGTGTGTTTGGTGTTGCTTGAGTCATTGCGCCGCCTTTAAATTACTTCTGGCTAAATAATAGCTTAAAAAAACATCCGTGACCTGTTTATGCTTACCTTTTATATAGAGTAGGAGTCACCTAATGTGGTTATTATCTATAAGTAGATAAATGCTCACACTAAAGTTGCAAATTTGCATGTAGACGACTAAACGTTAAGTATAAAGTTATCTATATGGATGAAAGGAATGAATGGATCAGATGGTAATTTTGAACGTGCTTTTTTAAACGAACAAAAGCTGCGCTTGGCCGCAGAACAATTACTCAAAGATAAAAGCACCGTTTTAGTTGCCATAAATAATGAATTACAAAAAAAAGTAGCCGATTTAGAACACCAGCAAATGCTGTTTGTGCAAACCGAAAAAATGGCAACCTTAGGAACGCTTTGTGCAGGCGTAGCCCATGAAATAAATACCCCGCTTGCCTATGCAATGAGTAATATAGAAAGCTTACAAAATTCTACTCCTTTGCTTATCACGTTGCTAAAGCTTAACGAGCAATACTTAAACAACGAAATTAAAGAGAGCCGTTTTAAACACGAAATCGACATACTCAACTTACAGTATCCGTATGCGTGGCTTTATAACAATTTGCAGGGACAAGTTAACGACAGCGTTGAAGGACTCAAACGAATAAAACAAATTGTGCATGACTTATTAAACTTTGCCCACCCCTCCTCCTCGCAAGATAAGCAACTAACCGATGTAACAACGGGTGCTAATAATGCTTTAAGGTTATTAAGTAACAAACTCAAACTATGCGAGATAAAAACGCGGTTTGAACCACTACCACTTATTTGGTGCAATTTATCATCAATTAATCAAATTTTTGTAAATCTCTTAATGAATGCTTGGCAAGCATGCGAGCTTGATTTAGAAAAAGGCTGCATTATTGAGGTCAATATTTTTGAACTAAACACAAATATCTGTATTGAGGTAAAAGATAATGGCTGTGGAATGAGTGAAGACACAATAGCGCATATGTTTGACCCTTTTTATACAACAAAAGAAGTTGGAGAAGGTACCGGTATGGGTATGACACTTGTATACGCTATGGTGAGCGATCATGGCGGAAAAATAGAAGTTAACAGCACATTAGGGACAGGTACGACCATCCGCTGCCTATTACCTTTAAAAGCGTAAACTAACGAACAAAATCACAATGTAAATAAAAAGTTAATAGATCTTTTTTTTGAAGTTTAATGCCCTTGTAGCGTGTATTTTAATCGATTAAAGGTGGTTTTTTCTTATCTTGAAATTTATTTGCATACTTAGACCAAATATTTAGTTTTTTTCATTTCTTTTTGTTTGCATATGTTGCTAGGATGTTTGCAACAGGTTATGAGCACCATAACCACACACATATTATAAGAACACAAAAAAACAGGGTCGTCACTATGCCAACATACCGTTTAAACACACTTGCTGTAGCCGTTGCTTTCGCGTTTAGCGCACCAAGCATTGTTAACGCAGAAGAAGCACCAGTGCAAGCTGCTAAAAACATTGAGCAAATATCTGTATTAGGATCGCGTGTATCTAACCGTACTTCTACTGAGTCTTCTTCTCCTATTGATTTAATTGACGCAGATGATTTAACCAAAGGTGGCTTTACCGAGCTTGGCCAAAGCCTGCAAGCGACAGCGCCTTCATTTAACTTTTCGCGTACACAAGTATCTGACGGTTCTGATTTATTTAGACCCGCCACACTTCGTGGCTTACAGCCAGATCAAACTCTTGTATTAGTAAATGGTAAACGTCGCCATAACCAATCAATTTTTGGCCTTAACGGTACAGTAGGCGCAGGCGCTGCGGGTACCGATATGAATGCCATTCCGCTAACGGCCCTTAAAGGCGTTGAAGTATTACGCGATGGCGCAGCGGCGCAATATGGCTCTGATGCTATTGCAGGCGTAATTAACTTATCTCTTAATAACTCAACCGGTATTACAACGGGTTTTGTACAATACGGCGGCACAAGTGAAGGTGACGGCGACACTATTTCAGCAGGTTTAAACCGTGGTTTTGAATTAGGCAACGAAGGCGGCTTTATTAACCTATCGCTTGAGTACCGTGATGCCGATGGCACTAACCGCGCCGAGCGTGATACGGGGGGGTCGCTTAATGTTGAACCAGGTACGTTAAGTGAAGACGTACGCTGGGGCCAAGGTAACTCAGAAAGTGAATTTACGTCGTTATTTTACAACATGGCATTACCAATGGGCGACGGCGAGCTTTACTCGTTTGGTGGCTACTCAGAGCGCACGGCGCTGGGTAATGGTTTTTACCGTAATTTTAACGAAGCGTCTAAAAACGTAACCCAAGTATATAGCGATGGTTTTTTACCGCGCATATATAACGAAGCACAAGATATTTCAGTCGCGCTTGGTTTTAAAGGCGATATAAACACAGATTGGAATTACGATGTATCGGCTGTTTATGGTGAAAATCAATACGACTTTACATCACGCAATACATTAAACGCTTCTTACGCGGCTGAGTATTTATTTAACAACCCAAGTGCAAGCGATGCCGATATTGCAGCAAACTCAGGCCCTAGTGGCGGTTACTCAGGTGGTTTTAGATTTGATCAAACAACGCTTAACCTTGATGTAAACGGTATTGTAGATATTGGCCGTGGTGAACCTTTATATGTAACAGTAGGCGCTGAATATCGTAAAGAAAACTACGAAATAGTGCCTGGCGATGAAGCATCATACGCCTGTGGACTAGCAAATATGGATACCTCGTACCCATCAGTAAACGATCCGGACCAATTTGCACAGTGTGGTTTTCAGGCTTATAACGGCCTACGCCCTGAAGCAGCTAACGACAGCGACCGTAACAGCTACGCAGTTTATGTAGACGTAGAAACTATGATCACCGATGCATGGAACGTCAGTGGTGCGCTACGTTATGAAGATTTCTCAGATGCTGGGGATGATTTAATTGGTAAATTAGCAACACGTTATGAATTTTCAGATGATTTTGCTGTACGTGGTGCGGTATCTACTGGTTTTAGAGCACCATCACTTCAACAAAGTGGTTATACAGCCTTTACAACTAACTTAGGCTCAGACGGCACATTAACGCAATCGTTCACTGCAAACACAGGGACCGCTTTCCCAAGTGCGTTAGGCGTAAATAGCTTAGAGCTTGAAACTTCAACAAACTACAGTGCAGGTTTTGTTTACGATGTAACAAGCGAGCTTTCGTTAACGGTTGATTTTTACCGTGTAGAAATTGAAGACCGTATTACGCTTGGCAGCTTACTTACCGCTGACGACGTATCGTTTAGCTCAGAAGCAGTTGCAGCGCTACAAGCAACTGGAGCTGTGCAAGCTAACTACTTCTCAAACTCGGTTGATTCTACTACGCAAGGCGTTGATATTATTGCATCGTACCTTACAGAAGTTGAAGGTGGCAATTTAGGAGTAACCTTTGCAGGTAACCTAAACGATACTAAAATTGACGGCGTAAATGCTGAAGACGGTATTCCTGAAGCGGTTGCTTTTGATGATTTACAACGTAGCTTTTTTACCGACGGACAACCTAGTGAACGTGCAACGCTTACGTTTGACTACGAACGCGATGCCTACACATCAACCATTCGCTTTAACTACTTTGGCGAAACAGATGTAAAATACTTTGGTAATGACCATATTTCATTACCAGGTGAGCTTTCGCCAACAGGATCGTTTAAACCAACAAGTACGGTTGAGTCTGCTGTGTTAGTTGATTTAAATGTTAGCTACCAAATTAACGACATGTTTGCGCTTTCAGTGGGTGCCGATAACGTATTTGACGAAACGCCAGACGAGCTAGGCGACGACGAAGTACTTAACTTTATCACCAACGGCGCATTTAAATACCCAGTACGTGCATTACCTTACGGCTTTGACGGCAGAACGTACTATGCAAAAGTAAGCTTTAGTTTTTAATTTATAAAGCAAACTAAAGTAATATTAAGCGCAGTTATTAACTGCGCTTTTTTTATACTTTTTTATTACTAAAAAAGTACCTGTTGGGCATTAAAAATACTTGCGCGGTTGAAAATTAAGCCTACAATCGCCATCTCTTAAATAGGCTAATATAAAAGCCTTTTTATTATTTAACTTAAAATAACCATTAGTTGATAGGAAATATATGACTAAAAAATCTAAAGCAAAAACCGCAAGCAACAGCGCGGTAGACACAGGACGAGGCGTTATAAACCACAATGCACTAGCGGCGATGGTCACCTCTAAATTATTTAAACCACAAGTGGTTAAAGCTAAAAAAGGCAAAGGTTCGTTTAAACGCAACAACAAGCATTCAGGACAAGAGTCCTATTTAATCGCGGCTTAAATAGCACCGATCAAATAGGGCTTTTGAATATAGTAAGCGAGGTTTTATACCTCGCTTTTACTTTTAAAGCATACAAGCCACGTTACATAAGCGCGAAATAAATTCGCACCTACGGGTTTGGTATTTGCACGGTGTAGGTGAGGTTTTATACCTCGCTTTCACTTTTAGAGCATTAAAGCCATGTTACATGAGCGCGAAATAAATTCGCACCTACGGGTTTGGTGTTTGCAAGATGTAGGTGAGGTTTTATACCTCGCGTTCACTTTTAAAGCATTTAAGCCATGTTACATAAGCGCGAAATAAATTCGCACCTACGGGTTCGGTGTTGATGTAGGTGAGGTTTTATACTTAGCTTTCACTTTTAGAGCATTTAAGCCACGTTACATGAGCGCGAAATAAATTCGCACCTACGGGTTTAGTGTTTGCACGATGTAGGTGAAGTTTTATACTTCGCTTTTACTTTTAAAGTATTAAAGCTAAATTACATAAGCGCGAAATAAATTCGCACCTACGGGTTTAGTGTTTGCACGATGTAGGTGAGGTTTTATACCTCGCTTTCACTTTTAGAGCATTAAAGCCACGTTACATGAGCGCGAAGTAAATTCGCACCTACAAGTTTGTAGAGCACGGTGGTTTAAACTGCTGTGCTGAATTTTTAACTGTTTGTGATGGGTTTTCACCAAATAGTTGCGTGTAATCTTTAGCAAATTGTCCCGCATGCCAAAATCCCCAATTGGCTGCTATTACTGAAATTGGCTTATCTTGGTTTGGTTTTTTTAGTTCCCGCCTTACATTATTTAAACGTGTTAAACGTAAAAACCGCAAAGGGTTAATTCCTAAAACACTCTCAAAACTATACTGAAGTGTGCGCCTACTTACAAAGGCAAGCTCGCACAGCTCAGTTATGGTTATTGGGTTTTGTGGATTTGTGGCCACGTAATCTTTTACTTTATCTACTACGGCTTTTCGATGTTTATAACTTGGCGCAATATTTTGTTGTGGATTATCTGCTTGTAATAAGTGTAGTGCCAACATGTTTAGCATATCTTGCTGTGATTCGGTTTTAAGTCCAAAGCCCTTGCCTACAACCATGCTATTAATTATTTGCCTTGCCGTTTGCAATGATGAGTTGCTTACCGATAAGCGAGCTGATTGTGCTGATGATAGGTTTTTCAATGTTACGCCTTGTAGCTGCGCCATATATTCAATTGAATTCCAATCGATTACCAAACCATAAATATTAAATTGCTCAGGGGTTATCAGCTCAAAGTCATTATCACTTGTGCGGCACATAAATTGATTACTTGCCACACTTAGACCATTAATCTTACTTTGCTGCGACTGACAAGGAATGCCAAGCCAAACCGAATTGGGGGCGATGTTACATTGCTGACGAAGCGCTCGCTCGGTGTATTCTTTAAACACATGAATATTGACGTAATCTGTTTCTTCAATAAAACCATAAAAGCTGCCGTCGCTCATTTGATCGTATTTTTGCTGCCATTGAGTAAGGCTATGCGCTTGCTCGTCTATATCGTGTGTTTGCACCTTGCTCTTTAGTGGTGCGTTGTAGCTACTTTGCTGCGCCATATAGGGGATGCTCTTTTTCGTTACACTTTTATTATGGTTAAGTTAACACCGCTTTGCGTATGTAACCAATTGAATTGGATTAATAAATAATCTTTTGCCGAAATTCGATAGTTACTTGGTACAAAATAAGCTGTCTTGTAACTATTGAAAATTGATTTATAGCTAAAGATGCAGCAAAACCTATACCAAGGTTTATCATGTTAGTTATGTGGAGTAAATCATGGGGCAAGCGTACAGTTACACTTTAGGTACACACACTTATAAATTCAAGAACTTAGCCCAGTTAATGGCTAAAGCAACGCCACAGCGTTCGGGTGATCGCTTAGCGGGCGTCATTGCACAATCAGCACAAGAACGTGCTGTGGCTCAAATGACATTGGCCGATGTACCTCTTAAAACATTTTTAAATGAGGTACTTATTCCCTACGAAGATGACGAAATTACACGCTTAATTATTGACGAGCACGATGCCAATGCCTTTATGGCTATTGCACATTTAACTGTAGGCGATTTTCGTAATTGGCTTTTAAGCGACTTTGCAACACCCGCTGTACTTGCAAGTATAAGGCAAGGAATTACGCCTGAAATGGCTGCTGCAGTTAGCAAAATAATGCGCAATCAAGATCTCATATTAATTGCTAAAAAGTGCCATGTTACAAGTGCTTTTAGAAACACTATTGGCCTCCCTGGGCATTTATCTACACGTTTACAACCAAATCATCCAACTGACGATATTAACGGTATTGCTGCATGCATGCTTGATGGGCTGCTATACGGTAATGGCGATGCCGTAATAGGTATAAACCCAGCAACCGACAACGTTGCCCAGGCCATTAAATTAATGACATTAATGGATGATGTTATTCAAAAATACGCCATACCGACGCAAAGCTGTGTGCTTACACATGTTACTAACACTATTGAATGTATAGAAGCTGGCGCACCGGTTGATTTGGTATTTCAGTCGATTGGCGGCACGGAGGCTACTAACTCAAGTTTTGGTTTTAATTTAAATACTTTAGCTGAAGCGCAAGATGCCGCTTTGAGTTTAAAGCGCGGCACTGTTGGCAATAATGTGATGTATTTTGAAACTGGGCAAGGCAGTTCGCTTTCAGCAAATGCGCATCATGGGCTTGATCAGCAAACGTGTGAAGCTCGCGCTTATGCAGTTGCTCGTAAGTTTGATCCGTTACTGGTTAATACCGTGGTGGGGTTTATTGGCCCTGAATATTTGTTTGATGGTAAAGAAATTACCCGAGCAGGACTTGAGGATCACTTTTGCGCTAAGTTACTAGGCATACCGATGGGGTGCGACGTGTGTTACACCAATCATGCAGAGGCCGATCAAAACGATATGGATAATTTGCTAACGCTATTAGGTGTTGCAGGTTGCTCGTTTGTAATGGGAATACCTGGCTCTGACGATATTATGCTTAATTACCAAACTACGTCGTTTCATGATGCATTATATGTGCGTCGAGTTCTTGGCTCTAGACCCGCCCCTGAGTTTGAAGCATGGCTAAGCAAAATGAAAATTATGCAAAGCACTACCGACATCACACTTTCAGATACCTTGCCTCCCGCTTTTGCTAAACCTCTGGGTGCAATTGCTGGAGGTGGCTCATGAAATCACGTTCAAAACCGACCACTCCATTAGATAACTCAGTAAATGAGCATAAAAATAACGGTAATGTAGTGCACAACCCTTGGAGTGATTTACGGCGTTTTACCGACGCCCGTATTGGGCTTGGTCGCGCTGGTATAAGTTTGCCAACCTCAGAAATGCTGGCTTTTCAGCTATCTCATGCACAAGCGCGTGATGCGGTGAGTTTTCCGCTTGATATTAACGAAATGACTGAGCAACTAGGCAGTATTAATGCTCTAAAAGAGGTTGCCCCTCCCCTGCATTTACACAGCCAAGCCGTTGACAGGGTTACTTACCTTCAGCGACCCGATTTAGGCCGCAAACTTGATGAAAATGGTAGGCAAGTACTTCTCAGCTATATGAATAAACAAAAGCACACTGCGCAGGCTAAATACGATTTAGCGATTGTAGTGGTTGATGGACTTTCGTCGTTGGCGGTACAAAAAAATGCATACCCATTTATAACAGAGCTATTAACGCACCTTACAACAGACAAGCAATTTAAAATTGCTCCCATTACTTTGGTTGAGCAAGGGCGAGTAGCGATTGGAGATGATATAGGTGAGTTGCTAAATGCGCAGGTGGTTATGGTGTTAATAGGAGAGCGCCCAGGACTTAGTTCGCCAGATAGCCTTGGCTTATATTTGACATGGGAGCCCAAAACAGGACTTAACGATGCATGTCGTAATTGCATATCGAATATTCGCCCTGCAGGCCTACCTTATACAGAAGCGGCGCGACGCGCACTGTACTTATTACGTGAAGCTAAAAAACTAAAACTAACTGGGGTTAATTTAAAAGACCGCACACAAGATGATGTAATTGAGCATCAGGTTTCAACCACTAACTTTTTAATTGCTGAGTAATTTTAATCCGCGAATTAAAAACACATGAAATAAAAAAATAAAAACTAAACATCAACGGAGAAAGGTTATGTCTAATAATAATACAGAGTACCTTGCTAAAAGACAGTTAAAACGGGGTACTGCGGGGTGGTTATTGCTCGCAGGTTTGGGTGTGTCGTATGTAATATCGGGTGACTTTGCAGGCTGGAACTTTGGTATCGCCGAAGCCGGTTGGGGTGGTTTTGCCATTGCTGCAGTATTAATGGCGGTTATGTATTTAGCGCTTGTACTATCGCTTGCTGAAATGTCAGCTGCAATACCTGCTGCAGGCGGTGGTTATAGTTTTGCGCGTCAAGCTATGGGGCCAGCGGGAGGCTATTTAACCGGGCTTGCCGTATTAATTGAATACGCCTTAGCGCCCGCTGCTATTGTTATTTTTATTGGCTCGGCAGTTGAAGCCCTCACCGGATTTAATGGCCCATGGGTATATGCATTATTTTACTTACTATTTGTGGGAATTCATTTAGCGGGCGTAGGAGAAGCGCTTAAAGTAATGATGGTAATAAGTGGTTTAGCGGTATTAGCTATTATTGCAACGGCTTTTGTTTTAATCACAAATTTTGATGCATCGCGCTTATTTGACGTCCCCGTAGCCGATGCAGTGGGAGCCAGTGAGTTTTTACCTTTAGGTTGGTACGGGGTTTGGGCTGCATTACCGTTTGCCATGTGGTTATTTTTAGCGGTTGAAGGTGTACCGCTTGCTGCTGAAGAAGCAAAAGATCCCGCTAGAGATGTGCCAAAAGGCATTATTGGTGCAATGATCTTTTTGTTATTTACTGCTTTTTTAGTTGTTGTTTTAGTACCTGGTGCTGGCGGTGCTGCTGCAATGGGGGCAAGTGCTGTACCTTTAGTTGATGCATTAAATGCATCCGGTAGTGAGGGCTTAGCAACCGTTGTAAATATATTAGGGCTTGCGGGTTTAGTTGCTTCGTTTTTCTCTATTATTTATGGTTATAGTCGCTTAGTGTTTGCTTTATCTAGAGCCGGTTATTTACCACGTTCGTTGTCTATTACGACTAATCGCAAAGTGCCAGCACGTGCGTTGATTGTACCGGCAGTATTTGGCTTTTTAGTATCACTCAGTGGTGAGGGTGACTTAATACTTGCAATGGCAGTAGTAGGTGCAACGCTCTCGTATGCATTAATGGCGCTGAGTCATATTTTACTTCGCGTTAAACAACCTGATTTACCTCGCCCGTACAAAACTCCAGGTGGCGTAGTTACGTCAAGTATTGCTTTAGTACTTTCGCTTATAGCATTAACGGGCGTGTATGCGTTTGACCCTCGTGCATTTTTATACACTATGGTGCTGTTTATTGTGGGCGCCGCATATTACTTTGGCTATAGCTCAAAACACTTAGTTGCTAAAAGCGCTGATGAAGAGTTTGCAATGTTGGCAAATGCAGAATCTGATTTAGAAATGGCTAAGTAGGTATTAATAGTTATTAAATATAAGTGAGGCTACCCCTCACTCATATTTTTATACGTACAATACGATGTAAAAATGATGCCTGCATGTAGGCATCAAGTCCCTTCTATACTTTATTAATACCGTTTAAAACTAAAACTTTATGTTGCCGCGTAGCGCTTTGTTTTGCCCGTGTTTAGTTTTTTTATCCATGCGCTTTCGCTGTGAATTACGGCTGGGCTTGGTGGCACGACGCGCTTTATTAACAACGGTAGCACTAAGTATTAAATCTTTTAAGCGCTTAAGGGCATCTTCTCGGTTTAGCTCTTGAGTACGATGGCTTTGCGCTTTAATTATTAAAACGCCTTCTTTGGTAATTCTTGTATCATTTAAGGCAAGTAAGCGCTCTTTATAAAAATCAGGTAATTTAGAGCGGTTAATATCAAAGCGTAAATGAATTGCACTGGCTACTTTGTTAACATTTTGACCACCGGCACCTTGCGAACGAATAGCCGTTAGCTCTAGTTCCCATTCATCGATAGTGACAGTATTTGAAATTGTTAACATTGTGTTCAGCTCTATTTGTCAAAAATGTATTATATCATCAGTACATTAGCTTGTGGTGAATGAACTAAATTCTTAGAACTTAAATAAATTCTCATAAATTGTACTATAAAATCTGCCAATATATTATTTTGTGTTGGCAAGTGTTGCTTATTAGTTTCTAATTGGCACAACTTTAATACTAGGAAATGCTCAATGAAAAAAATACTTGTATCACTTAGCTTATTAGCAATGAGTTTCTCAAGCCTTGCAGTAGATATTAACGAAGGTCAACTTCAAAGCTATATGAAAGCACTGCCAGCTGTAACGAGCTGGGCAAGCAGCCAAGAGTCTTTAAAAGACTTAGACTTAGCAAGTATGCTAGGTGGTTCTGCAGATCAAAGTGTTGACGAACAAAGCTCTCTAGCTAATAGCGCACTAAGCATGATTAAAGAGCAAGACCTATACAAAAGCTTCGCGGGTGTTACAGGCCGCTACGGCTTTACACCAGAGCAACTAGTAACTGTAGGTTCTGAAGTATCAATGGCTTATATCGAAAACCTTAAATCGGGTTTATCTGCTGATAATCAAGAAACAGCGAATAAAGTAATGGGCGGTTTTCAAAGCATGAAAAGTGCTAAAGATAAAGGCGCTAGTTCGTTAATGGGTTCGTTTGGTAAATCGTCAAGCGCAGCTGAGGAGTCTACAGAGTCTTTAGTAAGCGAAAGCAACCTTGAACTTGTGAGCGAATACATGCCACAACTACAAAAGCTTTTTGCACTTCTATAAGTTTTATTGTTTTATAAAAAGGTGGCTTTTGCCGCCTTTTTTAATGCCTAATTTTTATATGACTTAGATAAATTACAATATTTTATAAGTAATACTGACCGGGACTATATGCAAAAACGGGGGAGTAAATTATTACTCCCCCGTTTTTATTTAGCGTACAGATTATTTAAGATCGAATCTGTCTGCGTTCATTACTTTTACCCATGCGTTTACAAAGTCATGTACAAAGCGCTCTTTGTTGTCGTCTTGTGCATAAAACTCAGCAAGTGCGCGCAATATAGAGTTTGATCCAAATACTAAATCAACGCGTGTTGCAGTCCATTTAGTAGTGCCACTTTTACGGTCTACTATATTGTATAAACCTTTTTGAGTTGGCTCCCAACGGTTTGACATGTCAGTTAAGTTTACAAAGAAGTCGTTGGTTAATGAGCCTACGCTATTTGTAAATACGCCGTGTTCGCTGCCAGCATAGTTAGTACCTAGTACTCGCATCCCACCAATAAGTACCGACATTTCTGGTGCACTTAATCCCATTAGTTGGCTGCGCTCTAGTAATAACTCCTCCGCTGACACTGCGTAATCTTTTTTCAGCCAGTTTCTAAAACCATCGTGGATTGGTTCTAGTACATCAAACGATTCTGCATCAGTCATTTCATCTGTTGCATCTCCACGTCCTGGAGCAAACGGCACGTTTACATCAACACCGGCTTGTTTTGCTGCTTGTTCGATAGCAGCTGTACCACCTAAAACAATTAAGTCGGCGATGCTAACAGGTTTACTCAAGCCAGCCTGCACTTTTTCAAGCGCACTAAGTACTGATGCTAAACGTTCTGGCTCATTACCTTGCCAATCTTTTTGCGGTGCTAAACGAATGCGTGCACCATTTGCGCCGCCACGTTTATCAGAACCACGATAAGTACGTGCGCTATCCCAAGCTGTATTTATTAAATCAGCGGCACTAACACCACAATTTAATAATGTCGTTTTTAAATTGCTAATTTCGTCGTCTGTTAATGTGTAATCAACGGCTGGGATTGGATCTTGCCAAATTAAGTCTTCGCTTGGTACGTCAGCACCTAAGTAACATGATTTAGGACCTAAATCGCGGTGAGTTAGTTTAAACCAGGCACGTGCAAACACGTCTGAAAAGTAGTCAAAGTCGTTATAAAAACGCTCAATAATTTTACGGTACGTTGGGTCCACTTTCATGGCCATATCAGCATCTGTCATCATTGGGTTTAAACGAATTGATGAATCTTCTACATCGACAGGTTTGTCTTCTTCTTTAATATTAATAGGCTCCCACTGATGAGCGCCTGCTGGGCTTTTAGTGAGTTCCCATTCGTAGGTTAATAAAAGCTTACAGTATTCGTTATCCCATTGTGTTGGGTGCGTAGTCCATGCGCCCTCTACACCTGATGTAACTGTATCGCGGCCAATACCACGGGTTGTAGTGTTATTCCAACCAAGGCCTTGCTCGTGTACGTCAGCAGCTTCTGGCTCTGGGCCTAAGTTTTCTGCTTTGCCATTACCATGTGCTTTACCTACTGTGTGCCCGCCTACCGTTAATGCAGCGGTTTCTTCGTCATCCATTGCCATACGCGCAAAAGTTTCGCGAATTTGGGCCGCTGTTTTAAGCGGATCAGGTATACCATTTACACCTTCAGGGTTTACATAAATTAAGCCCATTTGTACTGCGGCTAATGGATTTTCCATGGTATCTGGTTTGTCTACACTTTCGTAACGACCGTCACTTGGCGCTAACCATTCTTTTTCAGCTCCCCAGTAAACGTCTTTTTCAGGGTGCCAAATATCTTCTCGGCCGCCGGCAAAACCAAAGGTTTTTAAACCCATTGATTCGTATGCCATGTTGCCCGCTAAAATAATTAAGTCGGCCCATGAAAGCTTGTTACCGTATTTTTTCTTTATTGGCCAAAGTAAACGGCGCGCTTTGTCGAGGTTACCGTTGTCTGGCCATGAATTTAGTGGCGCAAAACGTTGATTACCTGTACCACCGCCCCCTCTACCATCGGCCAAACGGTATGAACCCGCTGAGTGCCATGCTAAACGAATCATTAAACCGCCGTAATGTCCCCAATCGGCTGGCCACCAATCTTGGCTATCGGTCATTAAGCTTTTTACGTCTGTTTTTAGCGCGTCAAGATCGATTGATTTAAATGCTTCAGCGTAATTAAAGTCGCTATTGTATGGATTTGATTTGGTGTCGTGCTGATGAAGAATGTCTAAGTTTAGGGCATTTGGCCACCAATCAGTATTGGGATTAGACGTTTTAGTATTACTGCCGTGCATGACCGGACATTGGCCTGCTTTAGGGTTGCTCATTCTGGAATCCTTATAATAGAAAAGTAAAATACTTAATCAATCAGTATTGTTGTTTATGTATTTATAACTTTTTAAAAAGTAACGGTTATTTTTATTTAATCGGCTTACTTATTATTTAGTGTGCCTGCCTAAACACTTACGTATCCTTAATATAGGCGCATAAATTATGCTACGCCAGCCTCAACATACTATTTAAAACGATTGCTCCAATTTATATTTTTGATTGGCCTTTTGCTAATGATGTATTTAACAATAGCTTTGTAATTACATTCAAAATAATAGTAAAAATAAATCTGATGACGCTCGTGTAAGGTATTACGTAAGATAAAAAAAATTAGTGAATTAACCTTAACCTTTTTACTAGACCTGTGATCGAATTGAAAAATTTCGGCGTAATGGTATGTGAAGGGTTTGAAAGTGGCTTTAATTTATTTGAAGCGCACATTGGAATACCCCCCTTCACCATGAAATTGTAGTTATATAGTTATAATTATAAAGGTGCATTACTTAAGCCCAATGCACCTTTACTTTATAAACCGAATACTTTGAGTATTCTTATATTTTTAACTAATTGAATTGAATTAAGTATTTGTTCATAAAGATTCAGTTAGTATGAAGTTGTTCTCCTGTGAATCCCTACGACATATTGTTGTTTTAAGCAGTTTTTGCCAGCTCATATTGAGCTGGTTTTTTTTGCCTATTTTTTCTTAAAACCAACTAAGTATTAGCAAAATGCTCATGCTTTAACCTGTTATTGCTAAGCTCACTAGGCTAAAAAATTCTTACAACTATTACTCCTATCTAAATTAGGTCAATTTTAATCCTGAAAAGTCAACGCGCCCTAGTGCCATTCAGCCCTGCATGTTAAAGTTATTACAGTAATTAATTTAATTAGGCGTACCGATGCGTTATTACCTATCTACACTTTTTGTTTGTTTAACTTTTTTTTCGGGCATAGTAAATTCTGCTGAACAAAAACCAGCAGCCCCTACAGCACAACAAGAGCAACAAGCCCTCAAACAACTTAAAGAGTCTATGTTTAAACCGCTAATGGAGCGCTACATACTCGACGAGCTAAAAGCCGTAAGGCAAGATCAACAAAAACTCCGTGAGGATGTAACTAAGCAAGTTACTCATGCACAGCTTGATACTGCAGATCGCGCATTAACATACACTACCGATACTATTAATAATGTATTTTTTATAATTACCGCTACGGCTTCTATTTTGGTTTTAGTGGGCTGGAACTCACTACGCGATGTTAAAAACAAAGTAGAAGATATTGTAAATACACGTGTAAGTGTAATTACTGACGAGTATGAAGACCGATTAAAAATTCTTGAAGAAAAACTACGCGTACGCTCAGAAGAAATACTCAGTAACCAAGAGCGCATATCAGTTACCAACGAGGTTCATTCGTTATGGATGCGCGCCAATTTAGAAAGTGATTTTGCTAATAAAATTGAAATATTTGATGAGATTTTAAAACGCAAACCAGAGGATGTTGAAGCCATTGCTTATAAGGCCGATGCGTTATTAGAAATAAATGAAACAGCACAAGCCATTGAGTTGTGTAATCAAGCCATTGATATAGATAGTGTCTATGGTTATGCCTATTGGCAACGAGCATGTGCTTATGCGCTAACACATAAGCATGCTGATGCATTAGCCGACATTAAAATGGCACTTGAATACTCTCCAAATTTACGTAATGAGCTATTACATGAGAGCGCATTTGCAAGCTTACATGACAACGACAGCTTTAATACGATAGTAGCTGGTGAAGTTGTTTAAGCACTCAGTATTTGGCCTGTATGATTAGGCGCAACATCATAAAAAAGGGCCTTGGCCCTTTTTTTGTTTTTAAAGGTTATGTTTGTTGGGTAATACCAACCTGCATAAATTTTTGATCAATTTAACGAATTAAATTGCACTATAACGTCGTTAAAAATTTTTTATTTAGAACAACTAGATACAAAAGTTTTTGCCTAGTTCTAGCTTAATTTTCTTAACGTTAAATAGACCCCATATATAAGCAGATTGGTATAATTAGAAGCTTTACTGCGCTCTACAAACTCTGCTCTACCGTAGAGTTAAGACCTAAAGTGATTAATTCACAAAGAGGTTTAGAGACGCTGCGCTTTTAGAGAAGAGCTTAGAAGTTAAAATAATAAAAACAATCAGAAACTGTGCTTCTAACATGAGCAACAAGTCATACTCTAAACTTGGTATAAACACTGCTATTCGCGCAGGTTACAAGCATTTAAAGCAACGCTTGTACTTTTATAATGCCGAGTCAGCATTGGTTTTGCTCTTCTCATTTGCTCCTCTTTTTCTTCTCTGCGTGCATATTTTTTTTAGGGCTGTTATACACAAATAGGTTTAGAGATGCTGCGCTTTTAGAGTAGTTAGCTTAAGTAATTAGAAGCTGTGCTTCGCGCGCGAGCAAGCTTAGCGCCTACGTGGAAAACTTAACGCGGTGGTTAAAATTCACTTGTAGACGCGCTGCTTGCGGGCGTTTAAAAACGTAGTTTTTAGGATGGGTGATTAAGTAATTAGAAGCTTCGCTTGTCGCGCGAGCAAGCTTAGCGCCTACCTGAGAAACTTACACTCAGCAGTTTAATTTACCTGTAGACGCGCTGCTTGCAGGCGTTTAAAAACGCAGTTTTTAGATGGTTGAATTAATACCAACCCGCAATAATACTTAATCATTTTTAGGGGCTAAACGTGTCGCTACCTGCGTTAAAAAATTCTCATTTAGAACAACTAAATAGCGAATTTTTTGCCTAGCTATCAACACGTTTTTCCATCCTCAAAATAGATCACTTAATTAAGCGAATTGGTATAAGTAATTAGAAGCTGCTACCCATTTTCTTCAGGCATAAAAAAAGCCGCATAAAATGCGGCTTTGGAGGTTTAGTCTCACTTCACTTTGGGCGTGTCTCCAAAACTTAGTGAATACGTTACCAAGGAACTGTTATGTGTTATTTAAGCTATTGACTCTAATGCAATTTTAACCATTTCGTTAAACGTGCTTTGACGCTCATCAGCAGGTGTTGCTTCGCCAGTGATTACGTGGTCACTTACTGTAAATAATGCCATTGCGTTTGCGCCGTATTCAGCTGCAACGCCGTATAAGCCTGCTGTTTCCATATCTACTGCTAGCATGCCTAACTTGTCTAAGTCTTTATAGAACGAATCATCTGCTTGATAGAATGTGTCTGTCGTAAATACGTTACCTACTTTTGCTTTAATTCCTAGCTCTTTAGCAGCGTTTACGCCGTTTAAAAGTAGGTCAAAGTTAGCAATAGCAGCAAAATCGTAGCCACGTACGCGTGCACGGTTTACGTTTGAATCTGTGCTTGCACCTTGTGCAAAAATTACGTCACGAATTTTGATATCTGTGCCAATACCGCCACACGTACCAATACGTATAATATTTTTAACGCCAAAGCTTACAATTAGCTCACGTGCATAAATAGACATTGATGGAATGCCCATGCCTGAACCCATGATACTTACTGGCTTACCTTTGTAAGTACCAGTGAAACCGTACATGTTACGAACGCCTGTAACTTGTACTGCATCATCTAAAAAGTTTTCAGCAATATATTGCGCACGTAGCGGATCGCCTGGCATTAATACTGTTTCGGCGAAATCACCAACGTTTGCACTGATATGCGGAGTACTCATTAATTGTTTTCCTTTTTATTTGGCGTTTTTAGCTCATTTAAAAAGCTGTCGCCGTAATCAAGCGCAGATAAGCTAAACCACTGTGCCAGTGTTTGACCTATATCTGCAAAGCTGTTGCGTTCACCTAATGGTGTGTTACTCATACCTGGTTGGTATGCAATAACAGGTACGTATTCACGAGTGTGCTCAGAACCTGGAAAGGTTGGGTCACAGCCATGATCTGCAGTGATCATTAATACGTCATCTGCTTTTAACTGATTTAGTATAGTTGGTAAATAGTCATCAAATTCTTTTAATGCTTTTGCGTATCCTACTGGATTACGACGATGACCAAATTTTTCATCAAAATCAACTAGGTTAGTAAAGATTAAGCTACGATCTGGCGCGCTTTCCATTACTTCGCTGGTTTTTTCTAGCAAGTTCATAAGCCCAGGTGCTTTATGCTTTTGGGTTATGCCCTGATGCGCGTAAATATCTGAAATTTTACCAATACTAATTACTTCGCCGCCGTCTTTTGCTAGTACATCTAGCAATGTTGGTGCAGGCGGAAGTACTGAATAGTCACGACGATTACCCGTTCGAGCAAAGTCTTGGCTATTTGAACCCAAAAATGGCCGCGCAATCACTCGTCCTATATTCATTTCATCAAGTAGCGCCCGTGCGATTTCGCAAACTTGATAAAGCTTCTCTAGGCCGAATGACTCTTCATGCGCGGCTATTTGAAACACGCTATCAGCTGAGGTGTAACAGATTGGTTTACCTGTTTTTACGTGCTCTTCACCTAGCTGTTCTAAAATGGTAGTTCCTGATGCATGGCAATTGCCTAAAATACCAGGAATACCTGTACGAGCAATAAACTCGTCTATAAATTCTTGTGGGAAACTTGGCTGTGTTTTTGGGAAATATCCCCAATCAAATAACACCGGTACGCCTGCCATTTCCCAATGACCTGATGGCGTGTCTTTTCCGCTAGAGATTTCTTTAGCGTAACCCCATGCACCTTGAGGAGCTTGGCGGTCTGAAATTAAACACGGTTCGCCACCGGCAGCTTCGCATGCATCCACTAACCCAAGTTTTGATAGGTTAGGAAGCGACAGCGCACTGCCTGTTTCGTCGTAATATGCTTTTAGTAAGTGAGCGAATGTATTAGCCCCAAGATCGCCGAATTTATCTGCATCTGGTGCTGCACCGATTCCTAGGCTATCTGCCATTAAAATAATTGCTCTTGCCATTTTGACCTCACTTTGATTCTAGGTGGTTACTTTATCCGCTGATCGAATTTTCCGTACAGGACAAAAGTCCTGTTTCATAAAACCTAAACATTATAAATTTGCACCCTTGAGCGAAGCAAAAGAGATTAATCGTGTCTTTTTTGCTATTGTGATCTACCAACAATATATCTTTCTGTGTGGATGAGAACTTTAGTGACACGAACTACTATTATAGCCATTGCAGGCGCATCAGCGTCGGGAAAATCCCTTTTTAGCCAAACAATTTACAATGAATTGGTTAATGAGCTTGAACCAGGCGCTATCGCCATTATTGAAGAAGATGCTTATTACAAGGATCAGTCGCATTTGCCGATGGCTCATCGTACGCAAACAAATTACGACCATCCAGATGCATTTGAACACGCATTAATGCTTGAGCATTTAACGCAACTTCGTTGTGGTAACTCAGTAGAAGTACCAACGTATGATTATGCACAGCACACGCGTAGCGCAACCACACGCCGAGTGCCAGCTGCTAAAATACTGATTGTTGAAGGTATTTTACTATTGAGTGATAAAGCGCTTAATAAAGAATTTGATATTAAGGTGTTTATAGACACACCTTTAGATATTTGTTTAATGCGTCGTATGCAACGTGATATGGAGCAACGAGGCAGAACATTACAATCTGTTGTTGAGCAATATCAGGCAACTGTTAGACCGATGTTTTATCAATTCATTGAGCCTTCTAAGCATAATGCTGATTTAGTTGTGACTCGAGGCGGCATGAACCGCGTTGCGATTGATATAATAAAAAGTAAAATTAAATATTTACTACAAGAATAACAACGGGAAACATTTGTATGACAACATTTATGAGCTTAGTAGGCATGTGTGTGCTACTAAGCATTGCCTTTGCTGCGTCAACTAATCGCAAGGCAATTAATTTAAGAACCGTTGGTATAGCATTTGCGATGCAAATTGTTATAGGCGGTTTTGTTCTGTTTTTCGAAGCAGGAAAAAATGTGTTAACTAGCATGTCATCAGCCGTCTCGTCGGTTATTGGTTATGCTAATGATGGTATTGGGTTTTTATTTGGTCCACTCGCCTCACAAGACACATTAGGTTTTATTTTTGCAATTCAAGTTTTGCCAGTTATCGTGTTTTTCTCAGCGCTTGTTGCTGTGTTATATCACCTTGGCATTATGGATTGGATAATTAGGATTTTAGGCGGCGGTTTACAAAAATTATTGAAGACCTCTCGCACAGAATCGCTTTCAGCAACTGCAAATATTTTTGTAGGCCAAACTGAAGCACCGTTAATAGTTAAGCCATTTATAGCAACGATGACAAAATCGGAATTGTTTGCAGTAATGGTAGGTGGCTTAGCCACTGTAGCAGGCTCTGTAATGGCCGGTTACGTAATTATTGGCGTAGATCTTAAGTATCTTATTGCTGCGAGCTTTATGGCTGCACCAGGTGGTTTCTTAATGGCCAAGATGATTGTGCCAGAAACTGAAACGCCTAGAGATAACTTAGCTGATTTAGATTTAGATGACGAAGATAAACCTGTAAATGTAATTGATGCAGCTGCATCAGGTGCTGCAAACGGTATGCATTTAGCACTTAATGTAGGTGCAATGTTACTTGCTTTTGTAGCGCTAATTGCATTATTAAACGGTTTATTAGGCGGTATTGGCGGGTGGTTTGATTACCCAACATTAACGCTTCAAGAAATATTAGGTTATGTATTTGCTCCAGTTGCATGGTTACTAGGTGTGCCATGGGATGAAGCGATTATAGCCGGCAGCTTTATTGGTCAAAAGATAGTAGTAAACGAGTTTGTTGCTTACTTAGACTTTATAAATTATCGCGATACGTTAAGCGCGCACACACAAGCAATCGTTACTTTTGCTTTATGTGGGTTTGCTAACTTATCATCGATAGCCATTTTACTAGGTGGGTTAGGCGGTATGGCGCCTAGTCGGCGGAAGGATATCGCACGCTTAGGGCTCAGAGCAGTGTTAGCAGGATCTATGGCTAACCTTATGAGCGCAGCAATTGCTGGGTTTTTCCTCTCGCTAGCTTAGAAACTTATTGAGATGAACACCGGTGTTGCAAAACAAGAGGATAGCGCTTTAAGGGGTTAAAGCTCTATCTGACTTGAACGATACTTCACCAAGGGCCGCAAGGCCCTTTTATCGTTTTAGGCCTTAATTTTTAGCCTCAACTACTTCAAACCCCAAGCCACTTATCTATCTAGCCCCCTTTATAGTTATACATAACTCAAATAAACCAATATCTTAGTAACAAGTTCACATAAATAATTTTTGTGTTTTTCATATTTTCAGCCACACTTATTATTACTTAAGCTAACCGAATGACGATTCGCTATTGTGAAATATATTCTTTATTCTCTTTTTTTAATTTGCTCTGTGTATGTTCAAGCAAAGGAAGCCCTGCTTGTTGTTACAGAGTTAGCACCACCAAACCAAGTATTGATTAATGGCGAGGTAGCAGGTGAAGGTACTCAGTTTATTAGAGATATATTTGCTGAGGCTGATCTCACACCTAACATTCAAATGTATCCTTGGGCACGTGCTTATAAAATTGCAGATGAGTTAAAAAACACCTTTATATACAGCCTTGCACGCACTGTAGAGCGAGAAAATAAATTTTATTGGATAGGACCTGTCGGACGTTTTGAACTAGGCTTTATCGGCCTATCAGAGCGTGATGATCTTATTATAAATAATACTGAACAAGCAAAAGTGTATAAAATTGCAATGCAACGCAATGACTTTTCAACACAAACCCTCACGAAACTTGGATTTGAAGTTGTTTTAACCTCTGATATTCAAAAATCATACTCTTTACTATTAGCTAAAAAAGTAGATTTAATAGTAGACGATCCATTATATATGCAGCAGATGAGCGACTATTTAAAGCTTGAACCAGCACACTTAAAGTTTATTTATAAAATAGATGAGCTAACAATTGATGCTTATTTAGCTGCGAATAAAAAAACAGATATGCATTTAATAGAAGCACTGCAAGCTGCATTTTTAAAAATAAAGCAAAATAAAGGGCTGCCTTATGAAAGATAAATCATTGAAGGTAAGTATGCTTATAGGCGGCAAAATCATCTTTCATTTTTAACTTTTTATATTCTTTGTTAAATCGCTTTATGACACGCACAACTACTTACTTATTAAATGCGATGCAATTGCTAGCAAGCGCACAAAGATATAATTTTTACAGCCTTTCAGCACCTTCCCCACTTTATAGTCAAAGGTTCCAGCTGATGCATTATTGTCATTATGAGCCCAAAATTAGATCTATTTTTCTTTTTAAAAACAAATCCATATATTGTTTTCGCCTCCAAACATTAGTAAGTTTTTACCCGCTTTAAAACCAATTTAATTTACTATGATTCGTATATATCACCCCTTACAATTTTAAAGAAAACTGCTTTGCATCTTTTTGATTATTTATACTAATACCAATTCCAATAAATAGAGGTTCACGTTCGGTGTTTTCGCTATTGAAACAATGCCTAAGTGAGGGTCTTTATGAACTAAGTTATAAGCCCCCTTCCAAAGAAGCAATTTAAACTCGCAGGTTATATCAATAGCTGTGCAAATATCTTTTACAATATCGAAAGTACTACTAACAAGCTGGTCTTTGTCGTTTTGAATTTGTTGTTTTGAAATTATAAGGGAGAAATGTTCGGTATAAATTACAAGCTTAAACTCACTTGCATTAGCGCACGCAATGACTTAGAAGAATAGAAAAATAAATATTAGGAGGGGCTTAATAATAGCAATATCATTTAGTTAATTTACATTGATAATGGACGTTGCTTGGTTTGAGTCAAATTTCAGACACAAAAAAAGCGCCTTAAGCGCTTTTTTTTCATTTTACTTAAAAAGTAAAATTATACAGCTGTGATGTTATCAGCTTGTGGACCTTTTTGACCTTGTGAAAGAGTAAACTCTACACGTTGGCCTTCAGCTAAAGTTTTGAAACCTTCGCTTTTGATTGCTGAGAAATGTGCGAAAACGTCTGGGCCATTTTCTTGCTCGATGAAACCAAAACCTTTAGACTCGTTAAACCACTTAACTGTACCTGATACGATGTTAGACATTGTAATATCCTGAAATAAAAATAAAAATATGCTCATAAGAGCGGGTGTAGCAAAAAATGAGATGGTACTTTAAAAACTTCAGGACGGTACTACAAGTATTACTTATATCGAAATGGAGATTTATAGCTTACATGCTTTCTTTCTAGCTGCGGCCCACTATATAGAGTTTAAATAATATGTCAAGTACCTATCTATAATCAGAATGATAAACAACCAAAACAGCTATCATTGGTTATTAAAATTCAAATTCTAATGCGAGCCTAAAACTATGGTTTTTTTCTGATTGGCTTATCTCAGTGATGAAACCCGCTTCCCATTTTAATTGCTTTTGCCCATCAAAGCGCTGTAAACCTATAAAGCCAGGCCCTATACCAATAAAGTCTTCACCTAGGTAAACCTCTATAGAAGGCTGGAAAGCAGAGCGATATCGATAGCGATATTGTGCTCTAAACTCACTTTCCCATTCGTTTTTAATGTCTTGCCCCCACTCATAAACCAAAAAAGCATTTAGCGTAAGACTTGTTTTTCCAAATTCTTTTTCGATCACAAAACCCGAGGTTGCCTCATACACATCTTCGTTATGTTTTTTTTCAAGCTCAAATAACGCGCCCCAATCAGCCCATAATTTACCTTGTTCAATTAATTGCCAACGTAGCTCAAGCTCATAAGCTTCTAATCCAAAATCGCCGTTATCGTCTCGCTCACCAACTAAATAGCCTTCGAGTGCCATTGTATCGTTAATAGCACCGCCACCACCCAAACGCTGCGCTAGTATGTTGCCACTATCTGTTTGGTGCGACACTAATCGCCACTCAAATTCACGCTCAAAAGGCAAAACATAGGGGTGATATACCTTATCAACAACAATACCATCAGCCTTTGCTTGGATTGAGAATACCAACAAACAAAGAGCGGTAAAACTAAGCGCTAAATATAGGTTGAGTGCTTTCATACACGTTCCTTAGTTATTGAAGCCGGAATAACATAACAAAGTAATAAAAATAACACGCTGCTTGTACTATATATAAGTACACTCATTAAATCAGGAGTGGCCTCGTAACCAACAAGAGCACGCAGTACGCGGCCTAGCTCAGAGTTTTCGCTTAATACATAGCGTAAATCCCACACTGTTGAGGTGTTTGTAATTAAATCTATTTGGCTTGCCAAATCCAATGCAACTAATAACTTAGCCGCGCTGTTAAAAGCAAGCAAAGTAAAAAGCGGGTACATACCAAAACGGTGCTTAATTGCATTCATTAAAAAGTACAGCAATACGCTAAAACTTAAACAAATTCCAACACCTAATAAAGTGCCAATAAATAAGCTTTGCCCTGCATCACTATTTTGCCAAAAACTGGTGAGGTAAATAATATAATGGCTTAAATAGAGCGTTATTGTGCTTATAACTGCGATATAAAATGCCGCTGACTTTTGCTTTAGTGCAAATACCAATACAGCAATAAATATAGTGATACATAGCCCTATTTGTGAGTACTCTAACCCTTGGTGTTCAAACCACTGGCTCACCCACGACGCACTTTGCATGTACAAAAACGACATTACCGCGCCTATTAATAAAGCAGAATATATTCGCAAAGAGCTCTGTTTTTTAACTACTTGTAGTAATACTAATAAAATAGCCACAGGTAGTAATTGGTTAAGGCTCATGACTAAACTAGTTATTAGCATGCTGCGCCCCTTCATCGCTAACTATAACAACGCCCCTTGCTGTATTTGGCGAAAACTCACCAAAAAACTCGTAATGCCCTTTACTTAGCGGTCCTATATAAATAATGCTTTTACGATTTGGGTAGAGTACTTTTTCTCTGTTTAGATCAAAGCTATCAAACTCTTCTGGTGTGCTGTCTTGGTTTTCTATCAATAGTTTTACTTTTTTATTTGCGGGAATAATTATTTGCGAGGGATAAAACAAATGATCTTTTAAAATAATAAGGTACTCTTTACTCGCCGCGTTAAACGACAAAAATAGCAAACAACAAAGACATTGATTGAATAAACGTTTAGTCACTTTTTACTCCTGTAAAAGTAACCTTAACGGTTAATCCACCTAAAGAGCTATTCGCTAAATGAATTTTTGCGTCATAAATAGCAATAATGTGTTGAACAATCGCCATACCTAAACCGGCACCTTGCTCGCCTGATGGATGTTGATCGCCACCTACGCGATAAAAGCGATTAAATATTCGGTCTTTTTGCTCTTCAGTCATCCCCGCACCAGAATCATCAATTTGCCAACTATAGTCATTATTACTTGATGCTAATTTAATTATAATTTGACCGTTACTAGGTGTGTATTTAATCGCATTACTGAGCAAGTTAGAGATAAGGGTCGTTAATGTAAACTCATCACCATTAATTACAAAATCATCGCCTTCGAGGCTAATCGTTTGGTTTTTTTCGTCTATTTTATCGTATTGCTCCGACACGGCTTGTTGGGTAATGGTTAGCAATGATTGCTCGCTAAACTGCTTCTGCCATTGCTCAGGCTGGGTGCGCCCTAAAATTAGCATTTGTTCAACAATATTACTTAAGCGGTTAATGCCCTGCGACATGGCTTGTAATTCTTGATGGTCTTGCAGATTACTTTGTTTATTAGCCAAATTATGTACATTAATTTTTAAGCTACTGAGCGGGGTACGTAATTCGTGAGCTGCATCTGAGGCAAAAAAGCGCTCTCGTAAGTAAGCGGTTTCTACGCGTTTAAATAAGTCGTTTAAACGATTAATAACCGGTTTAATTTCTTCGTCAGTTACTTGCCAGTTAATTGGCGTAAAGTCGTTAGCTTGGCGAGACGCCAACTGCTTAGATAATCGGGTAAGAGGGGCTAATGCGTATTTAACAAAAAAGCTAATAAAAATAGCAAGCAGAGGGACTGCCCATAGCATAGGTAACATTGCAGATAAAATAACGGCTTCAGCTAATTCAAAACGCTTTGCCATAGGTTCAGCAACAATGACTTTACGGGTGTTTTTACTCATCACAAATACCCGCATACGCTGCCCTGCTACATTGGCTGTTTGAAAGCCCTCGCTAAAACTAATTTGGTTATTCGTTAAACTCGATGAGCCACTAAGTAAATTATTATTTTGCCAAATTTGATACAACAACTGAGCGCTATTATTACTTACTTGTACTGCATCTGTGCTTAGTACCAATGGTTGCTCAATTAAAACGCCAGCCACTATTTTAAGTTCATTATCAAGCAAGTTTTCGCCGTGGTGCATGCTTTTTTGATAGCCTTTTACTAATGCTAAAAAGCAAGTTAGCACCATCATTGAAAGTAAAATTAAGGTCAGGCGTTTACGAATAGACATTTTCAACCTCGAAAGATAAACACACCCTAACGCTTACCAACTACGTAGCCAATGCCACGTAAGGTTTTAATAAAATCGCTAGGGAATTTTTTACGAAGATGATGAATATGGACCTCTATGGCATTAGAGCCAACTTCTTCACCCCATTGGTAAAGTTTATTTTCGAGTTGTTGTTTTGATTGCACCCTTCCCTGATTTTCCATCAGCGCTTTTAAAAGCATGTATTCTTTCCGCGGTAGTGTAAGTGACTGCCCACTTTGTGTAACTGTATGAGCAGATGTATCCATTACTACATCACCACAGCGCAATAAGCTTGATTGTGTTTGGTTAATGCGCCGACTTGCTACACGTAAACGGGCAAATAGCTCAGCGGGGTCAAACGGCTTTGCAAGGTAATCGTCAGCGCCCATGTCAAGCCCTTGGACTTTGTCGTCAATACTGCTGCGAGCAGTTAAAATAACCACCGGTATTACTTTTTTTTGCGCTTTAATATGCTTTAAAACTTGCGAGCCATCGCCGTCAGGTAATCCTAAATCGAGAATAACAAGCTCAATTTCACCACTAGAAAGGCACTCTAAGGCATGCTTAACTGTGCCACTATGCTCTACACTGTAGCCCTCTTGACGCAAAGAGCGAATAAGCCCTTGCGCCACTAAATGATCATCCTCAACGAGTAATAAATGCATTATGTGTTTATCTTTTTAGTTTTTTATCTACTTTTACCAATAGCTGGCTTATTGCTTGTTGGCGATATTCATCTGCTTTTGCACGAGTATCACGAATGCCCGCAGCTTGTGCTACAAGTAGTCGTGCTTTAGCTTGTTTATAATCGCCTTCGTCATACAAATATTCACCGTATAAGTAATTAGTATCAATGCCTTCGAGATTAAAAGCGAGCGCTTGTTTAAATAATTTTTCAGCTTTGTCGTCATCACCAAAACCAATTGGCCAACCAGGTACTTTACTGTAAAGCGTTGCAAGGCTTGCGTAAGCTGAGCCATTTAATGCAGTGCCATCTATTGAGAGTGCATTTTCAAGTGACACTTTTGCCTCTTTTGCCAAACCAAGTGCACCCAAGCCCCCTTTTGCACCTGCAAAGCTAGCTAACACAATTCCATTCCAAATATGTGTTTGTGCTGAGCTTGGGTAGTTTTTAACAAATAACGCGCTTTGCTCACTTAGTTGCGTAAACGCGTCTATTTGCGCATCGTCTTCAAGTTCGTAGTTGGCAATTGCCCACTTTTGTTGAATTGAGGTTAAGTCTTGCGCTTCATCTGCCTGTACTGCGGTCGTAAATACAGCCGTTAATATTAAATATAATGCGAGTGTAAATTTATACATAATTTTGCCCTTGTATGTGTTTGTTAACTTAAAAAGCGTTTGATTTTAGGAAGTTGTTTTGCAATAGCGTTATCAACAACGCTTGGGAATGCGCCATTTATGCGTGCAAATAATTTTTCAGGAAAACCAATAAAGCGCCTTGTTTGGTTCGAACTTATAAGTGCTAATAACTCTTGAGCAACTAATTCTGGCGAGTCCATTTTATTACCGAGCTCTTTATTCATTGCCCGCGCTTTACTGCTATTAATAGAGGTATCTGTTGCTCTTGGTGCTAAATAGGTCACTTTAACGCCTGAACCATTCAACTCACGCGATAACGCTTCTGTAAAACCACGTAAACCAAATTTACTGGCGCAATAAAGTGTTTGAAACGGGTAACCAATACTGCCAAACGATGATCCCACGTTAACAATGGTGCCTTTGGTATATTGTAACTGCCCTAAAAATAGTTGGCATAATTTAATAGGTACCGACAAATTAGTAGTCAGCATATTATCTATTTGCTCATTACTTGTGTGCTCAAGGCTTTGCATCGTATTTACGCCAGCGTTATTAATAAGTAATTTAACGCCACCGAGTTGCTTGGCTTTTATGGCTAAGTTAATGCGTGTTGTATCGTCGGTTAAATCGCCAGTAAATGTTTCACTGTCTGGGCATTCACGGCTCAGTTTTTCAAGAGCTTGCGTATTACGCCCTACAAGCAGTAACGTCCACCCTTTTGCATATAGGGCTTTAGCAATTGCTTGCCCTATTCCGCCTGTTGCACCAGTTAGCACACATAAAGAGCTGCTCATGCCGATTTGCCTTGTGCACTTGCTTTAAAAAACGGTTCATCATCGAGTCCACGAAATATATCGCCGTATAAACGATAAAAGCGCTTTGCACCATGAAGTATGGCTTCTTGATCCGCCTCATCTGTTATTTGGTTCATTAGGTTTTCAAAAAACTTTACATGCTCTATATCAAGCGCGCCGTGAGAGGTTAAATAACTAAATGCTTTTTTAGGTAAGTCCACAGCATTTGCAATGTTTGAAGCCGCGCCATCAGCAAGCGCTATAGAAGTGCCTTCAAGCACATGCACCATGCCAAAAAAGCTCAACGGATTTTTACGTGCAATGGAGTCGTACGCATACGACACCATCATTTCGGTAGCGTATTGCGGCTTGCTACACCTCACTGCTTCTTTATTAAAACTACAGGCTGCAATATCGTTAAGTATCCACTCTTGATGGCCTATTTCTTCTTCAATGTATTCTGCGACCGCTTCGCGCAGCCATTCTTGATCGTCAGTTAATCGTGCACCAACTGACATCATTAATGGCACGGTGTGCTTAACATGGTGATACGCTTGTGCTAAAAACGAGGCGTATTCTTCAAGTGATGCTTCGCCTTTAAAAACACGCTGGATAATAGGCGCTGCAAGCAGATAGTTTTGTTCTTGTTTAGTTTGCTCTTTAAGGGTGTTAAAAAAATCACTCATTAATTACTTCTCCAAGTCGGTAAAATTGCTCAAACACAGCATGGTACTGCTTACTTATGGCATCTCGTTTTGGACGATTATTTGTTGTTAATAATCCTTGTTGCACACTTAATGGGGCAGTTAAACGATGCCATTTTTGAATTCGTGCATAGTCGGGTAGTTGTTTATTAATTGCGTTAATGTATTGCTCTAACACTGGGTTACTTAGCTTTGTATCGGCGTAAATAATGGCACTCAGAAAAGGTTGCCCCTCACCAAATACAACCGCTTGTAAAATACCGCTTTGACTTAGTAATAGTGACTCAGGCCACTCGGCACTAATGTTGCGCCCCATACTGGTAATAATTAGGTTTTTTAATCGGCCTTTAATAAATAAGGTGTTTTGATGCTGATCGACCAGATCGCCGGTTGCATACCAGTGGTTTTTGTTGTGAGGTTGATGGTTTAAGTAACCTAAAAACAAATCGCCTTTTATAAAAAGCTGACCATTTTCAATTTTAGTTTGAATATGAGGTAACACAGAGCCGGCACTGTGGAGGTTATCGTTTGTGGGTGTATTTAAACTAACGACAGATGCCGCCTCAGAAAGCCCATAACCTTGGTACACTGGTAAGTTTAAGCTACGCGCTTTAACTATTAGCATTTCGCTGACAAGCGCACCACCCACAGCAAGAAACTGTAACGAACTAGGCGGTTGCCATCCATCTTCTGCAAAAGCAACTAAGCATGCTAATAGTTCTGGCACTAAAATAAGCGTATTTGGCTTAACTTTATCAATAGCAGCAATAAGTTGTGCGGGCTGTTTTAATGCAGTTCCAATAAAGCCTAATTCATTTAACGGCATTAAATGCACTGTACCGCCACTTTTTAAAGGCGCATATACACCGGCTATATTTTCAAGTAACACAGCAAGCGGCAATAAACATAAATGCACAGGCTTTTTAATATTAATTTTATCGCACAGAGATTGAGCTACCTGCATTTGGCTCTTTGCAGATAAACACACGCCTTTTGGTTGTCCAGTAGAGCCTGATGTAAACGTTACTTTTTGAGTTTCTGGAAAATAACTGACGGGTTTAGCTGCAACAATTTCGTAAATATATAATGTGTAACACTCAAATAAATTGATTGATGCGGTCGGCTCCCCAAATAAAGGGTTTAGCGTGTCGCTCATAAATACATTAGCGCCGCATTGCGCTAGTACATATTGAGTTTGTTGTTCACTAAAAAAGTGAGCAATTGGCACAGCCACTTTATTAGAAACCGCAGTAGCGGCATCAATAACAAGCCAAGCTGGCGTATTATCGAGCTTATAAGCGACACATTTGCCGTTAAAGCTTTGTAGTATTTTTACTACTTTTTGTATTTGCTGGTTAAACTCATCACCGTTAATTTCACGTGTTAGATCTTTATTATGGGCAATAATTAATGGCGATACTGAATGAGTATTATAGTAGTTCATACATTCACCAATGCGTTTACCAAAGAATTGATATTTGAGTGGTTTTGCTGCATCAAACTATAAAGCATTGGGGTATTTAATACTTGTTGGTGAGCTTGCTCTAGGCTCACAATGCATACTGTTGGTTGGTTGGCGTAATAGCTGCCCCACTTTAATGGGTTCTCAACTACAAAACTGCTCGCAAGTGCAATTTCGGTACACGTAACACCAAGTAAGCGCAATAAAGCACGCACTTTGTTGGTTGCACAAAACACTAAATGTTTTGCCCCCACACTTTGCAGAGCTTCGTTAACAATAATAAAATGTGCAAGTGTTGCTCTTCGATTTGTAGAGCAGAGATTACCAAGTTCAAAAATCTTATTGCGAGAAATGCTCTCATCTAAAAAATCTTCAACGGGTGATGCTAAATATTGCTCAATAAACAATGGCGAAGTTGCTTGCCTTAGCCCTAACGTGCACTTTCCTTGCTCGGTAACGTATTGGCAAAGTAGTGGCATAAAAGAGGTAAGCTTAGCGTTATACGCAACTAAAAAACCTTCTTTCACTGTGTTTTCGAGATTTTTTCGATGCACATCATTAATACGAGCACTAATAAATTGACTGTTATTTTGTGTTAAACCTAATGATGTAGAAGTGTGGGCTAATTGCATAAGCTCGCTCATTTAAACCTGTTTATATTTCAGGGTTTAAACTTAACGAGTGAAACTTAAAGAAAACTTAAGAAAATTAATTTAAATGAAAAAGCGTCTTAAGTGTTAAATCGCGAGGGCCTAGGCAAGCTAAATAGATCAGAATTCAACTAACTAACAAATTGCTATAACAAAACTTCTTTTTTAAATTAAACTTAGGTTAATTATTACCCTAGCAGCTTTGTATGCATCACGTTAGTATAGTGTTCTACTTAAGTTACATAACGATAATTACATGAGCATAAAAACAAACGCGTTAATTTACTTTTTAGCTTTTTGCAGCGGCTTTTGCATAATGGGCATTGAGCTTTTAGGTGGGAGGATTCTTGCCCCCTTTTTTGGCAGTAGCGTGCATATTTGGGGCAGTATAATTACTGTGTTTATGCTTAGTTTATCTTTTGGGTATTTACTTGGTGGTAAACTCAGCACTAAAAATGCATCCCTTACCAAATATGGTTTAATATTTTTAATTGCCAGCATTATGGTTGTTCCTATTACATTATTTTCGCAGCCTATAATGGAATTTATATTTACCCATATTGAAGATAGCCGCTACGGCTCACTCTTAGCGTCAACTGCTTTATTTTTTATACCTACCGTTATTTTAGGCATGATCTCGCCCTACTCTGTGCGCTTACTGGTAACAGATAGCGATAAAAGCGGCCAAGTGGCTGGGCGTTTATACTTTGTAAGTACGCTTGGCAGTGCCCTGGGTACTATTATTACCTCGTTTTACTTTGTGCTCGCGTTTGACGTAAATACAATTATTAGCGCCTTTGCTTTAACACTTGGGGCACTGGGTTTAGTCGCGATTGTTATTAATACCTTGGTTAATAATAAGGGGCTTGCTCATGCTTAAATATTTGCTACTGCCATTAATTGTGTTTTCAGGTTCTGCGTTTAGTAAGGTTATTCATGAAGAACGCTCGCTTTATCGCAATATTATTGTTGAAGAAACGAGCGACTTACGTTGCCTTAAATTTAATACTAAAAGTAGCCAAACAAGCCAAAGTTGCATGTATAAAAGCAATCCCGACAAACTTGTTTTTAATTACACAAAATTGACGTTTGCGAGCCTTTTAGTAACCGACAACCCTAAAAGTGTACTTATTATAGGATTAGGTGGCGGTACGCTTTCTAATGTTATTCATGAGCTATACCCCACTGCAAATATTCATAATGTTGAAATAGATCCTGCAGTAACTAAAGTTGCACGCGATTACTTTAACTTTATAGAAAACGACTTAGTGACATCAAGCGTGCAAGATGGCCGTATTTTTATAAAGCGCGCCGCTATTAAAAAGCAAAAGTACGATTGGATTATTTTGGATGCGTTTAACGGTGACTATATTCCGGAGCATTTGCTCACTAAAGAGTTTTTTGAAGAAGTACAAAGCGTATTAGCCGATGGTGGCGTTATTGCCGCAAATACGTTTTCAAGTAGTAAACTTTATGAGCATGAGTCGGCAACTTACCACGCTGTATTTGGCGACTTTATAAATGTAAGCCGCGAAAATCGCAGCAACCGTATTATTTTAGCGGGACTTAAATCAATACCGAGCGAAGCGCAAATTAACACGCGTGTTAATGCTCTCGCCCCTAAATTAGTAAAATACGGTGTAGATATAAAAGCGATTAGCCAACTTATGCACTTTACTAAAGACGGCCAAGATTGGCCTGCAGATACAAAAGTACTTACCGATCAATACTCCCCAGCTAATTTACTTAACTTTTAAAACTCCCTAAACCTCACCATTTTTTTACAGGTGAGGTTTAGCAAATATTTTGCCACTTCTCGCACTTACGCATATTTACTTAGCTTGCTAAGTAATGATAAAATAGTTAGCTTGCTAACTATGTTGGGATGGCTATGCCTACACAAAAACCTTTTCACGAGACGCTCGATTTAACCGTTATCGGTAATATGGGCCGAGTTCATCGCTTATGCCGCGAAGCAGTAACCATTGCTGTTGAGCCTTTGGGGCTTACTCAGTCGCGCTGGACTGCACTAATGCATATAAATATGCGTGGTGAGGGACTAACACAACTTGAACTTGCTAATAGCTTAGGGATAGAAATGCCTTCACTGACTCGCACGCTTAAGCAATTAGAGGAGCAATCGTTAATCGTTCGCCGTGTAGACAAACATGATAAGCGCAGTAAAAGACTCTATTTTACTGAGCAAAGTGATGCCATTTTACATTCATTGCAAGAGACCATTTCCGATATAAAAAATCAGTTATACAGCGGTTTATCTGTTGAGCAGCTAGATGCCATTGCATTTGGTTTGATCAAAATAGAGCAAAACGCCCTTAAATGTATTCAAGTTAATAAGTAAGGCTAAAAATGACACCGGATCAAAAGTTTGCACGCTATGTAAGGTTTTCTCTCATAGGGTTTATCTTAGTATTTATTTACTATTTAGTGGCCGATATGGTTTTACCTGTGACACCACAGGCACGTGTATACCACCCTGTTGTGCAAATATCACCGCAAATTAGTGGCCGAGTCACTAGTGTGCAAGTTAATAATAACCAACCAGTTAAAGCGGGCGATATATTATTTAGTATCGATGAAGGCCCATATAATTTAGCCAAAGAGCAAGCTCAACTCGCGCTTGATGATGCCAAATTACAAAATAAGCGTCTTGATACCAATGTTAAAGCCCTTGAAGCACAAATTAGTGCTGCAAATGCTAAGCAGCATGAGCAAAAGCTATTAAAAAGCAGAGGCGAAAAACTCTATACTCAAAAGTCTATATCGGAGCAAGAGCTTGAAAGCATTCGTGCTAACTTTGAAGCCAGTAAAGCAAATGTTGCGGCTCTAGAAGCGCAGTTAGCTGAAGCAGTTTTAGCTAGAGGTGACTCAGGTAATAAAAACTTAGCTATGCGTCATGCTGCTAACCAGTTAGCGCAGGCTGAGTTAAATTTATCCTACACGCAAGTACGTGCACTAAGTGACGGCGTAGTTGCTAACTTACAGTTATTAGACGGCGCGTATGCTGTTGCAGGTAGCCCATTATTAGCTATTGTCGCTAAAAAAGCCGATTTAGTTGCCGACTTTAGAGAAAAGTCACTCTCAAATATGAAGCAAGGCACTCAAGCGCGCGTAGTATTTGATAGCCGCCCAGGTGAAGTTTACGACGCAATACTAGAAACATTTGAAGCAGGTGTTAGCAACGGTCAACTTAGTGCAAATGGTTTACTAAGTACAACAGAAACCAGCAATCGTTGGGTACGCGATGCACAGCGTCAACGCATTCATTTAAAGCTCGTAAATCATCAAGACTTAATAGCAAACATGCCGAGCGGGTCACGTGCAACAGTACAATTATTACCAGAATCGACAATTGGGCAATGGTTTGGCTCTGCACAAATTAGGTTTATTAGCTGGTTACACTACATTTATTAATGGAGACTTTATGACTCAAATTGTTAGCCAAGGCCCACAATTAGACTCTAATGGCCTTCGCCAAGCACTACGCATTGCAGGTGGATGCACCCTTGGCTTTACTATTAGTAAATTAATGAACTGGCCTAATGGTATATTTTTTACCGTTTATCCTATGTTGATATTGGGCATGGTACCTACGTTAAGTCGTGGGCTTATAAATCAATTTATAGCATCTGCTGCATTTAGCGCGCTTATAGTGCTGATAATGCAGGGATTGTTTTCTCACTTACCAGTCGTTATGACATTATTAGTGTTTGGTGTTTTTTGCTTTTTATTTTACCAAATGAGTAGCGGTAGTGCCTTTTTATTTGGCGCTTTAGGCGTGATAAGCCTTTCTATTCAGCTGCATTTTTCGAGCTATGTTGATGAAGGAAGTAGTATTTATCCGTTAATTTTAACTAATGGTTTGGCTATATTTTTAACCGTTGTTATTGGAGCATTAATGCATGGCCTATTTCCTGATGTAACCGCAAGGCCCGGGCGAGTAATGCCAGCTAAAGCAAAAGAAAGTATTCGCCATGAGGTATTGTTATGCTCAACCGTGGCTACGCTCTCTTTTGTGGTTTTTCAGGTTCTTGATTTACAAGACTCAATATCTGCGCAGGCAGCTTCTGTGCTTATTCTGTTTTCATTATGCTGGAAAGCCGCAGGTATGGCTGGTTGGCAGCGAGCAATTGGAACGCTTATAGGGTGTAATGCAGCGTTACTATCGCAACTATTTTTGTATAGTCACTCTGATTTTTTACTTTTTCCGATGGCTATTTTATGGATACTTTCGTTTCTTTTTGCGCGTTTTCATATTTTAGGCGGAGGCATACCTGGTATTGGTTTTGGTGTGTTGACTACGTTTGGTATTTTATTTGGGAACTCACTCGGACCAGGCCAAGATCTTGTTTATAGCGCAATGTACCGGTTTAGCTCGGTATCGGTGGCTATAATATTAAGTCTGTGCGTTGTGTATATTATGCACCATATACTTAATCGGTTTAGTGTAACTCGCCATCATACTTTTGATTAGGTAAATCTTGTTTTATAAAACTAAAGGCTGCAATTGCAGCCTTTTTTATAAGCTTAGTTAAGTTATTTTAATGATATAAATAAACTATAATTTTGTTTTAAATACTCACCAACGGCTCTTTGTACACAATAAAGCTTTTAGTCTTTTTGGGTGATAAGAAGCGTAAGCACACCTGCTATAATTCCCCAAAAAGCAGACCCCACTGAGAGTAATGTTAAGTTAGATGCAGTTACTAAAAAAGTAACAATTGCGGCCTCCGTATATTTAGTACTACTAAGGGCTTGCTGCAAACTATTAGCAATGGTGCCAAATAGCGCAATGCCCGCCAAAGCTAAAATAAGTGCCTGCGGTAAACTTGCTACCAACCCAACTAATGTAGCCGCGCACAGCGCCATTAAAATATAAAATGCGCCCGCCGCTATACTCGCCCAATAACGTTTATCATGATTTTCATCCGCTTCATCACTCATACAAATAGCAGCAGTAATAGCGGCTAAATTAATAGAATAAGCTCCAAACGGGGCGGTAAGTATATTTACAAAACCAGTCACATTAAGAGATGCAGATATAGGCGCTTTATATTTATGCGCTTTTAAAACAGCAATACCCGGTAAATTTTGCGAGGTCATGGTAACTATATAAAGTGGTAAACCTATGCTAATGCATGCTTGCAAGTGAAAAACGGGTTCAATATAAGCAAATTCGCTCATTTTCCAGTGCAGTGCGCTGGTATCAATATGGCCCATTTGCCAAGCGAGTAGTACACCTATAATAAGCACACTTAACATAGCAAAACGGGCAAAAAAGCGTTTACCAATAAAGTACATAACAACCATTAAGCCAATCACTAAAGGCATGTCGTTCATAAAATTAAACACATCGATACCAAAGGTAACAAGTACGCCGGCCAACATGGCGCACGCAAGCTCACTTGGAATACGGTTCATTATTTTTTCAAACCAGCCCGTCACCCCCGACAAAAAAACGAGCAATGCACTGAGCATAAACGCGCCAATAGCCTCGTTTAAGTTATACCCTTGTGCACTTGAAATCAGTAATGCAGCCCCCGTGGTAGACCACGCAATTAAAACAGGCACTTTGTAATAGTACGACAAACCTATTGACGTTGTGCCCATCACTAAACCAAGCATTAAAATCCAACTAGCTACTAAATCAGGCGTGCCTCCAAGGGTTATCACCACCTGATAAATCAATGCAATGGAACTCGAAAAACCAATAATTACAGCCACAAGCCCTGCTGTAATTCGGTTAAGCAACTGATCAGACACCTTCATAAATCCCTCGTAATGCCATTTATGCAGCACACAACATACGTGCCCGATAAATGCATTGCAATTAGCGATTAGTTTACAAAGAGTGAAAAAAATTCACTTTTTATTTTTCATTGTAATTAACGTCAAAAAGTCACTTTTAACCATTGTATTTAACTAAACAAACAAGTACCCACAAACGCGCCAAAGGCCGCATAAACCCTATAAAAAACCAACACTAAAAAGAGTGAAAAACATACCAAAAATAAATATCCTTATATTTTATAAGGAATTATGAAATTTAGAATTAATTCTTTTCGGTTACATTTATTATCTTGATCTAATCCATTTAATAATATAAAACATAACAAACAGTTAACTAAAAACACTAAAAGAGAAACAAATGAAGAGATCTGTCGTCTTACTAATTGCTATACCATTATCGGCATTTGCAGTTTATGGGCTATTTTTTAATGCAGATGAAACGGGCGAACCTATCGCGCCTGTTGCTATTGATTTTGTTCCTATTGATTTACAAAAAACGCGCAATACACATCCCCCTGCACCTATTGATATGAGTAAAGATCCAATTACCGTTAAACCTATTATTGCCCCTGACAACAGCTTACCGTTTGAAGAATTTGATGCCGTAAATCGCCTATCCGACAAAGCAAAGCAAGTGCTTATAAACGCAAAAGTTTTACCTACCGACTTACATAACGAGGCCTATATTGAGTTTGATTTAAATTCTTTACAGGCGTTAGAGACTGGCGAAAATTTTGATTTAGCTATTCCGCAAACAGCCGAAACATTCACCGCAGAAGTGACTAATGTGGTTGAGTCTGAAAATGGCGATAAGAGCATATTTGGCAAAATAGTGGGTGTTGATGGCCGCATGCATAATACCGTTTTAACGGTAGGTAAAGATGCCGTATATGGTCAATTTACTGCGCCTTCTGGCAATTATGTATTCGAAAGTAAAGGTAAGTACGGATGGATTGCAGCAAAACGCGATTTATATAAAAGCCACATAGAGCATGATGTAACCGCACCAAAACCCAAATCAGATAAAAGCATCGATATATTTGCACCAAAAATTGATGGCTAACCAATAATCAAAATATAAAAAACAACTAAAGCCGCACTATAGGGCAGCTTTAGTGTGTCTGCTTTTTATGAGATCAACCAAGTTAAAAACAAGTTCCAACCACAACAAGAGTAAGGAAATACAATAATGAAAAAAGTAATCACAACAACCGCACTGGCTGCGGCATTATGTGCAGCAAGTGTTGCACAAGCAGAAACAATCGATATCGGTATTTTATATACCGACCAATCAGCTGCTGCAACTAGCAATATTGACACTAAAATAAATCAACTAATTGCTTTTAGTAATCAGGTATATAGCCAAAATGGCGTTGATATAACACTACGCTTAGCTGGCAAACAAAACTTAGGTGACTATGCAGTAACGCCGTCTGAGGATTGGTTAGATTCGGTTACAAATAGCAGCTACGTAGATGGTTTACGCAGCGATTGGAAAGCCGACATGATTGCCGTATTAGGTACTGGTCAAAGTGCTGGCAATGGGCTTATTTCATGTGGTTTAGCATGGGTTGGCCAAGGCACTAATGGCAATCTATACAGCTCAATGAGCAGCCGTATGTACTCAATCACTGCAATTGATTGTGGTGCAACGACATTTGTACACGAACTTGGTCATAACCAAGGTTTAGCGCATTCACGCAAACAAGGTGATACGTCTGGCGGTGTATATGTAGATGGCATGGGTCACGGCGTACAAAACGAGTTTGCAAGTATAATGGCTTACCCGCACGTTTACGGTAGCGCTACTCAGTACGATTACTTCTCTAACCCTGGCTGGAGCGTAAACGGTATTGCATTTGGTATTACAAACCAAGCGCATGCAATTCGCACAGTTACTGCTACAAAAACAAGTATTGCTAACTTTAAATAAGCTGCCCAATAAAAAAGTGGGCTAAATAGCCTAATGCCAGTCAGTTAAGCTGACTGGCATTTTTCTTTTTATGGGGATACTTAGATGGTTTTGGCTTAACCCATCGGG